>NZ_JBIVTZ010000005.1:0-478201 GCF_044756945.1 Streptomyces sp. NPDC091387 | reverse complement strand
GTTCCGGTGGTGGGTTCGAGCGGCGTGACGACCGTCCGCGCGGCCCCCGTCGTGACGACGACAACCGCGGCGGCAGCACCGGCGGCGGCTTCCGCCGTGACGACAACCGTGGCAGCTCCGGCTCCTCCGGTGGCAGCTTCCGCCGCGACGACAGCCGGGGCGGTGCCTCCGGTGGTTTCCGCGGTCGGCGGGACGATGGCGACCGGGGTGGCTACCGCGGCCGCGACGACCGTGGTGACCGCGGCGGGTACGAGCGTCGGGACGAGCGTGAGCGCGAGCCGATCAAGCGGCTTCCCATCCCCGACGAGGTCACCGGCCACGAGATCGACAAGGATGTCCGGCAGGAGCTGATGAGCCTGCCCAAGACCCTCGCCGAGGATGTCGCCAGGAACCTGGTCATGGTGGCCCGGCTGCTCGACGAGGACCCCGAGCAGGCGTACGCGTACTCGCGCATCGCCCTGCGACTGGCCTCGCGGGTCGCCGCCGTGCGTGAGGCAGCGGGCTTCGCCGCCTACGCGACGCAGAAGTACGCGGAGGCGCTGGCGGAGTTCCGGGCGTCCCGTCGGATGACCGGTTCCGTGGAGCTGTGGCCGGTGATGGCCGACTGCGAGCGCGGACTCGGCCGGCCCGAGCGGGCGATGGCCATGGCCGGCGAGCCCGAGGTGCAGAAGCTGGACAAGGCCGGACAGGTCGAGATGCGTCTGGTCGCTGCCGGCGCCCGCCGGGACATGGGGCAGATCGACGCCGCCATCGTGACCCTGCAGAGTTCCGAGCTGGCCTCCAGCGCCGTCCACTCGTGGACGCCGCGACTGCGCTACGCGTACGCGGACGCGCTGCTGGCCGCAGGGCGCGAGGACGAGGCGCGTGAGTGGTTCGGGAAGGCCCTGGAGGCCGACAAGGACGGCTCCACCGACGCGTCGGACCGGCTTGCCGAGCTGGACGGTGTCGAGTTCGTCGACGTTCTCGGTGACGATGACGAGGACGGCACCCCCGTTTCCGCCCCCGCCGCCACGGACGCGGCGGATGACGTCGAGGCGCCGGTGGTAGCCGCCGCGGACGACCACGATGACGACGACCTCGATGACGACGACCTCGACGACGAGGACGACGACGAGGACGGTCCGGTCAAGGCGTAACGCACAAGAAGAGGGCGGCACCCCAGCCGGGGTGCCGCCCTCTTCTGCGTGTCCGGGGGCAGGATCAGTCGAGGAGCAGGCTGCGCAGGACCAGGCCAGTGGCCGGTTTGGGGCCGAAAGAGGTCGACTTGCGTGGCATGGTGACGCCCTGCCGGGCCAGGTCCCGGACGACTTCCTCGCGTACGGGATGCATCAGCACCGCCGTGGCGTTGTGGCGCTCGGCCTGTTCGACGGCGGCCGCGGTGTCGTGGATGTACGCGATGTGCGCCGGATCGTCCGGGATCTCCCAGACGTGGTCCAGCAGCGCCGAGTGCAGGACCGTGGCGTCGAGGGTGCGCCAGGCGGCCGGGCGGTCGGCCCGGATGGTGCGGGTCAGCAGGGCCTCGTCGGGGCGGTCGACCAGATGGAAACCGCCGTCGCCCGCGAGCAGGAAGGCGTTGCTCTCGGCGGCTGCCCCCGCCAGGGCGTCCAGGGCCCGGGGGAGCGGCCCCTCGATGTCGCGGATGCGGAAGAGACCGGTCAGCGCGGCGAGCGCGTCGGCGACCGGCAGTCCGTGCAGCAGCCGGTGGATGGACCGGACCCGGAGCGGGTACCGGGCCGTGTCGACCAGGAGGACCAGACCGAAGTCCCAGGCACCGGGGACGGAGTGTTCCCGCTGAAGCCTGAGATAGGTGGCCCAGCGGTGGTGGCCGTCGGCGATCAGGGCCTGGTGACGGGCCAGATTCGTCTCCAGCACCGACTGTTCGGCGGCGTCGGTGATTGCCCAGAGCCGGTGGCTGAATCCGTCCTCCGTGGTGGTGGAGAACAGCGGCGGGCGGTGGATCGTCCGCTCGATGACGGCGGTCGCCCCGGTGGCGTCGCCGTCGCTGCGGTAGGTCAGCAGCAGCGGTTCGAGGTGGGCCTCGGTGGTCCGCATCAGGTCGGCACGGTCCTCGACGACATCGGCCATCACGTCCTCGTGCGGGAGCACGATGCCGTCGGCGGGGCCGGAGAGGGCCAGCGCGCCGATGACGCCACGCTGGAGGATCTCGTCGTTGCGCTGCTCGTACACGTAGAACGCGGGCTCGGGATCGGGGGCGAGGATCCCCTCGGCGAGCCAGCGGTTGAGCGTGGCGGCGGCCTGTTCGTGGCGGGCGGACGCGGTGTCGGCCTGCGGGAGGATCAGGCGCACGATGTTGTACGGATCCGCCGATTCCAGGTGGAGCAGCCCGTCGGGCCGTACGACGACGTCGTACGGGGGCGAGGTCACCGCGGCGAGGCTGCCGACCAGCTCGGGGACGTAGCGCAGTCCACGGAACGGAATCAGGTGCAGTCCCTGGTCCGCAGGGCCTCGTGAATTCATTTCTGCATCGTATGTGCGGTTCGGGGATGCGGGATGATCGGGGGGAGAAGCAGGCAATGAGGAGCGCAGGATATGAGCCAGGCGAGCAGGACCAGGCCGAGCGGGATCAGTACCGCGTTGAGTGAGGCGTACGACACGGCTCTGCTCGATCTCGACGGGGTGGTGTACGCGGGCGGGCAGGCGATCGACCATGCGGTCGAGGCGCTCGGCACGGCGCGGGACGGTGGAATGCACCTGGCGTACGTGACCAACAACGCGCTGCGGACGCCGGATGCGGTGGCGGAGCATCTGACCGAGCTGGGGGTGCCGGCCGAGGCGTCCGACGTGATCACTTCGGCGCAGGCCGTGGCCCGGCTGATCGCCGATCAGCTCCCGTCCGGGGCGCGGGTGTTGGTGGTCGGCGGCGAGGGGCTACGGGTGGCGCTGCGTGAACGCGGCCTGCGGCCGGTGGAGTCGGCGGACGACGAACCGGTGGCGGTCGCGCAGGGATACGGCGGGCCCGACATGGCGTGGGGCCGGTTCGCCGAGGCGGCCTACGCGGTCAATCGCGGGTTGCCGTGGTTCGCGTCCAACACGGATCTGACCATTCCGAGCGCCCGGGGAATCGCGCCCGGCAACGGGGCCGCCGTGGAGGTCGTACGGATCGCGACCGGGGCCGAGCCCCAGGTGGCCGGGAAGCCGCTGCCCCCGATGCACAGGGAGACGGTGCTGCGGACCGGCGCGGAGCGGCCGTTGGTGGTCGGGGACCGGCTCGACACGGACATCGAGGGAGCGTTCAACGGTGGCGTGGACTCGCTGCTGGTGCTGACTGGGGTGACGGACGCGGTGCAACTGGTGGCCGCGAAGCCGGAGCACCGGCCGACCTACGTGGACGCCGATCTGCGGGGACTGCTGACGGGGCAGCCCGAGGTGACGCAGGCGGGCGAGGGCTTCGGCTGTGGCGGCTGGACGGCGTCCGTCCGGGGCGAACAGCTCGTGCTGGAGGGCGAGGGGGAGGCGCTCGACGGCCTGCGGGCCCTGTGCGGGGCGGCGTGGTCCCAGGCCGGGGAAGGGTCGTGCGGGCTGGACGCGGGGAAGGCCGTGGCCAGGCTCGGGCTGTAGCGGCGGCGATCCGGTCGACCTCGTCCGGCCGGTGCTCCTCTCCGTGGTCCTTTCCGTGGTCCGGTCGGGCAGCCGGTCGGATGTCAGCCGAGGACGGCGAGGTCGAGCCGCCGGAGGCGTGCGGGGTCGGCGATCACGTCGTACTCGGTGATCCTGTCGCCCTCGATGGTGAAGGTGAGCGCGAACAGCAGGCGGCCGCGCGGGGCCACGACGACTCCCACCATGCCGTTGACCAGCGCCAGTTCGGCCAGTTGTGACCGGTGCGCCAGCGCGGCCGTCCCCTCCGCGACGGCTCGCGCGCCGCGGGCCTCGGCCGTGCCGCCCGGCGGTACCGCGACGGGGTCGGCGCGGCGCACCACATCGGGAGCCAGTACGGCGAGGACCGCGGTGAGGTCACCGGCCCGCGCGGCGGCGAGGAACGCCGAGACGACCTGCCGGTGCCGGGCGAGCTCGGCCGCCGGGACCGCGGGAGTGCCCCGCACCTTGTGGCGGGCACGGCTGGCGATCTTCTTCGTGGCGACCGGCGTGCGTTCCACGACGGGCGCGATCTCGCTGAACGGCACGGCGAACATGTCGTGCAGCACGAACGCGATCCGCTCGACGGGTTCCAGCGTGTCCAGCACCACGAGCAGCGCGCGGCTCACCGAGTCGGCCAGCAGCGCCTCGTCCTCCGGCGGGCTGCCCTGGGCGGACTTCGCGACCTGGTCGAGAACCTCCTGCCCGGCCAGGTCCTCCCTCCGTGATCTGCGGGTACGCAGCATGTCCAGGCAGATGCGGGTCACCACGGTCCGCAGCCAGCCGGCCAGGTTGTCCACCTCGCCGGCGTCGACCCGGCAGAGGCGGAGCCAGGTCTCCTGGACGGCGTCCTCCGCCTCGTCCAGTGAGCCGAGCATCCGGTGGGCAACCGCGCGCAGCAGGCCGCGCTGTGCCTCGAAGCGTTCCGCCAGTGCCTCGCGCTCGTCCACCGGTCACCTTTCGCCGTTCTGTTCCGTCACCCCTCCTGACGAACGCAACGTAGCTGAAGTGACAGGAGAGCCGATGACGTCCTTGCTGCATCTGGATGCCAGTGCCAATCGCTCCGAGGAGTCGGTCAGCAGGCAGCTGACCGCCCTGTACGCCCGCACCTGGCGGACCGCGCACGGCCCGGCCGGATACCGGTACCGGGACCTGGCCGCCGACCCGGTGCCACCGCTGGGAACCGCCTACTGCTCGCTCGGCCGCCGGGTGGAGCGGACCGGCCTCGTTCCGCCGGACGGAGTGGACGCGCTGACCGGGAGCGAGGCCGAGAAGCGGGAGTGGTCGCTGACGCGGCCGCTGATCACCGAACTGCTGGCGGCGGACACTGTGCTGGTCGGTGCCCCGATGTACAACTTCTCGGTCTCCGCCTCGCTGAAGGCGTGGATCGACCGGGTGGGCTTCCCCGGCGCCCTCACCGACCCGGACACGGGGGAGGGCCTGCTCCGGGGGACGAAGGTCGTGGTGATCAGCCCGCGGGGTGGTGCCTACGGCCCGGGAACCCCTCGGGAGGGCTGGGACTTCCAGACGCCCTACCTGCGGGCGTACTTCGGTGAGAAGGGGGTGGCGCCGGAGGACCTGTGTTTCGTCAACGCCGAGATGACCATGGCGGAGCTGGTTCCCGGCCTGGCCCGGTTCCGGCCGTTGGCGGCGAGCTCGCTGGCCGCGGCGCGGGCGGAGGTGATCGTGGCGGCGTCCGGCGGGGAGCCTGCGGGCGGCCGGAGCGAGGGTGCGGGAGGCCGCATCGAGGCCACAGCAGGGTAGGCTAACCTAACCGGCGTGTTCGTTGAGAGTCCCCCGGAACCGAGTGCAGGCCCGACAGCCGCGCCGGACAAGCCCGCGCCCCCCAGGCGCCATGCGGTACGAGCCGCAGGGCTCCTGGCGGCCCTGGTGCTCCTGGTGCTGGTGTGCCTGGCGAGTATCGGGATCGGCGCCAAGGCCCTGCCCCTCGCCGACGTCTGGCACGGGCTGTTCCACTACGCCGGGAGCAGCGACGACGTCCTCGTACGGAAGGTGAGGATTCCCCGGACCGTTCTCGGGCTGATCGTCGGCAGCGCGCTCGGCCTCGCCGGGGCCGTGATGCAGGCGCTGACCCGTAACCCGCTGGCCGAGCCCGGACTGCTGGGCGTCAACGCGGGGGCGTCCGCGGCGGTCGTCTCCGCCATCAGCTTCTTCGGTGTGACCTCACTGACCGGGTACGTCTGGTTCGCCTTCGCCGGTGCCGCGATCGTGTCCGTGGCCGTGTACCTGCTCGGGGGCAGCCGGTCCGCCACTCCGGTACGGCTCGCGCTCGCCGGGACCGCGGTCACCGCGGCGCTGTACGGGTACGTCAACGCCGTACAGCTGCTGGATTCGGCGGCGCTGGACCGGCTGCGGTTCTGGACCGTCGGCTCGCTCGCCTCCGCGAACACCGAGACGGTCGGCAAGGTGTGGCCGTTCATCGCGATCGGCGTCGTGCTGACCCTGCTCATCGCCCGACCGCTCAACGCACTGGAGATGGGCGACGACACGGCACGGGCGCTCGGCGCACATCTGACCAGAACCCGGGTCCTCGCCATGCTCGCCGTCACCCTGCTGTGCGGGGCGGCGACCGCCGCGTGCGGACCGATCGTCTTCATCGGGCTGATGATCCCGCACCTGGTGCGGGTGATCACGGGTCCCGACATGCGCTGGATCCTGCCGTACGCGGCCGTGCTCTCCCCGGTGCTGCTGCTCGGCGCGGACGTGGTCGGCCGGATCATCGCCCGCCCCGCCGAACTCCAGGTCGGTATCGTCACCGCGCTGATCGGCGGGCCGGTCTTCATCCATCTCGTACGACGCAAGAGGATGTCCCAGCTGTGAGGGCCACGCACACGAAGGAGACGGCGCGGGCGACGGAGACGGCAGAGGCGGCGGGGAGGACCGGGACGGCCCGGTCGGTGCGGGCCGTGCGGACGGCCGGCGGGTACTCGTTCCGGATGAACGTCCGGGCGTCCCTGGTGATTCTGCTGCTCGCCGCCGTGGTGGCGGGGGCCGGAGTCGTCCTCATCGGCAGCGGCGACTTCACCATGACCCCGGGCGAGGTCGTCACCACGCTCTTCGGACACGGCACCTTCCAGCAGGAGTTCATCGTCACGGACCTGCGGCTGCCGCGGGTGCTGGTCGGGCTCCTCGTGGGCGCGGCGCTCGGCGCCGGCGGCGCCGTCTTCCAGACCGTCTCGCGCAACCCGCTCGGCAGCCCCGACGTGCTGGGCTTCGGCCAGGGCGCGACGGTGGGTGCGCTGACCGTGATCGTGCTGTTCCAGGGCGGGGCGACGGCGGTCGCGGGCGGGGCGGTGGCCGGCGGTCTGCTGACCGGGGTCGCCGTCTACCTGCTGGCGTGGAAGCGCGGGGTGCACGGCTTCCGGCTCGTCCTGGTCGGTATCGGCGCCGCTGCCATGCTGACCGCCGTGACCCAGTACCTGATCACCAAGGCCAACCTCGTGGACGCCACCCGGGCCGTCGTCTGGATGACCGGCTCGCTCGACGGACGGGACTGGGCGCAGGTCTGGCCGCTGCTCGCGGTCTGCGGTGTCCTGCTGCCGCTGGTGTTCGCGCACGGGCCCGCCCTGCGGGTGATGGAGATGGGCGACGACGCCGCGTACGCGCTCGGTGTAAGGGTCGAACGTACCCGGCTCGTCCTGATGGGCTCCGCCGTGCTGCTCGTCGCCGTCGCCACGGCCGCCGCCGGGCCGATCGCGTTCGTCTCGCTCAGCGCCCCGCAGCTGGCCCGCCGGCTGACCCGCTCGACCGGTCCCAACCTCGTGGCCTCGACCTTCATGGGCGCCGCTCTGCTGCTCGTCGCCGACTGGGTCGCGCTCGACGCCTTCGGCGACCGGCAACTGCCCGTCGGCGTGGTGACCGGAGTGCTCGGCGGCTGCTATCTGCTGTGGCTGCTGGTGTCCGAGCGGAAGGCGGGGCGCATATGAAGAACGCCTCCGCCTCCGTCGACGCCGCTGGCGCTGGCGCGGCCGGTGCCACCGGCCGCGTGAAACCCTCGCCCGCCGCTCAGCCCCTCACCAGCCCCCCGACCGACTCACGGAGTACGACCATGCAGCGCCTCACCGCGGACTCGGTGACCCTCGGCTACGACCAGCGGGTCATCGCGGAGAACCTCTCGGTCGAGATACCCGACCACTCGTTCACCGTGATCGTCGGCCCCAACGCCTGCGGCAAGTCGACATTGCTGCGGGCGCTCTCCCGGATGCTCAGGCCGAGCCGGGGCCAGGTGCTGCTGGACGGGCAGGCGATTCACCGGATGCCCGCGAAGAAGGTCGCCAGGACGCTGGGGCTGCTGCCCCAGTCCTCGATCGCGCCGGACGGCATCACCGTGGCGGATCTGGTGGCCAGAGGCCGCTATCCGCACCAGGGGCTGCTGCGGCAGTGGTCGCCCGAGGACGAACGCATTGTCGAGGAATCGATGGCGTCGACCGGCGTCGGTGAACTCGGTGATCGCTATGTCGATGAATTGTCCGGCGGTCAGCGGCAGCGCGTCTGGATCGCGATGGCCCTCGCGCAGCAGACGCCGCTGCTGCTCCTGGACGAGCCGACGACCTACCTGGACATCCAGCACCAGATCGATGTGCTCGACCTGTGCGCGGAGCTGCACGAGACACAGGGGCGCACGCTGGTGGCCGTCCTGCACGATCTGAACCACGCCGCGCGGTACGCCACGCACCTCGTCGCGATGCGGGAGGGCGAGATCGTCGCGGAGGGCCCGCCCGGGGAGATCGTCACCGCGGAACTGGTGGAGCGGGTGTTCGGGCTGCGGTGCCAGGTGATCTCCGATCCGGAGACGGGGACACCGCTGGTGGTGCCGGCCGCGCGGGTCGCGCGGGCCGCGTCGGCGTAAGAGGGGCCCTGCGCGGTGCGGGAGCCCCGCGGCCACGCTTCGTCCTCAACCGCCGGGCGGGCTTGATGCGACCGCTACGGGACGGGCTCGGCAAGGGGCAGGGCTACAGGAGGGACCTGAGCTTCAGGAGGTCGCGGAAGCCGGCCTCCAGGCGTACCCGGCCCGAGCCCCACGCCTTGGCGAAGTTCAGCTCGCCGTTCACCAGGGCCACCAGATCGTCCCCGGTCATCGCGAGACGTATCTCCGCCCTCTGCGGAGGCGGCCCCTCGACCGTGTCCAGGACCTGGATCCGGCCGCCGGCCAGCCGGCCGGTGAACGTGATGTCGAGGTCCTTGATGTGGCAGCTCAGCGAACGGTCGAGGGACGCCGCGCTGCGCACGTCGCCGTCGGCCCCCGCGAGGTTGTCCGAAAGTCTGTCGAGTGCGCTGCGGCACTCCGCCATGGTCGCCATCGTGATCGACGGTACCGCAGCCCGTCGGGGTAGCGTTTCCCGCATGAGCGACTCGATGCCGGGGCCGGGGACGGCCGCCGGAACCGCGCCCGGGGAGATCCCGCAGGACGCGCCGCAGGAGCCGCCCCGGGCGGCCGCGCACGACCCGGAGGCCCCGGCGCCCCTCGGCGTCGTCCGCACGCCCACCGGCAACGCCGGGGTGGACGCGGGACTGGAGCGTCTCGCCGACGCCGACCGCCTCCCGGCGGGCGGCCACATCGAGGTGTACGAGGATGTACACCGCGGACTGCGCGACGCGCTGACCGGCCTGGACGCCGGGCCCGTACCCGCCCCGGCACCCGCACCGGTGCCGCCGAACACCAACTCGTACAACGACTCGCACCACAACTCGTACAACAACAGGAGCTGAACCGAACGTGGCAGGAGTGGCCCGTCGCCGCCTCGACGCCGAGCTGGTACGCAGAAAGCTCGCCCGCTCACGCGAGCATGCCAGCCAGCTGATCGCCGCAGGACGGGTGACCGTCGGCGGCAGCACCGCGACCAAACCGGCCACCCAGGTCGAGACGAGTGCCGCCGTCGTCGTCACCAAGGACGACAGCGACCCCGAGTACGTCTCACGGGGCGGCCACAAGCTGGCGGGCGCCCTCGCCGCCTTCGTACCCCTGGGACTGGAGGTGGAGGGGCGGCGCGCCCTGGACGCCGGAGCGTCCACCGGTGGGTTCACCGATGTGCTGCTGCGGGCCGGAGCGGCCCACGTCGTCGCCGTGGACGTCGGCTACGGGCAGCTCGCCTGGTCGCTCCAGTCCGATGACCGCGTCACCGTCAAGGACCGCACCAACGTACGGGAGCTGACGCCGGAGGCGATCGACGGCGAGGCGGTCGACCTGGTGGTGGGCGACCTGTCGTTCATCCCGCTGGGGCTCGTCATGCCCGCGCTGGCGCGCTGCGCCGCCCCCGACGCGGACCTGGTCCTCATGGTCAAGCCGCAGTTCGAGGTGGGCAAGGAGCGGCTCGGCAGCGGCGGAGTGGTCCGCAGTCCCGAACTGCGGGCCGAAGCCGTACGCGAGGTGGCGCGCCGGGCCTGGGCGCTCGGACTGGGGGTCCGGGGCGTGACGGCGAGCCCGTTGCCCGGACCCTCGGGAAATGTCGAGTACTTTCTGTGGCTGCGGGCCGGAGCACCGGAGCTGGATCCCGCGGATGTCGACCGTGCAGTGGCGGAGGGGCCTCGTTGACGACGAATACGGCACGAACAGTCTTTCTTCTGGCACACACCGGCCGGCCGGCCGCGATCCGCAGCGCCGAGCTCGTGGTCCAGGGCCTGCTGCGCAACGGCCTGGGCGTACGGGTGCTGGCGACCGAGGCGGCCGACCTGCCGCTGCCACCGTCCGTCGAGACGGTCACCGATGCCACCCCCGAGGCGGTGAACGGCTGCGAACTGCTGATCGTGCTCGGCGGGGACGGGACACTGCTGCGCGGCGCGGAGCTCTCGCGCGCCTCCGGGGTGCCGATGCTCGGCGTCAACCTGGGCAGGGTGGGCTTCCTCGCCGAGGCGGAGCGCGACGATCTGGACAAGGTCGTCGACCGGGTCGTCACCCGGGCGTACACCGTTGAGGAACGCATGACGATCGACGTCGTCGTGCACAGCAACGGAACCGTCGTCCACACCGACTGGGCACTCAACGAGGCAGCCGTGCAGAAGGTGTCGCCCGAGCGGATGCTGGAGGTCGTGCTGGAGATCGACGGGCGCCCGGTGACCGGGTTCGGCTGCGACGGCATCGTGTGCGCGACGCCCACCGGTTCGACCGCGTACGCCTTCTCGGCCGGCGGACCCGTCGTCTGGCCCGAGGTCGAGGCGCTGTTGATGGTCCCGATCAGCGCCCACGCGCTGTTCGCCAAGCCGCTGGTGACCTCGCCCACGTCGGTGCTCGCCGTCGAGGTCCAGCCGCACACCCCGCACGGGGTGCTGTGGTGCGACGGGCGCAGGACCGTCGAGCTGCCCGCCGGAGCGCGGGTCGAGGTGCGGCGCGGCGCGGTGCCCGTACGGCTGGCCCGGCTGCACCAGGCGTCCTTCACGGACCGGCTGGTGGCCAAGTTCGCGCTGCCGGTGTCGGGGTGGCGGGGCGCCCCGCACTGACCCCGGACGGGGCACCCGGGGAGTCCTTGGTACCCACCCGATCCGGTGTCCCGGCCGCGGCCCGTGTGCGCGGGGGCCACGAAACCTCGTATGGTCATGTCCGTGTTGGAGGAGATGCGGATACGGTCGCTCGGAGTCATCGACGACGCGGTGGTGGAGCTGTCACCCGGTTTCACCGCCGTGACCGGTGAGACCGGCGCGGGCAAGACCATGGTCGTCACCAGTCTGGGGCTGCTGCTCGGCGGACGCGCCGACCCCGCCCTCGTGCGGATCGGCGCGAAGGCCGCGGTCGTCGAGGGCCGGATCACGGTGTCCGAGGGCGACGCGGCGGCGCTGCGGGCCGAGGAGGCCGGGGCCGAGATCGAGGACGGCGCGCTGCTGATCAGCCGTACCGTTTCGGCGGAGGGGCGCTCGCGCGCACATCTGGGCGGCAGATCCGTCCCGGTGGGCGTGCTGGCCGAACTCGCCGACGAACTCGTCGCCGTGCACGGCCAGACCGACCAGCAGGGGCTGCTCAAGCCGGCCAGGCAGCGGCAGGCCCTCGACCGGTACGCGGGCGACGGTGTCACCAAACCGCACACCGCGTACGCGGCGGCCTACCGGCGGCTGCGCGAGGTCGCCGGTGAACTCGACGAGCTGACGACGCGCGCCCGCGAACGCGCCCAGGAAGCCGACCTGCTGCGCTTCGGGCTGAACGAGGTCGCCGCGATCGAACCGCTGCCCGGTGAGGACACCGAGCTGGCCGCCGAGGCCCAGCGGCTCGGCCACGCCGACGCCCTCGCCTCAGCCGCCGCCCTCGCGCACACCGCGCTGGCCGGCAACCCCGAGGACCAGGAGGCGGTCGACGGGGCGACCGTCGTGGCGGCGGCCGGGCAGGCGCTGGAAGGAGTCCGGTCCCACGACCCGGCGCTCGCCGCGCTGGCGGACCGGGTCGGCGAGATCTCCATCCTGCTCTCCGACGTCGCGGGCGAACTCGCGGGCTACGCCGACCAGCTGGACTCCGACCCGCTGCGGCTCGCCGCGGTCGAGGAGCGGCGCGCCGCGCTCACCGGACTCACCCGCAAGTACGGCGAGGACATCAGCGCCGTACTGGCCTGGGCGGAGGCGGGGGCCGCGCGCCTCACGGAGCTGGAGAGCGACGACGACCGGATCGGCGAACTGACCGCGGAACGGGACGCGCTGCGCGCCGAACTCTCCGGACTCGGACAGGCGCTGACCGACGCCCGTACGGCGGCGGCGGCCCTCTTCGCCGAGGCGGTCACCGCGGAACTCGCCTCCCTCGCCATGCCGCACGCCCGGGTCTCCTTCGACATCCGGCAGACCGAGGCGGCCGACGAGGCGTCCGGCATCGACATCGGCGGACGCAGCGTGGCCTACGGGCCGTCCGGCGCCGACGAGGTCGAACTGCTGCTGGCCCCGCACCCCGGCGCCCAGCCCCGCCCGATCGCCAAGGGTGCCTCGGGCGGTGAGCTGTCCCGGGTGATGCTCGCCGTCGAGGTGGTCTTCGCGGGCTCCGACCCCGTACCCACCTACCTCTTCGACGAGGTCGACGCGGGCGTCGGCGGCAAGGCCGCCGTCGAGGTCGGGCGGCGGCTGGCGAAGCTCGCGAAGTCCGCCCAGGTCGTGGTCGTCACCCACCTGCCCCAGGTCGCCGCGTTCGCCGACCGCCAGCTGCTGGTCGAGAAGACCGTGGACGGCTCGGTGACCAGGAGCGGTGTCACCGTCCTGGAGGGCGAGGAGCGGGTACGGGAGCTGTCCCGGATGCTCGCGGGCCAGGAGGACTCCGAGACGGCCCGCGCCCACGCGGAGGAACTGCTCGCCACGGCACGGGCGGACGGCTAGGGCCTGTGTCCTGAGCCCTGTCCGGCCCGTGCCGTCCGGCCCGGCGGGGCGCTCCGGGGGTGCTGATCCCGTTGGGCGGCGCCCCCGCGGCGCCCCGCGATCTTCACCCGTGCGAGTGGTGCGCCACGCCCGGTTTGTTGCGTTGCGCACCGGAGTTACGGTCCTGCCGTGCCGGAACGTGCGTACGGACTGGCATCCTTGGCCGTGTACACACCGCCGACTCGGCAGCCCCGGGAGCCATTCAACGTGTCACAGCTGCGTACGGTCCAAGTGCTGGGCGGAGGCAGTCCGGGAAGCAGCGCCCATGTCGGCTCGCTGGCCGCCGGACTGGTCGCGAGAGGTGTGCAGGTCACGGTCTGCGCGCCCGCCGGACTGGACCGCACCTACGATTTCTCCGCGACGGGGGCGCACTTCGCGCCCGTACCGAGGCGCACCGATCCCGCCGCCGTCGCCGCGCTGCGCGCTGCCTGCGCCGGTGCCGACGTGGTCCACGCGCACGGACCGCACGCCGCCGTACGGGCCGCTCTGGCGCTCGGCGGACGCCGCGTCCCGCTGGTCGTCACCTGGCACACCCGGTCCCACGCCGAGGGCGCCCGCCGCCGGCTGCTGCACCTGCTGGAGCGAAGGGCCGCCCGCGCGGCGGCCGTTGTGCTCGGCGCCTCGTCGGACCTGGTCGACCGGGCCCGGCGCCGTGGGGCGCGCGACGCCCGGCTCGCGCCCGTCGCCACGCCTCCACCCCGGATCCCCGCCGTGCTGCCCGACGGCAAGACGCGGGCCGAACTCGGCGCGGTGGAGCGGCCGTTGATCATGGCGGTCGGCAGCCTGGTGCCGCAGCACGGGTTCGGCGCGCTGCTCGACGCGGCGCGCGCCTGGCGACGGCTCGACACCGTGCCCCTGCTGGTCATCGCGGGGGAGGGGCGCGAACGGGCGGCTCTGCAGCGTCGGATCAAGGCCGAGGACCTGCCCGTCGCGCTGATCGGCGGCCGAACCGACGCCACCGAACTGCTGGCCGCCGCCGATCTGGTCGTGCTGCCCAGCCGCTGGGAGGCCCGCTCGCTGGTGGCCCAGGACGCGCTGCGGATCGGTGTGCCGCTGGTCGCCACCGCGGTCGGCGGGGTGCCCGAACTCGTGGGTGACGCCGCGGAACTCGTGCCGTACGGGAACGCGGAGGCGCTCGCCCGAGCCGTGGCCCGGCTGCTCGGCGATCCGGCGGAACGGGACCGGCTGGCCGCCGCGGGTCTCGCGCAGGCGGCGAGCTGGCCGACCGAAGACGACACGATCGCCCAAGTGCTGAGCGTGTACGACGAGTTGGCGCAGCCTTTGGCGGTGGCCCGGAACCACTGAGCCGGGTGCGGGCGGCCGCTACGACGCGTGGCGGCGGGCGCGCAGCGCCAGGCTCAGGGCCAGCACCGCCTGCGGGTCGTCCAGATCGGTGCCGAGAAGTTCACCGATACGGGCGAGCCGGTTGTACAGCGTCTGACGGTTCAGATGCAGCTCGCGCGCCGTTTCCGCCTTGCGGCCCGCATGGGCGAGGTAGGTCTCCAGCGTCGGCAGCAGCGGCGGACGCGAGGTGCGGTCGTGGTCGCGCAGCGGGCCGATCGCCCGTTCGACGAACGCCGCCAGATCCGGGTGGTCCCGCAGCCGCCAGAGCAGCAGGTCGATATCGAGGCGCCGGGCGTCGTACCAGGGCCGGTCGCTGAGCCCCTGTGCCGCCGTGGCCGTCTCCGCCGCGTGCCGGAGCCCCGCACCGGCCGTCGCCCAGCTGCCCGCCACCCCGACCACGACGACCGGGGGATGGGATCCCGCCCGTTCCAGACCGGCCCGCTCCACCCCGGCCCGCAGTGCCGCGGCGACCCGGTCGGCCACCGCCGTGCGCTCCGTGTCGGTCCGCAGCGCCAGCAGCAGCGGCACCCGGCCCTCCACCGGCCGCACCCCGAGCAGCACCGGTACCCCCACAGCGGACAGCTCCTCCAGGACCGCACGGGCCAGCAGCGCCCAGTTGCCGGACGGGGACAGCTCGGGGGCCAGCCGCATCACCACGGGCAGCAGCGGCATCCCGCCCGGTTTGAAGCCCAGCACCCGGGCCTGGGCCGGCGCGTCCTCGGGGGCGATCCGCCCCTCCGCCAGATCCGTCAGGAAGTCACCGCGCCCGCGCGCGGCGAGCTCCTCCTCCTGGCGGGCCTGCATCAGCACCACGGCGAGCAGGCCCGCCGCGCGCTCCGCCGCCATCCGGTGCACCGTCACCAGCGGGCCGTCCACGGCCAGCAGGACCAGCCTGGCCCGTACCGAACCGGTCCCCGGACCGCCGCCCGGCACATCCGCCAGCACCGCGCCGACGGGCGGCGACTCCCGGGCCGCCCGGCCGCCGCGCATCCCGTCCCAGACCTGGAGCGGATCGGCGGAGACCGGCCCGGACTCGGGGCCCGCCGCGTACAGCAGCTGGCCGTCGGCCGTCTCAAGGAACACCGGATTGGCCGTGAAGTCCGCCAGGATGCCCAGCACCTGGGGCACCCCGCCACCGCCGAGCAGCGCCTGGGTGCAGCGCCGGTGGACCTCCTCGGCCTGCTGGAGGAGCGCGTAGTGACCGTTGACGATCTCGGTGTGGACCTCCTCGGTCACCGTCACGAACGGCACCTCGCGGTGCAGCTGGACCAGCGGCAGCCCGGCGGCCCGCGCGGCGTCCACTATCGAGGAGGGCAGCCTGCTGAAACGCGGACCGAGCTCCACGACCAGGGCGGCGATGCCGCGGTCGGCGAGCCGGCGGACGAA
This sequence comes from Streptomyces sp. NPDC091387, assembly GCF_044756945.1. Lineage (NCBI taxonomy): Bacteria > Bacillati > Actinomycetota > Actinomycetes > Kitasatosporales > Streptomycetaceae > Streptomyces > Streptomyces sp. NPDC091387. The sequence goes on along the minus strand of NZ_JBIVTZ010000005.1, from coordinate 462,541 downwards.
CGCGCGCTGCTCTGCGGGGCGGCTGCCGAGCCCCATGCCGGTGGTGAGGAGCAGCTCGCCGCCCTTGAGCAGCGAGGCGATGTTGGGGACCTCGCCCGCGTGCACCCAGCGCACCGTCCGGCTGAGCCGGTCGGCGCCGGACACCACCTCGGGGAGTCCGCTGCGCAGCCCCGGCAGTTCGAGGGCCCGCTGAACGGTGATGCCGCCTTGGGTCTCCACTGACTCTGGCCTCGCGCTTCGGTCGGGTCGTATCGGGCGGACGCCCTGATCAGGAAGGTACCGGCCCGGGGCGCCGTCGGCGGCGCCGGGGCGGCGCGGTCCCCGGCCGCCGCGCTGACCTGACTGACCGCTGTTGACAGCGGCCCGGGCCGCTGCGATCTTGAAAATTCTGTGGGGTGCGGGCGCTCCGGCCCGTCCGGGGGAGTGGGGGAACCATGCACGAGAACGTACGGCTTCCGGGCCCGCTGGTCGGCGCCGACTGGCTCGCCGAGCGGCTGGGCGAGCCAGGCCTGCTGGTGTTCGACGCCTCGGTCGGCGCGCACCGGGGCGCCCGGCAGCGGATTCCGGGCGCGCGGCCCTTCGACATCGACGGCGCCCTCAGCGACCACGCGGTCCCGCTGCCCCACGCGATGCCGGAGCCCGCCCGGTTCACCGAGGAGCTGCGCTCCCTGGGCCTGCGCACCGGTGACACCGTCGTCGTCTACGACGGGGCGGGCGTCTACTCCAGCCCCCGCGCCTGGTGGATGCTCCGGGCGATGGGCTTCGACCGGGTGGCCGTGCTCGACGGCGGTCTGCCCGGCTGGGCGGGTGCGGGGCTGCCGCTGGAGAGCGGTGCGCCCGCGGCCGCCGCGGAGCGCGGTGACTTCACGGCCGCGCCGCGTGCGGGGCTGGTGGCCGGCGCCGACGAGGTGGCGCAGGCGCTGGCCGACCCGGCGGCCGCCGTGTTCGACGCCAGGTCCAGGGACCGGTTTCTCGGTACGGCACCCGAACCGCGTGCGGGGCTGCGCGGCGGCCATATGCCGGGGGCGGTCGGTCTGCCGTTCGGCGAGATCCAGCGCGAGGGCCGGATGCGCCCCGCGGCCGAACTGCGCGCCGCGTTCGCCGCACTGGCGGGCGACCGGAAGCGCCTGTACTTCAGCTGTGGTTCCGGCGTCACCGCCTGCGTCCTGGCGCTGGGGGCGGAGCTGGCCGGATACCGCGAGACGGCGGTGTACGACGGCTCCTGGAGCGAGTGGGGGCTGCCCTCCGAGCTGCGCCCCGTCGTGACGGGGCCGTGAGAGCGCCTGGCAGGGTGTGCGCCCCTCCGGCACCCCGGACCCGCCGCGGTGCGCCCTCCGGCACACCGCGGCGACGCCGTTGTAGGTTCCGGCGAGCCGTGTCCTCTGGAGCTGCAGTGACCTGCACTTTCAGGCCGGATTCCGCGGTCGTGCCAGTGACACAGTCCCGCTTTCGTGTCATTTTCCTCAGCGAACGGAAGAGCCAACGGCCGCTCACTGATGGCGGCTCCAGTCGGCGGACCCCGGCCCGTGACGCCGCAGCCGCTTGTCATTGACCTGAACCTCTAGATGAGGCCAGGCTGTGGCCAGGCGCGAAAGATCGGCATCCTCCGGCAGGGGCACCGAACCCAGCGACTCGTCCGGCTTGAAATGGGCCGGCGTCCCGGTCGTGCCATCGACCTCGACGGGTTCAAGGTCACTGACGGGAACGCCGTGTTCGTAGCGCTGGGTCCAGGCCCCATTGAGGCGACGGTTGGTATGGACCAGGGCGTGTCCTGTAGGTCGGCACGCAGCCATAACACGATGGCGGCGATGATGATTTCTGAGCGGTAGTAGCTGCGTTCCGGGCTGGTGAGCGCGATCCCGCGAGCTCAACAATCGACCGGCTCCGCTGATCGACATCCACGCCGTTTGAACAGAGTCCCGATTTCACCCACCTCGCCAGACCGCGCGGGGTTACACCGAGTGACCGGCCTCGAACGTCGAAACGATGCCGCCGACCGCAGATCGGCAGGTCCGATCTGTCCGAGCATCGGTGCCGTTCCCATTCCCGGCTTCCCAGCGTCGTGCGCGCATAACGCTAGGCTGACCGGCAAAAGAGACACTCATTCATGCGATCACGAAAACCACGCGCGATCCTCGCTGCCGCGTTCTTTGCGGCGGTGACTGCGGTGGTGCTCACCAGACGTTACCGGCCGGCGCTCAAGATGACGGGGCTTCGCAACCCGGTACCCGGCCGGCGGTTATGGGTGTCGGCAGGCCGGCCGTCACAGCCGCGTCCACCAGCGGACTCCAGTTGACCGCCAACGAGCGTGAACGCATCTCGAAGTCCATCGCGGCGGTTGCCACCGATTCCGATATCGGTGCTGCGCTCACCGTTCGGCCGTCGGTCGCCGGCGCGACTGATCCGTCCACCGCGTGCACCAGAGCCTGGTAGAGCAGATGCGGGCCGGCGCCGCTGTAACCCCCCGCCGAACATCGTGCCTGAGCAGAAGTGTCGCCGTTATCATTGACCGGTGATCGGCAACCTTGAGTCGTTCCAGGACGAGCTGGCCGCCAGCGGGTTTCCGCCGCTGGTCAACAAGCTGGCCGGGGCCGGCTTCCGGGGCGGGATCGCCACCCGTGACCTCGGGCCGCTGCGGCTGGTCTCCCTCAACACGCCCGAGAGCGCCTGCATCGGGCGGGAGCGCGACGCCACCGACGGCGAGAACCTGGCGGTCAAGGTGATGATCCGGGGCCGGACGCGGATCGAGCAAGGGCGCGGCGACGCCGAACTTGGGCCGACCGACCTGGTACTGCTCGATCCCACGCGTACGCTCCGGTTCGAGAGCACCGCCGCGGCGCACGTCACCATCCTGGTTCCGCGCCGGGAGCTTCGGATCCGGCCCGCGCAGATCGACCGGCTCATCGGCGTACGCATCGACGGCAGCCACGGCCCGGGCGCGCTCGTCTCCGTGCTGGCCCGGGAGTCGGCGTGGTCGGCGACCGAGTTCCGCGAGGCGGAGGCGCTGCGGTCGGCGGCGGCCGTCGTCGAGCTGATCGCGGTCGCACTGGAGGCCCGGCTCGGCGACGAACAACCGGCCCCGGACGAGTGGCTGCGGAGCCGGATCGCCGGCTACATCGAGACCCGGCTGGCCGATCCCGATCTGTCCCCGCCCGGCATCGCCGCCACCCACAACATATCCGTACGCCGGCTGCACAAGCTGTTCGAGGACCAGCCGCTCACCGTCGCGGCCCTGATCCGCTGTCGCCGCCTGGAGCGCTGCCGGGCCGAGCTGACCGGAAGCGGACGTACGGTCACCGCCGTGGCCGCCCGGTGGGGATTCTCCGATCCCACCCATTTCAGCAAGCTCTTCAAGGCGACGTACGGCTACAACGCCCGTGCACTGGTAACCAGCAACCGTGCACAGACGACCAAGACGCGCACAGCCGGCCCGGACAAGGATGGTGGTGACCAAGGCAGGCAATAGCAAGAGGAGAAGTCGTGGCGAAGGTAAACATCGTCCGCCCCGGTGAGGGCGAGATCCTCGGCAGCGGGGCGCAGCAGATCCGCATCCTGGAGAACGGCGAGCACACCGACCACCGGCTGGGGTTCGCCGAGGTCACCATTCCGCCGGGCACCCCGAGCCCGTTGCAGCATCGTCACGCCCAGCATGACGAGGGCTTCTACGTGCTGGCGGGAACTTTCCGGTTCACCGTCGGCGAGGACCAATACGACGCCGGGCCGGGCACCTGGGTCATCGTGCCGACCGGGGCGCCGCACACGTTCGCCAACGTCGGCGACGAGAACGCGGTCATGCTGAACACCTTCACGCCGGACCTGTATGTGCAGTACTTCCGCGACTTCAAGGCCATGATCGATTCCGGGCAGCCGGTCAACGCCGAGACCATGCAACCGCTCTGGAAGAACTACGCCACCGAGATCTCGAACGAATACGCCTCGTGAAGCGCCTTCAATACGACCGCTACGGCGGCCCGGAGGTGATGCGGCTCGCTGAGTTCGAGCCACCACGCCCGGGTCCGGACGAGGTTCTCGTCCGCGTCCGAGCGGCGGCTTCCAACGCGCTGGACTGGAAGATGCGCAACGGCGAGATGAAGTTGATGACCGGTCGCTCCTTTCCCCGGGCGATGGGGCACGACTTCGCCGGAGTCGTCGAGGCGGTCGGCGCCGGCGTCACCCGCTTGAAGGCCGGCGACGCGGTACTCGGCGGGGCTCGTTTCCGGCAGGCGGGGGCGTTCGCCGAGATGGTGACGGTCCCGGAGAAGGCGGTCGTGCTCAAACCGGTGGACCTTTCGTACGAGCAGGCCGCCGCGCTGCCGACCGTGGGCGTGACCGCCTACCAGGCCACGGCGGAGGTCCGTCCCGGGCAGGCGGTCTTCGTCAACGGGTGCCTGGGCGGGGTGGGCCGGGCCGCCGTCCAGTTCGCCCGGGCGCGGGGAGCCTCGGTCGCCGGCAGTTGCCGCAACCCTGCGGCCGACGAGGCCCACGAGCTCGGCGTCGAGCCGGTCGTGGGTTTCGGCTTCGACCCGGCCGCCCTCGCGGAACGGTTCGATCTCGTCCTCGACACGCCCGGCATGCTTACCTTCGCCGCGGCCCGAACGCTGCTGAAGCCCGGCGGAACCATCGTCGACATCGTCCCAACCCCGGCCAAAATGATCAGAAGCGCACTGCCCGGCCCGTTCCGGGCGATGATGGGCCGACCGGTGACCGCCGACCTGGAGGAGGTGGCCCGGACCCTGCGCCTGCCCATCGCCCGTACGGTCCCGTTGGCCGAGGCGATTCCCGCCCTGACGGAGCTGGAGCGCGAGCAGCGCCCGAAGGGCGGCAAACTGGTCATCGCCATGGCCGGAAGCTGAGCCGGGCCGAGCTAGGGCGTGTCCTGTAGGTCGGCAGGCAGCCATCCGTGGCCCCGTGGCCCCGTGGCGTGGATCGCAGCGACTACGGCTTCACCGATCTGGGTCGGTTTCATCGGTGATGCCGTGGTTGTACGAGTGAGAAGTGGGTGTCCGATCTCGCGACGCAGTCTTCCAACTCTCGTGATCAGGGCCGTGCGGGCCGCGAGGTCCTCGTCATCGGCGGCAGACGGGCCTGACCTGTCGTGGATCAGCTCGGCGCGATCGCAAGTCGGCAGCTCGCGCAGTGACATCCTGGCCAGCCGGTCGCGCCCGTCCTTGAGGACGACCTCCATGCCCGTGGCCAGGCTGGCGAACTCCACGACCTCGACCGTCTCGCCGTCCAGCCGGAAGTGCGTCCCGACCCCCAGCTTCGTCCCCGCCCCGCTCATGCTGCCCTCCGCAACACGTGGCCTGTGCTCAACGGCCGGTCCAGCGTGGTCGTCACATGCCCGGACCACAGCAGGTACAGCACCGCCGACTTCACCAGCGGCCGGGGACACTCCGGCCGCAGCCGGAAGGCGTCGCCCAGCGACATCCCGTCCAGGTCCACCGCCCGCAGCGCGGCCACCAAGTCAGGGTCGAACAGCCAGGCGCGGCGGTAGCCGGCCAGGAACCGGACGTTTTCCAGCACGTGCGGATCCGGCTCGCTCCACACCTCGTACTGCCACCCGCGCGAAGTCACGGCTTCCTGCGTCCAGGCGAAGGTGAAAGCGACTTCCGGCTTCTCAAGTCGGTGCCGCGGTTGACGTCCACGACCACCGGACCGTCATCCGTCAGCAGCAGACAGTCCGGGATGCGCTTGCGGACCTTGCCATCAACGCCGGCCTTGAGCAGGAACGGCTGGGCGACGATTTGCCGCACCTCGGGAGCGAAGCCGGCGAACAACAGCCGCCCCAGCTCCAGCCGCGACTCGTAGATCACATGATCGCCCACGGTCGCCGACCAATACGTGCCCGAATAGTGCTGCTGCCCCTTGAACCAGCGGAACGTCCGCCACGGCCGGGCCTGCCGCAGCAGCCCGAGCGGCACCGATGGCCACTCCAGGTCCTCCACCACGGACTCGTCACCACGCCGGACACTCAGCCGTACCGGCGCGGCCACCGCTGTACCCATCGGACCACCAACCCCGCGTTTCTCCAGGCAGCCTCGCCAGCAGCCGAACGCTGGGGTCCTGCCCCGGCCACGCCCGCAGACGCCGCCCGGGGCAGTCCTGTACAAAAAGTGGGGAACTACTGGCTCACGAGGCATGAATCCCATGCCCGCGTCCTACTGGCCACGCAGTGGACACGGCCGGTGGGAAAGGGACACGAGATCTGGGAACCCACAGCCGTCACCCCACGTACGCCCCGCTCGCCGTCAGCCGCAGTGCCGTGTCGATCAGCGGCACATGGCTGAACGCCTGCGGGAAGTTCCCCACCTGGCGCTGGAGCCGCGAGTCCCACTCCTCGGCCAGCAGGCCCAGGTCGTTGCGCAGGGACAGCAGCCGTTCGAAGAGCTGGCGGGCCTCGTCGACCCGGCCGATCATCGCCAGGTCGTCCGCCAGCCAGAACGAGCACGCCAGGAACGCGCCCTCGTCGCCCTCCAGCCCGTCCACACCGGCGTTCTCGCCGGTGGTGGGGTAGCGGAGCACGAAGCCGTCCTCGGTGGACAGCTCCCGCTGGATCGCCTCGATCGTGCCGATGACCCGCTTGTCGTCGGGCGGCAGGAAGCCCATCTGGGGGATCAGCAGCAGGGAGGCGTCCAGCTCCCTCGACCCGTAGGACTGGGTGAAGGTGTTGCGCTCCTGGTCGTACCCGCGTTCGCAGACGTCGCGGTGGATGTCGTCGCGCAGGTCGCGCCACTTCTCCAGCGGGCCTTCCGCGTCCCCGGCCTCGATCAGCTTGATCGTCCGGTCGACCGCCACCCAGGCCATCACCTTGGAGTGCACGAAGTGCCGGCGCGGCCCGCGCACCTCCCAGATGCCCTCGTCCGGTTCCTCCCAGTGCTTCTCCAGGTACTCGATCAGCTTGAGCTGGAGGCCGGTGGCGTAGTCGTTACGGGTCAGCCCCGTCATGTGCGCGAGGTGCAGGGCCTCGGTGACCTCGCCGTACACATCCAGCTGGAGCTGGCCCGCGGCGCCGTTGCCGACCCGGACCGGGCCGGAGCTCTCGTAACCCGGCAGCCAGTCCAGCTCGGCCTCGCCCAGCTCCCGCTCGCCCGCGATCCCGTACATGATCTGCAGGTTCTCGGGGTCGCCCGCGACCGCCCGCAGCAGCCACTCGCGCCAGGCACGGGCCTCCTCGCGGTAGCCGGTGCGCAGCAGCGAGGAGAGCGTGATCGCGGCGTCGCGCAGCCAGGTGTAGCGGTAGTCCCAGTTGCGGGAGCCGCCGATGTCCTCGGGCAGGGAGGTGGTGGGCGCGGCGACGATGCCCCCGGTCGGCGCGTACGTCAGGGCCTTCAGGGTGATCAGCGAGCGGACCACCGCCTCGCGGTAGGGCCCGTGGTACGTGCACTGGGCGACCCACTCGCGCCAGAAGTCCGCGGTCGCCTCCAGTGAACCCTCCGGGTCCGGGAGCGCGGGCGGTTCGCGGTGCGAGGGCTGCCAGCTGATGGTGAACGCGACCCGGTCGCCGGGGGCGACGGTGAAGTCCGAGTACGTCGTCAGGTTCTCGCCGAAGGTCTCGGCCGTGGTGTCCAGCCAGACCGAGTCGGGGCCCGCGACGGCGACCGTACGGCCGTCCACCTTGTGCACCCACGGTGTGACCCGCCCGTAGCTGAACCGCATCCGTAGCTCCGAGCGCATCGGCACCCGGCCGCTGACTCCCTCCACGATCCGGATCAGCTGCGGTGCGCCGTCACGCGGCGGCATGAAATCGGTCACCCTGACCGTGCCCCGCGGTGTGTCCCACTCCGATTCAAGGATCAGTGAGTCACCGCGGTACCGGCGGCGGTCCGCGGAGGGCGGTTCCGCGCCCTCGGCGCGGGCCGGGCCCAGGCGCCAGAAGCCATGTTCCTCGGTACCCAGAAGTCCCGCGAACACGGCGTGTGAATCGAAGCGGGGCAGGCACAGCCAGTCAGCTGTACCGTCCCGGCAGACCAGGGCTGCGGTCTGCATGTCTCCGATGAGTGCGTAATCCTCGATGCGCCCGGCCACGTGCATCTCCAGTCGAACGGCCATGTCGCCCCGTAGGGCGCTTACTGCGGGTCAAGAGGTCGTTGCTAGGGGTTGAAGTGGGGGAATGTGCAAGCTCATACCTCGCCCTGGGCGAGTGTGCGAGCAGGATACGACGCACCTGGGTGATCCGCGCGACGGTCTTGGGAAGAGAGATGAGCCGAACGGGTGTGGCGTGAAAGACATGCGGTGATCGTGTGTGGCGACTGTGCCGGGTGTGGCCGGAAGCAGGCTCCCCTCGTCGCTGATACCCTGGTAGCCCGTGGACCGGTGGTCGTCTGGCGACAGCAGACGAGGCCCCCGAACCGCAGCGACGGCGCCTCCGGAAATCTCCGGACGGCAACGCCGGAACGCACCTCACGATCGCGACCACGGGAGCCCCCTTTGGCTATGCAGCCCACATCCACGACGACCAAGCACATCTTCGTCACCGGGGGTGTCGCCTCTTCCCTCGGCAAGGGTCTGACTGCCTCCAGCCTCGGCGCCCTGCTCAAGGCGCGCGGCCTTCGGGTCACCATGCAGAAGCTCGACCCCTACCTGAACGTCGACCCGGGCACGATGAACCCCTTCCAGCACGGCGAGGTGTTCGTCACCAACGACGGCGCCGAGACCGACCTGGACATCGGCCACTACGAGCGCTTCCTCGACGTGGACCTCGACGGTTCCGCCAACGTCACCACCGGCCAGGTGTACTCGCAGGTCATCGCCAAGGAGCGGCGCGGCGAGTACCTGGGCGACACCGTGCAGGTCATCCCGCACATCACCAACGAGATCAAGCACCGCATCCGCCGCATGGCGACCGACGACGTCGACGTCGTCATCACCGAGGTCGGCGGCACGGTCGGCGACATCGAGTCGCTGCCGTTCCTGGAGACCGTCCGTCAGGTCCGCCACGAGGTGGGCCGGGACAACGTCTTCGTCGTGCACATCTCGCTGCTGCCCTACATCGGCCCGTCCGGTGAGCTCAAGACCAAGCCGACCCAGCACTCGGTGGCGGCGCTGCGCAACATCGGTATTCAGCCGGACGCGATCGTGCTGCGCGCCGACCGCGAGGTGCCGACCGCGATCAAGCGCAAGATCTCGCTGATGTGCGACGTAGACGAGGCCGCAGTGGTGGCCTGTCCGGACGCCAAGTCGATCTACGACATCCCCAAGGTGCTGCACTCCGAGGGCCTGGACGCCTATGTCGTGCGCAAGCTCGACCTGCCGTTCCGGGACGTCGACTGGACCACCTGGGGCGATCTGCTGGACCGCGTCCACAACCCCGACCACGAGGTCACCGTCGCGCTGGTCGGCAAGTACATCGACCTGCCCGACGCCTATCTCTCGGTCACCGAGGCCATCCGGGCCGGCGGCTTCGCGAACAAGGCCCGCGTCAAGGTCAAGTGGGTCGCCTCCGACGACTGCAAGACCCCGGCGGGCGCCAAGAAGCAGCTCGGTGACGTCGACGCCATCTGCATCCCGGGCGGCTTCGGCGAGCGCGGTGTGATCGGCAAGGTCGGCGCCATCCAGTACGCCCGTGAGAACAAGGTGCCGCTGCTCGGCCTCTGCCTCGGTCTCCAGTGCATCGTGATCGAGGCGGCGCGCAACCTCGCCGAGATCCCCGACGCCAACTCCACCGAGTTCGACGCAGCCACCGCCCACCCCGTCATCTCGACGATGGAGGAGCAGCTCGCGTACGTCGAGGGCGCGGGCGACCTGGGCGGCACCATGCGGCTCGGCCTCTACCCGGCGAAGCTCGCGGAGGGCTCGCTGGTCCGTGAGGCGTACGACGGCCAGCCGTACGTGGAGGAGCGCCACCGCCACCGCTACGAGGTCAACAACACCTACCGCGCCGAGCTGGAGAAGAAGGCCGGTCTGGTCTTCTCCGGCACCTCCCCGGACAACAAGCTCGTCGAGTACGTCGAGTACCCGCGCGAGGTCCACCCCTACCTGGTCGCCACCCAGGCGCACCCGGAACTGCGCTCCCGCCCGACCCGCCCGCACCCGCTGTTCGCCGGCCTGGTGAAGGCGGCCGTCGCGCGCAAGACGGGTGCCGGGGCCGAAGGAACGCCGGGCAAGTAACGGCGCCCCCGCAGGCGTTACGGTTGACCGGGGTACGCGTCCTTCGAGGACGGGTATCCCGGTCACTGTTTTTTGTGGGAGGACGTAGATGCGTTTCCAGGACACGCCCGAGGAGTGGCCGGTCACCGCGACCGAGACTCCCTTCCGGGGCAACAAGACCAGCGTCCGCACCGATGACGTCGCCATGCCGGACGGCACGGTCGTGCGCCGCGACTACCAGGTCCACCCGGGCTCGGTCGCCGTGCTCGCGCTCGACGCGGAGGACCGCGTCCTGGTGCTGCGCCAGTACCGCCACCCGGTGCGCCACAAGCTGTGGGAGATCCCGGCCGGACTGCTCGACATCCCGGGTGAGAACCCGCTGCACGCCGCGCAGCGCGAGCTCTACGAGGAGGCGTACGTCAAGGCCGAGGACTGGCGGGTGCTGACCGACGTCTACACCACGCCGGGCGGCTGCGACGAAGCCGTACGGATCTTCCTCGCCCGGAACATCTCCGAGGCGGACGGCGAGCGTTTCGAGGTCTCCGAGGAGGAGGCCGACATGGAGCTGGCCCGGGTGCCGCTCCAGGACCTCGTACGGGGTGTGCTCGCCGGGGAGCTGCACAACAACTGCCTGGTGGTGGGCGTGCTGTCGCTCGCCGCTGTGCTCGCGGGCGACGGGGTCGAGTCGCTGCGGCCCGCGGAGGCCCCCTGGCCCGCCCGGCCGTTCGAGGCCTGACCGAGGTCTGAGGTCTGACGGGCCGTCCGGAATCCGGGGCAGCCGCCGCGCTGCCGCTCCCCGGACCCTCCCGGATCACCCCCGATCGGAAAAGATGCTGATCCGATCGGGGGACCTGTCCGCCGCGCTCCACCGGATTCGCCCACTCGCCTGAACTACGCTCGGAATGCCCTGACCGGAGTCCCGGCGGGCGACGCGTGCAGCGAAGTGGAGCGTGGCCCGTGACGGATCAGGCGGTGGACACCAGCGGCCCGGCCGAGGCGCCGGGGACCGAGGAGCCGGAAGCCGCCGAACCCTCTCAATTCTTCGGGCGCGAGCGCGAGTTGAAGGAACTCCGGGCCGATATCGAACGGGCCGGACTGGACACCATGGCCGGGCGCAAGAGCGGCCGGGCCCGGGTCCTGCTGATCGCCGGACGCCCCGGTTCCGGCCGCACCGCGCTGGCCGGTGAACTCACCCGGCGGCTGCTCGCCACCGGCGACTACCCCGACGGCCTGCTCCGCGTCCGCCTCACCGAACCGGGCGGCGCCCCGGTCCCCACCGAACGCGCCGCCCGGGACCTGCTGGGCCAGCTGGACGTGGTGGGACCGCCCGGCGCGGACGAGGACGAACTGTCCGAGATGGTCCGCGAGGCCCTCGCCGTCCGCCGGGCCCTGCTGCTGATCGACGACGCACCGGACGCCGAACAGGTCGACCCGCTGCTCCCGGACAACCCGGACTGCCTGGTCGTCGCCACCGCGCAGGGCCCGCTGACCGGAATCCCCGGCGTCCGGCCCTGCACCATCGGCGGACTGGAGGCGGGCCCGGCGGTCCAGCTGCTCGCCCGCACCATCGGACAGGTCCGCATCACCGTCGATCCGCGGACCGCCGAGACCCTGGCCGAGGAGTGCGGGGGACAGCCCGCCGCACTCGTCATGGTCGGGGGCTGGCTGGCCGCGCACCCGACCGCCTCGGTGGCCGACATCACCAAGCAACTGCGGGAACTGCCGGACGACACCGAGCAGCCCACCGGCGCCCGCCCGCTGGCCCGCGCCTTCCGGCTGATCCACGACTCACTGCCGCCGACCGCCGCCCGGATACTGCGGCTGCTCTCCCTGGCCCCCGCCGGACTCGCCGACGCCCACACCGCGTCCGCCCTGGCCGGCTGCTCCGTCTCGGCCGCGCAGACCACGCTCGACGACTTCGTGCGGCTCGGCGTGCTGCGCGGCGACGGGGCGGGTCAGCCCCAGTACGAGGTGCCCGGCTGCCTGGCCCCGCTGCTGCGGGCGCTCCTGGAGGACCGGGACCGGCCGGCCGAGATCCAGCTCGCGCAGGCGAGGATGCTGGAGCGGACGGTGCGCCGGCTCCAGTCCTGCCGGGCGGTCACCGAACCCGAGGGCTCCCCGGCCCGGCGCAGACTCGCCGGGCTGCCGCGCTCGCTGCGCTTCCCCGGCCCCGAGGCCGCCGCCGCATGGCTGCGGATCCGTCGCCCCGCACTGCTCGCCTCCGCCCGGATCGCCGTACAGGACGGTGAACTCGACACGCTGGCACGGCGGTTGGTGGCCGCGCTGGTGCGGGCGCTGGCGGTGCACGAAGGCACGGAGGCGGCCGCACCCGAGCTGTACGGACTGCACGGTCTGGTGCTCGCGGTCGCCGAACGGCGCGAGCTGCCGCGCGAACGGGCGGCGGCCCTGCTCAACCTCGCCGACCTGGACGCCGGGACCGGCCGGACCCGGGAGGCGCTGGCCCGCTACCGGGCCGCGCTCGATGCCGGACGGGCCGCGAAGGACCCGTACGCCACCGGACGCGCGATGGAATCCGTGGGCGGCGCCTACGCGGAGCTCGGGGACTTCCACCGGGCCTCCGACTGGTACGGCCGGGCGCTCGCCCAGCGGCTCACCCAGGGCGAGAAGGCCGACGAGGCACGGCTGTACGGGCGGCTGGGCACCGTCCACACCTACTCCGGGCGGTACGGCGAGGCGCTGCGGAACTGGCGGGCCGCGGCGGCCGGCTACCGCAGGCTCGGCGATCTGCCCGCCCAGGCGCGGGCGCTCAGCGAGGTCGCCCGGGTCCAGGAGTACGCGGGCCGTCCCCAGGAGTCGCTGCATACCTGCCGGCAGGCCGTGGAGTGGGCGCGCCAGGCCAAGGACGTACGGCTGCAGGCCGCCCTTGAGCTGCGGCTGGCCGACACGCTGGACCGGCTCGGTGACCCCGCCGCCGCGGGGCTGCACCGGAGTACGGCCGACAGATTGCTGGGAGAGGAGAGCGCAGCCTACGAAATCCGTAGTGGGTCGACGGAAAATTAATGCTTTGTAAGGCTAGACAGCGGGAAGCCCTTCATTAGACTGGCTCTGCCGCGGGTGTTCGCGGTGTCTCCATTTACGCTGCGTATATGCGGGTATGTGCCGCTGTGCCCGGTAACCCTCTGAGTCAAGGACCGTGATCGACGTGAAGGTCGGCATCCCCCGCGAAGTCAAGAACAACGAGTTCCGCGTGGCGATCACGCCTGCCGGTGTGCACGAGCTCGTCCGTCACGGCCACCAGGTCGTCGTCGAGGAGAGCGCCGGGGCCGGCTCCTCCATCACGGACGAGGAGTACGTCGCCGCCGGGGCGCGGATCCTGCCCACCGCCGACGAGGTCTGGGCCATCGCCGACCTGCTGCTGAAGGTCAAGGAGCCGGTCGCGGAGGAGTACCACCGCCTCCGCAAGGGCCAGACCCTCTTCACGTACCTTCACCTCGCCGCCTCCCGCGCGTGCACCGACGCGCTGCTGGAGTCCGGCACCACCGCCATCGCCTACGAGACCGTCGAGACCGCGAACCGCGCGCTGCCGCTGCTCGCCCCGATGTCCGAGGTCGCGGGCCGGCTGGCCCCACAGGTCGGCGCGTACCACCTGATGCGTTCGGTCGGCGGCCGCGGCGTGCTGCCCGGTGGTGTCCCGGGCACGGCCGCCGGGCGGGCCGTCATCATCGGCGGCGGTGTCTCCGGCTGGAACGCCACCCAGATCGCCGTCGGTCTCGGCTTCCACGTCACGCTGCTCGACAAGGACATCAACAAGCTCCGCGAGGCCGACCGGATCTTCGGCACCAAGGTGCAGACGGTCGTCTCCAACGCCTTCGAACTGGAGAAGGCCGTCGTCGAGGCGGACCTGGTCGTCGGCGCCGTACTGATCCCCGGCGCGAAGGCCCCGAAGCTGGTCACCAACGAGCTCGTCGCCAAGATGAAGCCCGGAAGTGTACTTGTCGACATTGCAATTGATCAGGGTGGTTGCTTCGAGGACTCCCACCCGACGACGCACGCCGAGCCGATCTTCATGGTTCACGACTCGGTCTTCTACTGCGTCGCCAACATGCCGGGCGCGGTGCCGAACACCTCCACGTACGCCCTCACCAACGCGACGCTGCCCTACATCGTGGAGCTCGCGAACCGGGGCTGGGCCGAGGCGCTGCGCCGTGACGCCGCACTGGCCAAGGGCCTCAACACCCATGACGGGCAGGTCGTTTACCGCGAGGTGGCGGAGGCGCACGGCCTCGACCACGTCGAACTGAGCACGCTTCTCGGCTGACGGTTCCCCACCTCCCGGCGGGCGTGGGAGGGGTTCCTTTCCGCGTCCCGTCAACCTCGTGCGTCCGGCCGGACCTTGCCGAGCAAGGTCCGGCCGGACGTGTGTCCGCGCTCCCGCGGGCCCCGCGCAACTCGTCTCGAACGTAACCCTTTAACCGTTTCGTGCACCCGTGAAAAGCGCGCCCGAGGGGCTGCGCACCCTTGACAGAGGGGTGTTCGATTGCCGACACATCGGGCCGGGTCCGGCGGATTGTGTTGCTGCGGAGCGGTGACACGCCATAGAGTCGCCAATCGTCGGCATGGTGCCACGCTGACCTATCGATAAGTTTCCTGGTCACGTCCAAGGAGGTAAGACGACTTGTGAATGAGTCGACATTTACTCCCGGGGGTGTTCAACCAGGGATGCCTGCACGGGGCCAGAGCCCGAACGGGCTGGAGGCTGTCGGCTCCGTCGCTGTCCGCACCTTCGCCACCCACCAGCACATGACGACAGCCCCCCAGATGATGGACGGCCTACACGTGAACGCCATGGCCGGCAACGAGAGTGGCCGGGACACCGCCCACTTCGCCGACTTCGACGAGGCGCCCCAGGGGCGCTTCTACGACCCCGACGCCGAGTACGAGCCCGATCCGGAGTACGCGGCCACTCTCGCGCCCGACGCCGCCCGGCAGCGCCGCGAGCGAGTCGGCCCCACCGGCCGGCCCCTGCCCTACTTCCCGATCCCGGGCCCGCTGACCGATCACGGTCCCGCGAAGATCATCGCGATGTGCAACCAGAAGGGCGGCGTGGGCAAGACCACGTCGACCATCAACCTGGGCGCCGCGCTCGCGGAGTACGGACGGCGCGTCCTGCTCGTCGACTTCGACCCGCAGGGAGCCCTGTCGGTCGGTCTCGGCGTGAACCCGATGGAACTCGACCTCACCGTCTACAACCTGCTCATGGAGCGGGGCATGGCGGCCGACGAGGTCCTCCTGAAGACCGCCGTGCCCAACATGGACCTGCTGCCGAGCAACATCGACCTGTCGGCGGCCGAGGTCCAGCTGGTCAGCGAGGTCGCCCGGGAATCCACGCTGCAGCGCGCCCTGAAGCCGCTGATGGCCGACTACGACTACATCGTGATCGACTGTCAGCCCTCGCTGGGCCTGCTCACCGTGAACGCCCTGACGGCCGCGCACAAGGTGATAGTGCCGCTCGAGTGCGAGTTCTTCGCCCTGCGAGGCGTGGCGCTGCTCACCGAGACCATCGAGAAGGTCCAGGAACGGCTCAACCCGGAACTGGAGCTGGACGGCATCCTCGCCACCATGTACGACTCCCGTACGGTGCACAGCCGCGAGGTCCTCGCACGCGTCGTCGAGGCCTTCGACGATCACGTCTACCACACCGTCATCGGGCGCACGGTGCGCTTCCCGGAGACCACGGTCGCCGGCGAGCCCATCACCACGTACGCGTCCAACTCGGTCGGTGCCGCCGCCTATCGCCAGCTCGCCAGGGAGGTGCTCGCCCGGTGTCACGCCGAGTGAGTCTGCCGGGGGCCGACGAACTGTTCCGTACCACCGGGGGGATGGGGCTGCAGTCCTCGTCCCCCGCGGAACGGCGGCGCAAGGCGAACGGCGAGTCCCGGGTGCCCGCACCGACGGCCGGCGAGAACGACTCCGGGGCCGACGCCCCGGGGCCGGGCTCCGAGGCGACGGCTCCCGCCACGCAGGAGGAGCACGCCACGGCCAGGGCCGACGCGGGCGATTCGCGCAGCCGCGGCGGTGAGAACGACCGGATGGCGGTGGCCGCGCAGGCCGGACGCCGTCCGCAGCCGCCGTCCTCGCAGGAGCCGGTTCCCGCACCCGTCGTCCAGCAGCAGCGCAGACGCGGTGGCGGGCGCGGTGCGAACCGCCGGCCCAGCGGCCGGGAGCGCCACGACGAGAAGATCACGGTCTACGTCTCCGCCGAGGAGCTGATGGATCTCGAACACGCGCGGCTGGTGCTGCGCGGCGAACACGGGCTGGCCATCGACCGCGGGCGGATCGTCCGTGAGGCGGTCGCCGTCGTCCTCGCCGACCTGGAGTCGCGGGGCGACGCGAGCATCCTCGTACGGCGGCTGCGCGGCCGCTGACGGGCGCGGCGCCGGTAGCCTGCCCCGGAGGGCGGGCCGCCGTCCGTCGCCCGTGTCCCGCCGCACCCTGGATCCTCATGCCCCCACCCGACGAGCCCGCCCGCACCACCCGCCGCCCGCTGGGCCGCGGGCCGGGGGGCGGGCCCGTGCCCGGACGGGCGGGGAACGACGAGTGCGCGGAGGCGGAGTCCGCCGTCCCGCCCCCGCCCCCCTCCGCCGAAGCCGGTGAAACGCTCCCGGAAGCACCGGACGCACCGGAAGCACCGGACGACGCTCCGGAGCCCCCGGACACCCCGGCCCCCGCGATCGAGATCACCGTCCCTGTTGCTGCCGCCGTCCCCGCCCCCGCGGCCGACGACGGTCGTTTCACCGTTCGGCTGGCGAACTTCGAGGGGCCGTTCGATCTGCTGCTCCAGCTCATCTCCAAGCACAAGCTGGATGTGACCGAGGTCGCCCTGTCCAAGGTCACCGACGAGTTCATGGTCCACATCCGGGCCATGGGGCCGGACTGGGACCTGGACCAGACCACCGAGTTCCTCGTCGTCGCGGCGACCCTCCTGGACCTCAAGGCCGCCCGGCTGCTGCCCACCGCAGAGGTGGAGGACGAGGGGGACCTGGCGCTGCTCGAAGCCAGGGACCTGCTCTTCGCTCGGCTGCTGCAGTACCGCGCGTACAAGCGCGTCGCCGAGATCTTCAGCGCCCGCCTCGAATCGGAGGGCCGCCGCTTCCCCCGTACCGTCGGACTGGAACCGCACCACGCGGAGCTGCTGCCCGACGTCGTGATCAGCATCGGGGCCGAGGGCTTCGCCCGGCTGGCCGTGAAGGCGATGCAGCCCAGGCCCCGGCCGCAGGTCTACATCGACCACATCCACGCCCCGCTGGTCAGCGTGCGCGAGCAGGCCGGGATCGTGATGGCGCGGCTGCGGGAGGCGGGGGAGATCAGTTTTCAGCAGCTGACCGAGGACGCTCCGGACACCCTCACCGTCGTCGCCCGGTTCCTCGCGCTGCTGGAGCTCTACCGGGAGAAGGCCGTCGTCCTGGACCAGGACGAGGCGCTGGGGGAGCTCATGGTGCGCTGGGCCGGTGAGCCGGGGGCCGAGCCCCTCGTGACGGACGAGTTCGACCAGGAGGCACCGCACGTGCGGGACGAGCAGCAGGGTGTGAAGGCATGAGCGAGCAGGACGTCACCGTTTCCACCGTCGCGGACCTCGATCTCAAGCCCGCCCTGGAGGCCGTCCTCATGGTCGTGGACGAGCCCGCCACCGAGGAGCACCTGGCCAAGGTGCTGGAGCGGCCCGGGCGGGCCGTCGCCGACGCGTTGCGCGAGCTGGCCGACGAGTACACCGTGCAGCGCCGCGGCTTCGACCTCAGGCTGGTCGCGGGCGGCTGGCGGTTCTACACCCGCCCGGAGTACGCGGCGGCGGTCGAGGGCTTCGTCCTGGACGGCCAGCACGCCCGTCTCACCCAGGCCGCGCTGGAGACCCTCGCGGTGGTCGCCTACCGGCAGCCGGTGAGCCGTTCCCGGGTCTCCGCGGTGCGCGGAGTGAACTGTGATGGGGTCATGCGGACCCTGTTGCAGAGGGGGCTGGTGGAGGAGGCGGGCGCGGAACCCGAAACAGGTGCGATCCTGTACAGGACGACGAACTACTTTCTGGAGCGAATGGGCCTGCGTGGCCTGGACGAGCTCCCGGAGCTCGCGCCCTTCCTCCCAGAGGCGGACGCGATCGAGGCTGAGACGCTAGAGGGTGTGCCGTCGTTCGATCCGGACGCACCGGACACCCCGGATACTCACGCAGACGACAAGACGGAATTTTGATGCGAAGCAGTGGCAGGAACAGCGGAAGCGGCAGCGGCGGCGGCAGGAGCGGCGGCAGCGGCGGCAACCGGAGCGCCGGCAGCGGCGGTAGCGGCGGCGGCAGGAGCGGCGCCGGCAGGAGTGGCGGCAGCAGCGGCGGCGCCCGCAGCGGTGGCGGTGGCGGCAGGACCGGCAACCCGAACCCCCGGGTCTCCGGATCCGGTCGCGACGACAAGCAGGAGGAGCGCCCCCGCCGTCCCAGGCCCGAGGAGCGCCGCTACGACGTCGGCAACGACAAGCCGGGCGGCGACGGCGGCACCCGCAAGGGGCGCGGCGCGGCGGCCCGCGGCGGCGCCAAGGGCGGCCCGAAGGCGGCGACGAGCGGCTCCAAGAGCGGCGGCCGGCGTGCCCCGTACGGTGCCCCCGCCCGCCCGCGCGAGCTCGACGCCAAGATCGAGCAGCGCAACCGCGACAGGTACGCGGACAAGCCCGAGATCAAGACGCCCAGGACCAACCCGGGTGCCGAGGAGGAGGGCGAGCGCCTGCAGAAGGTGCTGGCCCGTGCGGGAATGGGCTCGCGCCGCTCGTGCGAGGAGCTGATCGACCAGTCCCGCGTCGAGGTGAACGGCGAGATCGTCGTCGAGCAGGGCATGCGCGTCGACGTGAACAGGGACGAGATCAAGGTCGACGGCCTGACCGTGGCCACCCAGTCGTACCTGTTCTTCGCGCTGAACAAGCCGGCCGGCGTCGTCTCCTCGATGGAGGACCCGGACGGCCGCCAGTGCCTCGGCGACTACGTCACCAACCGTGAGACGCGTCTCTTCCACGTCGGCCGGCTCGACACCGAGACCGAGGGCATCATCATGCTCACCAACCACGGTGAGCTGGCCCACCGTCTCACCCACCCCCGGTACGGCGTGAAGAAGACCTACCTGGCCGCCATCCAGGGACCGCTCCCGCGCGACCTGGGCAAGCGGCTCAAGGACGGCATCCAGCTGGAGGACGGGTACGCCCGCGCCGACCACTTCCGCGTCGTCGAGAACACCGGCAAGAACTATCTGGTCGAGGTGACCCTCCACGAGGGCCGCAAGCACATCGTCCGCCGGATGCTGGCCGAGGCCGGCTTCCCGGTCGAGCGGCTGGTGCGGACCGGGTTCGGACCGATCCCGCTGGGCGACCAGAAGTCGGGCTGGCTGCGCCGGCTCACCAACACCGAGGTGGGCATGCTGATGCGCGAGGTCGGTCTGTAGACCGCCCGCACCCGCGGCCCACGGCCCGCGGCCGGTTCCTGTACTCCGATTTTCGGACAGAACCGGTCGCGGGCCTTTTGCTACCCGCGTTCGACCTTTATAGTCAGAATGACCATTAAGGGACGGGGGGCAGATGAACCGTTTCGCGCACGGACTGGTCCTCGGCAGGTTCTATCCGCCGCACGCCGGCCACCACCACCTCGTCCGGACCGCCCAGGACCGCTGCGAGCGGCTGACCGTGCTGGTCCGCGCCGCCTCGGCGGAATCCGTCCCGCTCGCCGACCGGGTCGCCTGGATGCGCGAGGTTCACCCGGACGTGACGGTGGTGGGCGCCGTCGACGACACCCGGACGGAACCCCACGACCCCGCGATCCGGGACGCCCGCCTGGCCGCACTCACCACCGCCGTGCCCGAGCCCGTGGACGCCGTCTTCACCTCGGAGCCGTACGGGGACGCACTCGCCCGCCGCCTGGGGGCCGAGCCCGTCCGCGTCGACCCCGGCCGCACGGTCTTCCCCGTCTGCGGTACCGCTGTGCGCGAGGACCCCGCGGGCTGCTGGGACTTCCTCGAACCGCCGGTACGGGCCGCGCTCACCCGCCGGGTCGTCGTTTTGGGCGCCGACTCCACCGGCACCACCACCCTGGCCCGCGCCCTCGCCGCCCACTACCGCCGGCGCGGCGGCGTCTGGGCGCTCACCGGGTACGTCGCCGAGTACGGGCGCGAGTTCGGCGAACAGAAGCTGGCCGCGCTGCGCGCCCGGTGGCCGCGGGCCCAGTGGGAGGACGTCGTCCTCACCACCGACGACTTCCCGCTGATGGCCGAGGTCCAGAACGCCCGGGAGGAGGCGGCCGCCCGCACCGGATCCCCGGTGCTCGTCTGCGACACCGACTCCTTCGCCACCACGGTCCGGCACGAGCGGTACGTCGGCGGCCGCAACCCGCTCGTCGAGCGCGCGGCCGACCGGGTCACCCATCACCTGTGGCTGCTCACCGACCACGAGGGCGTCGCCTTCGAGGACGACGGGCTGCGCGACGGCGAGGAGCTGCGGCCCTGGATGACCGACCGCTACCGCGCCGAACTCACCCGTACCGGAAGGAACTTCATCGAACTCACCGGAAGCCGCCAAGAGCGCCTCGCCACGGCCGTCGAGGCGGTCGACGCCCTGCTCGCCCAGGGCTGGGACTTCGCCCCGCCCCTCCCGGAGCGGCGATGAGCGGCGCCGTCCCCGAGGGCTACGACCCGCACGCCTTCGAACCGTTCGCGGTCACCGTCGACCTGGCCGTCTTCACGGTCCGCGACACCCGCCTGCACGTCCTGCTCGTCGAGCGGGGCGAGGACCCGTACAAGGGCCGGTGGGCGCTGCCCGGCGGCTTCGTCCTGCCCCGCGAGTCCGCCGGGAGTGCGGCCCGCAGGGAGCTGGCCGAGGAGACCGGGCTGAGCGAGGACATCGTCTCGGCCCTCCACCTGGAACAGCTCAGGACCTACAGCGACCCGGACCGCGACCCGAGGATGCGCGTCGTGTCCGTGGCCTACGCCGCGCTCGTACCCGATCTGCCCGAACCGCAAGGCGGCGGCGACGCGGCCAGCGCCGGGTGGTGGGACGCCGCAGAGCTCGGCACGCTCGCCTTCGACCACGACCGCATCCTCGCCGACGCACAGATCAGGATCGGCGCCAAACTCGAGTACACCTGTCTGGCCACCGCGTTCTGCCCGCCCGAATTCACCCTGGGGGAGCTCCAGCAGGTGTACGAGACGGTCTGGGGCGTCGAGCTGGACCGGCCCAATTTCCGGCGCAAGGTCCTCACCACGCCCGGCTTCGTCCAGGCCGTGGAAGGGTCACCGCGCCGTACCGGCGGACGCGGGAAACCGGCCGCCCTCTACCGGGCGGGCGCCGCGACCGCCCTGCACCCTCCACTGCTGCGACCGGAAGGAAGAAGTACGTGATCGTGACCAGGACCATCACCAAACAGGCCGCCACCGGTGCGCTGACCGGGCTCGCGCTCGGCGACGCCCTGGGCTTCCCGACCGAGTTCAACAACGTCCCCTCGATCCTCGCCAAGTGCGGGCCGTGGCGCCAGATGCGGCTGTCGAGGCCGGCCGTCGTCAGCGACGACACCCAGATGACCCTGGCCCTGGGGCGCGGCATCCGCGCCGCCATGGACCGCGGACTGCTCACCCCGCTGCGGCTGGTGCGCCCGGTGCGCGACGAGTTCGTCGACTGGTACCACTCGCCCGACAACAACCGCGCCCCCGGCCGCACCTGCATGACCGCCTGCCGGATGCTCGACAGCGACCGGATCTGGCAGGAGGCCAGCCAGACCGGCTCCAAGGGGTGCGGCGCCAACATGCGGGTAGCGCCCGTCGGACTCGTGCCCGGACTGAGCGACGAACAGCGCGCCGGGGCCGCCCAGTTACAGGCGGCCCTCACCCACGGACACCCGACCGCGCTCGCCGCGTCCGACCTGATGGCCCGCGCGGTGTACCTGCTGGCGCAGGGCGCCGAACCGGTGGGCCTGATCGGGCAGCTGCGCAGCTACGCGTACGAGAACAGCAGTCACTACCTCACGCGCTGGCTCGGCGACCTCTGGCGCTACGCGGGCGACTCCTCGCCGGAGCTCTACATCCAGCGGGGCTGGGAGGAGTGCCTCACCGCGCTGGAACGCGTCCAGGACGCGCTGCGCGACCCGTCCCCGGAGACCGATCCCTGCGAGGCGACCGGTGACGGCTGGGTCGCGGAGGACGCCCTGGCCACGGCCCTGCACTGCTTCCTGCTCTTCCCCGACGAACCGGTCACCGCCCTGCGCCGTGCTGCCTGCACCCGGGGCGACTCGGACTCGCTCGGCTGCCTGACCGGCGCGCTCGCCGGGGCGCACCTGGGCTCGGGGGCCTGGCCCAAGGAGTGGTCGGAGCGGATCGAGTACCGCAGCGACCTGCTGTCACTGGGGGCGCTCTGGGACTCTTGAGCCATGGGTACGGACATGACACACCTCCAGAACGCCGGGCTGCCGGTCACCGACCTCGGCCCGGTCGTCACCGGTGAGCGGTACCCCCTGCTGTTCGCCACGGTCTCCGGCGCGCACCTGTACGGGTTCCCCTCCCAGGACTCGGACGTGGACCTGCGGGGGGTCCACCTCCTGCCCGCCGAGGATCTCGTCGGGCTGCGCGAGCCGCAGGAGACCCGCTCGCGGATGTGGGACCGGGACGGCGTGGAGATGGACCTCGTCACCCATGACCTGCGCAAGTTCGTCCGGCTGATGCTGAAGCCGAACGGCTACGTACTGGAGCAGCTGCTCTCCCCGTTGGTCGTGCACACGACCGAGCTGCACGCGGAGCTGGTGGCCCTCGCCCCGACCGTCCTCACCCGTAACCACGCCCATCACTACCGGGGCTTCGCGAACACCCAGTGGCGGCTCTTCGAGCGGACCGGGGAGCTCAAACCGCTCCTCTACACGTTCCGGGCGCTGCTCACCGGCATCCACCTGATGCGCAGTGGCGAGGTGCTGGCCCAGCTGCCGGCTCTCCTCGCCCGGGTGCGGGCGCCCGCCTGCCTCCCCGGCCTGATCGCGGCCAAGGCCGAGGCCGAGCACGGGTCCGCGGAGGGCGTGGACCGTACGGAGATGGCCCGGCACATCGAGTCGCTGCACAGGGTGCTCGACGAGGCGCAGGCGGAGTCAGGGCTTCCGGACGGGCCCGGCGGGTTCGACGCGCTGCACGCACTGGTGGTGCGGGCGCGGCTGGCTCGGCCCTCCGCCTGAGCCGTCACCGGCCGGGCGTGCCGGGGGCCGCCGGGGCGCTCAGCCCGCCTCCGGTGCCCGGAGCGCCGACGCCCGCCGGGCCCGGATCAGGAAGTCCTCGATCCGGGCCCGGTCCGGCTCCGCGGGCAGCGGGGACGCGGGGGCGGCCGCGTCGTTCTCCTCGGCCAGCCGCGTCATGCGCCGCTCCACCTCCGGCCAGGGCACCTCGCCCCGCTTGACCGCGAGCAGCCCCTCGCGGTCCGCGCCCACGTCGATCGTGAGCTCTCCCGTCCGCAGCAGATCCCGGCCGCTCGCCAGCAGCCGCAGCAGATGCATGGCGTGCTTCCAGCGCGGCGCCCCGTACTGCCGTACGTCCGCGTCCAGCTTCCGGCGCTGGCCCAGCGCGTAGCGGACGAACGTTCCGTGGGCCTGCCGGGACAGGAACGCCCCGCGCAGCGAGAGGAGCTCGCGGCCGGTCGCGTCGGCCCGGTCCACCAGAGGCGAGTGCAGGCACTCCAGCACATTGGGGTTGGCGCGCAGCGCCAGTTCGCAGAAGCGCTCCAGCTCCCAGGAGAACTGCTCATCGGCCGGTCCCTCGACATGGGCCGGAGGCTTGTCGAACCGCCAGAACAGCGGGGTCGGCGCGAGGAAGACTCCCCGCCGGTCGGTGTCGCTGCCGTCCGTGGCGAGCCCGAAGGCGCGCGAGCCCATCACGCAGGAGTACACGGTGTGGTCGCGCACCAGCGCCTCGTCGGAGGGAGTGATCATGCGGGGAGGGTACGCGAGCTACTTCCTGTACAGTTGTCCAGGAAGTCGACGCGGGTCGACGCGGAAGGTCGTCAGGTCCTCACCATGCAGACAGCAGCCCAGGTGCTGGTCGCGCTCGTCGCGCTGATCCACGCCTGTTTCCTGGTCCTCGAGATGTTCCTCTGGGACACCCCGCGCGGCCGCAAGGTCTTCGCCACGACACCGGAGTTCTCCCGGGAGAGCGCACCGCTGGCGGCGAATCAGGGGCTCTACAACGGGTTCATGGCCGCCGGGCTCGTCTGGAGCCTGATCGCGGGCGACCCCGTCGCCCGTCCGGCGCAGATCTTCTTCCTCTGCTGCCTGGTCGTGGCCGGGGTGTACGGCGCCGCCACCGTCAGCCGGAAGATCCTCCTCGTCCAGGCGGTCCCCGCCGCCGCGGCCCTCGTGCTCGTCCTGACGGCGGGCTGAACCCGTGGCGCCGGCGACGACCGCGGGCAGCGGCGATCCGCGTACCGCACGGACCCGCGGCAGGCTGCGTGCCGCGCTCCTCGCGGCGTGCGAGGAGCAGCCGCTCGACCGGGTCAGCGTGTCCGAGGTCGTCCGCCGGGCCGGAGTGGGCCGGGCCACGTTCTACCTGCACTACGACGATCTGCGCACCCTCGCCGTGGACGCCTGCGCCGAGATCGTCCGGCAGGCCGTGGACGCCCTGCACGCCTGGGACGGGGCGCCGCCGGGGCCCGACGCGCCGCCCGCGGAGCTGACCGGCCTGCTGGGCGCCGTCCGGGACCGCGCCGAGGTCTACCGGAGCCTGCTGGGCACCGGCGGCGGCGGACCGCTCGGCGAGCTGCTGCACGAGGAACTCAGGGCGCGCAGCCTCGACGAACTCACCCGCCGCCGCCCGGCGGGGACGGGAGCCGACGTCATCGCCAGTGCCGTGGCGGGGCTGTTCGCCGGGGTCCTCGCCGACTGGGTCCACGGGCGCGTCGACGCCACCCCCGCACAGCTCGCCGGAAGGATCTGGCGGATGCTGACCGCCGTGCACGCCACCGCCGCGTCTCACGGACAGGGCACCCCGGCGCGGGACCGCACCGCCCCTCTACGCTGAAACAGCCGGAACACAGGCGCACGGAGCCTACGGACAAGCAAGGAGCACGACGTGGCGGTACGAGCGGTCCGCGGAGCCGTCCAGCTGGAGCGGGACGAGGCCGGGCACATGGACGAGCAGGTCAGCGCCCTCCTCACCACCGTCCTGGAGCGCAACAGCCTCGTCGCGGACGACCTGATCAGCATCTGGTTCACGGCCACCCCCGACCTGCACAGCGACTTCCCGGCCGCCGCCGCACGCGGGATCGGTATCGTCGACGTACCGCTGATCTGCGCCCAGGAGCTGGACATCGAGGGGGCGATGCCCCGGGTGGTCCGGATCCTCGCCCACATCGAGACCTATCTCCCCAAGTCGGAGATCGCCCACGTCTACCTCGGCGCCACCGCCGCCCTTCGCAAGGACATCGCCCAGTGAGAACCGCCGTTGTCATCGGAACAGGCCTCGTCGGCACCTCCGCGGCCCTCGCCCTCGCCGGGCGCGGCATCAAGGTCCACCTCGTCGACCAGGACCCGGAGTCGGCCCGGACGGCCGCCGCGCTCGGCGCGGGCACCGACGAGGCGCCCGAGGGCCCGGCCGACCTGGCGATCATCGCCGTACCGCCGGCGCACACCGCGTCCGTGCTCGCCACCGCCATGCGCGGCGGCGTCGCCCGCGGCTACCTCGACGTCGCCAGCGTCAAGGGCGGCCCGCGCCGCGAACTCGAAGCGCTGGGCGTCGACCTCACCCCGTACATCGGTACGCATCCCATGGCCGGCAAGGAGCGCTCCGGTCCGCTCGCCGCCACCGCGGACCTCTTCGAGGGCCGCCCCTGGGTCCTCACCCCGACCCGCGACACCGACACCGAGGTGCTCAACCTCGCCCTGGAACTCGTCGCGCTCTGCCGGGCCGTCCCGGTCGTCATGGACGCCGACGCCCACGACAGGGCCGTCGCCCTCGTCTCCCACACCCCGCAGCTGATCTCGTCGATGGTCGCCGCCCGGCTGGAGGAGGCCGACGAGACCGCCGTACGCCTCTGCGGCCAGGGCATCAGGGACGTCACCAGGATCGCCGCGTCCGACCCCCGGATGTGGGTGGACATCCTCTCCGCCAACCCCGGACCGGTCGCCGACGTCCTGGCCGGGGTCGCCACCGATCTGGCGGAGACCGTCGCCGCGCTGCGCGGGCTCCAGTCCGCCGACGAGGACAAGCGGCGCGAGGGCACCGAAGGCATCCATGACGTCCTGCGCCGAGGCAACGCCGGCCGGGTCAGGGTGCCGGGCAAGCACGGGGCGGCCCCCGCCTCGTACGAGATCGTCGCCGTCCTGATCAGCGACCGGCCGGGCGAGCTGGCCGGGATCTTCGCGGACGCGGGCCGGGCCGGGGTCAACGTCGAGGACGTCCGGATCGAGCACGCCACCGGCCAGCAGGCGGGTCTCGTGCAGCTCATGGTCGAGCCGAGCGCCGCCCCGGGCCTCAGCGCCGCCCTGCGCGAGCGCGGCTGGTCGATCCGGCCCTAGAGCCTGTATTGGGTTGTCCCGCGGCGTCACGGGGCTGGGCACGCACGCTCGCAGCGTTGCCGAAACGCCCTGGTAGCGGAGCTACCAGGGCGCTCCGGCGCCTTGCGACCGCACGCACCCAACCCCGCTCCTCCTTCCGCGGGACAACCCAATACAGGCCCCAGCGGCCGCCTCCCGGCCCTTGCGGCACCCGGTCCGGAGGCACTTTTCCACAGGGGTGGTCGGGCCCGCGCCCGCACTCGGTAACCTTGTGCGGGGCGGGTTCGCGCGTCCCGTCCCGCCCACCCCGTGTACCAGGAAGGTGTCCACCACCGTGGAAACCGCAAGCGCCGCCGCCCGGACCGCCCCGGCCGCAGTGATCGTCGCCATCGACGGGCCCTCCGGCACCGGCAAGTCCAGCACGTCCAAGGCCGTCGCCACCCAGCTCGGCCTGAGCTATCTGGACACCGGTGCCCAGTACCGGGCGATCACCTGGTGGATGCTGAACAACGGCATCGACGTGAACGACGCGGTGGAGGTGGCCACCGCGGCCGCCAAGCCCGTCATCGTCTCCGGCATCGACCCCACCGGCCCGACGATCACCGTCGACGGCGAGGACGCCTCCGGACCGATCCGCACGCAGGAGGTCACCTCCAGGGTCAGCGCCGTCAGCGCCGTCCCCGAGGTGCGCACCCGGATCACCGAGCTGCAGCGCACCATCGCCCAGGGCGCGGAGAAGGGCATCGTCGTCGAGGGCCGGGACATCGGCACGACCGTGCTGCCCGACGCCGACATCAAGATCTTCCTGACCGCTTCGCCGGAGGCGCGCGCCGCCCGCCGCAGCGGAGAGGTGAAGGGCTCCGATCTCGCCGCCACCAAGGAGGCGCTGATCAAGCGCGACGCCGCGGACTCCGGCCGCAAGACCTCACCGCTCGCCAAGGCGGACGACGCCGTCGAGGTGGACACCACCGAGCTGACCCTCCAGCAGGTCATCGAGTGCGTCGTCACCCTCGTCGGGGAGAAGCAGGCCGCGAAGTGAGCCCAGCCACGCCTGCCCCCACCCTGCGCGGAGCGGCGGTCGGGCGCGGCATCGGGATCGGGCTGATGTACGGGCTGTTCAGGCCCCGCGTGCTCGGCGCGTGGCGGGTCCCCGCCTCGGGACCCGTCATACTCGCGGTGAACCACTCGCACAACGTCGACGGTCCGATGCTGATGGGCACCGCGCCGCGGCCCGTCCACTTCCTGATCAAGAAAGAGGCGTTCGTCGGCCCCCTGGACCCGTTCCTGCGCGGAATCGGTCAGCTGAAGGTGGACCGTACGACCGCCGACCGCACCGCCATCACCCACGCCCTCGGCGTGCTGGGGGACGGCGGGGTGCTCGGGATCTTCCCCGAGGGCACCAGGGGCGAAGGAGACTTCGCCTCGCTGCGCGCCGGGCTCGCGTACTTCGCGGTACGCAGCGGGGCGCCGATCGTGCCCGTGGCCGTCCTGGGGAGCACCGAGCGGCGCGGACGGCTGATATCGGCGCTGCCGCCGCTGCGCAGCCGCGTCGATGTCGTCTTCGGGGAGGCCTTCGAGGCCGGCGACCGGAGCGGCAGGCGGACGCGCAAGGCGCTGGACGAGGCGACCGTGCGGATCCAGGGAAGGCTGACCGGCCACCTGGAGCAGGCCAGACGCCTCACCGGGCGTGCTGAGTAAGACTTGAGTAGTGGACCGCGTGCTGCGTGGTCCATCGATGATGATGCAAAGAGGAACGGACTTCATGAACGACCAGATTCACTCCGGCGGCTCGGACCACGAGCACGGAGCGCTTGGCGATGCCGAGTACGCGGAGTTCATGGAGCTCGCCGCGCAGGAGGGGTTCGACCCCGAGGACGTCGAGGGCGCGATCGGTGAGGCCGGTCACGGACCGCTTCCGATCCTCGCCGTCGTCGGCCGCCCCAACGTCGGCAAGTCGACCCTGGTGAACAGGATCATCGGCCGCCGCGAGGCCGTCGTCCAGGACAAGCCGGGCGTCACCCGTGACCGCGTCAGCTACGAGGCCGAATGGGCGGGCCGCCGCTTCAAGGTCGTCGACACCGGCGGCTGGGAGCAGGACGTGCTGGGGCTCGACGCCTCCGTCGCCGCTCAGGCCGAGTACGCCATCGAGACGGCCGACGCGGTCGTCTTCGTGGTCGACTCCACGGTCGGCGCCACCGACACCGACGAGGCCGTCGTCAAGCTGCTGCGCCGGGCCGGCAAGCCCGTCGTGCTCTGCGCCAACAAGGTCGACGGGCAGAGCGGCGAGGCGGACGCCACCGCGCTCTGGTCGCTCGGCCTCGGCCAGCCGCACCCGGTCTCCTCGCTCCACGGCCGCGGCACCGGCGACATGCTGGACGCCGTCCTGGAGGCGCTCCCCGAGGCGCCCGCCCAACTGTTCGGCACCGCCCTCGGCGGCCCCCGCCGGATCGCGCTGATCGGCCGTCCGAACGTCGGCAAGTCCTCGCTGCTGAACAAGGTGGCCAACGAGGACCGGGTCGTCGTCAACGAGCAGGCCGGCACCACCCGTGACCCGGTCGACGAGCTGATCACGCTCGGCGGCATCACCTGGAAGTTCATCGACACGGCCGGTATCCGGCGCCGGGTCCACCTCCAGGAGGGCGCGGACTACTACGCCTCGCTGCGTACCGCGGCGGCCGTGGAGAAGGCCGAGGTCGCCGTGATCCTGATCGACTCCAGCGAGTCGATCAGCGTCCAGGACCAGCGCATCGTGACCATGGCCGTCGAGGCCGGACGCGCGATCGTCGTCGCCTTCAACAAGTGGGACACCCTCGACGAAGAGCGCCGCTACTACCTGGAGCGTGAGATCGAGACGGAGCTCGCGCAGGTCGCGTGGGCCCCGCGGGTCAATGTCTCGGCCCTCACCGGCCGCCACATGGAGAAGCTGGTCCCGGCGATCGAGACCGCGCTGGCCGGCTGGGAGACCCGTATTCCGACGGGCCGGCTGAACGCCTTCCTCGGCGAGATCGTCGCCTCCCACCCGCACCCGATCCGCGGCGGCAAGCAGCCCCGTATCCTCTTCGGCACCCAGGCGGGCACCAAGCCGCCGCGCTTCGTGCTCTTCGCCTCGGGCTTCCTGGAGCACGGCTACCGGCGCTTCGTCGAGCGCCGGCTGCGCGAGGAGTTCGGCTTCGAGGGCACCCCGATCCACATCTCGGTACGGGTCCGCGAGAAGCGCGGCCGCAACAAGTAGACAGCGGACGACGCGGTCCCGGTGCGCGAGCGCCCGGACCGCGTCCCCTCCCGGGGCCTCACGGAGCCCCGGACACGGAGGAGCCCCGGACCACTCGGAGAACGAGTGGTCCGGGGCTCCTCCGTACCGTCGGGTGCCTCCGCGGCCGGGCTCCGTCGTACGACGGCTCAGGCTCCCCGGGAGCCCGGCGGCAGCGCGGCCTGGACCCGGCCCGCGTGCCGCCCCACCCGCTGCCAGGAGCCGAGGCTCCCGGTGTGCGTACCGGGGCTGCTGCTGCCGTGCCCGGCGGCTCCGCCCGTCCCGCCGGACGCCCCTGAGCCGCCGTGGCCCGAGCGGCCGCCCAGCGGAGCGCGGGAGCCGAAGAACCCGCTGCCGAAACTCGGGAGCCCGAGGCTCTCCTCCCCGCTCCGGTCACCTGGCAACGCCTTGAACGACCGGCGGTACTCGGAGTACAGCGCGTCGTAGATCGGGGTGCGGGACGGGCCACCCGATGGGTCCTGCGCGGGACGCATGGCAGGGATCGGGCTCGGACGCTGGTGGGAGGGGTCGTATGAGTGCACGTACGTGCCAACGACCCCACCGCCCGTCGGATGCGGGCCCGCCGGAGAAATAGCTGTTCGGTAAGGCGCTCCGGGGTGCGCGGCCATGATCAGGTACCGGCCAGCGGCATCGCCGCGGCGACCAGGACCCCGCCCGCCGAGGCCTTCTCCAGCGCGTCGCGCAGCAGGTCCTCGCGGGGCTGCTGGCCGATCGAACCGGCCGGGGCGGCGTAGACGAGCACGGTCTGGGACTTGTTGGCCGCGGCCCGCCAGCCGTCGGTCACCTGGAGGGGCGCGTGCGCCTGCCACCAGGCCACCGGGGCGCCGCCGCCGGTGCCCGGCTGGAGCACCGCGTGCAGCTGCCCCGCGGCGAGCAGGATCGACCAGCCGTGCAGCACCTCGGGGACCTTGCCCATCCGCTGGACCGGGTGGAAGCCCTGCTCCAGCAGCAGCTGGAGGAACTCGTCGCCGCCGCTGCCGTCCGTGCCGGGCCGGGCGATCGCCCCGGTCGGTTCGACGACCAGCGCCGGGTGGAGTTCGTCGTCGATCAGGACGAGGCCGCTGGTGATGCCCAGCACGGCCTGCTCGGGGTTCAGCCCGTCATGGACGTCCTGCTCGCTTCCGGTGATGCTGCGCACGGCCCCCTGCAACTGCTCCTCGGCGACCTGGACGACCTGGGAGGGGATGCAGGTCGCGTGGGCGAAGGCGAGGACCGCGGTCTCGTCGCCGACGAACAGCACCGTGCTGGTGCGTTCCTGCTCCGAGTCGCCGGGGGTGCGGCAGGAGGTGCAGTCGTAACTGCCGGGGGCGTTGTCGCCGACAAGCAGCCGGTCGGCTTCGGCGTCGCCGATCTCGGCGCGTACGTCCTCGCTGACGTCGAGCATGCGCGGCACGGGTGGCTCCTCGAACTCGGTACGTGCGCCGGGCGGTTCCCGGCTCATGAAGAAGACAACGGGTGAGCTGCTGCCGGGGTCACGCGAGAAAGCGAACGGAATCGAACCGAGGAGCCGACCGGTTCGGCGATACCCCGACAAGTCCTGAAATGGTGGCGCGTGGTGCGAGGCCGGCGCCTGCGGAGGAGGCGGTGCCCGTGCCGACGGGAGCCGCGCTCGTGCCGCCCCCGGCGGCGGTGCCCGAGGCGGTTGCTCCGATGCCGGAAAGCGGGTGATTCGGGTCGTCCGCTATACGGGCGGAACCGCGCGGCCGGGCCGGTCCGATGGTGTGGATATTGTGAGCATGGGATAAGGGTGCGATAAGGAAGGATGAATTCCCGACGGTCCACTCGCTTGCGGGAGGTTATCGCGGAGGGAAATCGATGGCCTCCGGCGTCAGATATTCGACCCGCTTTCCGGCCTTCTTCGCCGGTCGTTTCCGGGCTTGTGCGATTACTGTGCGTCGAGTTGTGAATCGCACGTTCGGGTGAGGGAGCCCGGCGGGAACGCGTGTGGTGATCCTGTGACACAAGCGTGACCGGTGGAGGACGTGAGGATGCCGTGCGACCGGCCGGCGCCCCGGGTTACGCCTCCGTCCGGGGCCGCATACGGTGAGAGGTATGGCACCCATACCGACTCCTTCCGCCCAGCCCGACGACACGACCGGCGCGTATGTCGGCCTCACCGCCGACACCGCGGAACGGCGGGCCCGGGAGCGTGGCTGGACCACGGTCAGAGCCCTGCCGCCGGGCGCCATCATCACCATGGAGTTCCGGAGCGGCCGGATCAACTTCGAGGTCGACGGCGGCGCCGTGAAGCGCTGCTGGATCGGCTGAGGGCCGGCCGCAGGTCACCCGGACAGGCTCTCGGGCCCCCGGGCGGGCCCCGGGCCGACGGCGGCGCGTCCCCGCCCCATGAGTGAGGGCCCCGACCGGAGTCGGGGCCCTCACTCATGCGGGGGAGCGGCGGTGCGTACCGTCCCCGTCGCTCGCGGGGGTCAGCCGCCCGCCACCGGCCGGGCCGGTGCCGTGCCGCCGCGTGGTGTGCGGTCCGCGTGCGGCGGGCGGCGGCTGCCGGCCGGAGTGACCGGAGTGCGTTCCGAGCGCACCGCGTGGCCCTGGTGCGCGGGCGGCGCGGTGTGGGCGCGCGGGCGCCCGCCCGCGGCCGTCGCCGTCACCGCGGACGCCTGACGGCTGCCCGCGGCGACCGGTTCGCGGGCCGGGCTCTGCGCCGCGGTCTCGCCCACGGCCGCCTGTCCGGCCGGAACCGGCCGGGGATCGCGCGCTGCGGCGGGCGGGGCCGGCACCAGCCTGCTGCGGGCGCTCAGCCGCTCGCGGGCGGCGAAGATCCACTCCTCCGCCCGGGTGATCAGCGGCTCGCACCACGGCAGGCCGAGCAGGATCAGCAGCCCCGCCGCCCAGCCGAGCACCACATCGCTGAGCCAGTGCGTACCGAGGTAGACGGTCGTCAGGCCGACGCCGAGCGACACGACGGCGGACATCGCCGACAGATAGCGCCTGGCCCGCGGAGTGGCGGCCAGGTAGGCAAGGATTCCCCAGGTCACGACCGCGTTGGCGGTGTGCCCGGACGGAAATATATCGCCGCCGGCGAAGAGTTCGGCCGAGCCGATCTGGGTCGCGTAGTGCGGGCCGAGCCGGCCGAGGCCGTACTTGACCGCCCCCACCGTCGCGTTGAGCAGCAGCAGGGAGACACCCAGTGTCAGCAGGGGGCGCAGGGTGTGCTGCCGCCAGGAGCGCCAGCCGAGCCAGCAGGCGACCATGACGGCCGTGGGCCCGCGCTGACCGAGTACGACGTAGTAGTCGAGGAAGGCATGGATTCCGGGCCACTGCTGGTACGGCCGGAAGAGCATGACCTTCCAGTCCAGGGTCACCAGCCAGGACGACATGAGCACGGCTATGACGATGGCGAGATAGAACGCCAACGTCCCGCCGAAGAGAGCGATGCGGTGACGGCTCATCCGCGGTGTCTCTATCTTCGGCGGTTCCGGCTCCCGGTCCAGGCGGGCAAAGATGTCGGTACGCACCCAATCGACGTTACAGCGAGTGAGTGGGTGACCTGGTCGATCCGGCCGCTTTGTGATGACGATGTGATGTGGACTATGTCTCAGCGCGGTCTGTTTTCCTGAACCTCAGAAGAATCCCGGATTCCTTTCGTTCTCTTTCTTCGGCACTCGCGCCGGAAGAGTTTTTGGATATTGACGGAAAAGCGCACGGGATACCGAAGTGCATTTGGCGGGAGCCCGGGGAGAGCGGAACGGACGGTGTCGGTCCGGTTACTCGACGCCTTCATCCGTCGCCCGGCCGACGATTCGAGGCACCCCCGGAGCTCATCGCACGCACCGCCGAACGGGCCGTTCTCGCAGGTCGCGAGGGGTCTCCTGGTGGGTCGGACCTGCTGGGGGCAGTGGCGTACACCACACTGGGAGGCCGTCGGCGGTATGAGATGGGCCACGTGTAGCCCTGCCGAACTCGCGTACGCTGACGCATCACTCGCCCGTCGATGCCGGGCCCGGAGGGGCAGCGAACGCTGAATCCCCAGGGGCCTGCCGAGCGCGAGGGACCTTTTGGGAGGTAGATGCATGTCCGGGACGACCACAGCCCGAACCCGCCTGCGCGCAGCCGCCGACGGTGCCAATCGATGGGTCGTCCTGGTCGTCCTCTGCCTCAGTCTGCTGCTCGTGGCGCTCGACGCGACGGTGCTGCACGTCGCCGTCCCCGCCGTCACCGAGGACCTGCGGCCCAGCGCCGTCGGCCTGCTGTGGATCGTGGACGCGTACCCGCTGGTCTGCGCCTCACTGCTGATCCTCTTCGGCACCCTCGGTGACCGGGTCGGGCGGCGGCGCGTCCTGCTGCTCGGCTACGCGCTCTTCGGGGTCGCCTCCGCCGTCGCCGCCATGGCCGACAGCGCGGGCGTGCTCATAGCGGCGCGGGCCCTGCTCGGCGTCGGCGGCGCGATGATCATGCCGGCCACCCTGTCGATCCTCCGCCAGGTCTTTCCGGACCGGCGCGAGCGCGCCGTGGCGATCGGCGTGTGGTCCGCGGTCGCCGCGGTCGGCGCCGCCACCGGACCGGTCATCGGCGGCTTCCTCGTCGAACACTTCTGGTGGGGCTCGGTCTTCCTGATCAACATCCCGCTGATGGCCCTGATCCTTCCGCTCGGCCGGCTGCTGCTCCCGGAGTCCCGGGGCAGCAACGACGGCCCGTGGGACGTGCTCGGCGCCCTGATGGCCGCGGCCGGAGTGCTCGGGGTGGTCCTGGGCGTGAAGCGGGCGGGCACCGGCGACGGTCTCCTCGTACCGGCCACGCTCCTGCCGCTGCTGCTCGGGGCGGCGCTGCTCGTCGCGTTCGTCCGCCGCCAGAAGCGGCGGACGCACCCGCTGATCGACATGGGGATGTTCGCCAGGCCCGCCTTCTCCACCGCGGTGGGCTGCATCGTCCTCGCCATGCTGGCCCTGGTCGGCCTGGAGCTGATCGCCGTCCAGTACCTCCAGCTCGTCCTGGGCCTCAGCCCGCTGGAGACCGGCCTGCGGCTGCTGCCGCTCACCTTCGCCGCGATGGCCGCGGGCGCCACCGGCTCGTACACCCTGCGCCGGGTCGGGCCGCGCCGGATGGTCGGCTGGGGCTTCGTCCTGACGGCCGCCGCGGTGCTGATGCTGACCGCGATGGGGCAGCACGACCGGCCGGGCCTGCTGACGGCGTCCTTCGTCCTGCTCGGCTTCGGCCTCCAGTCCACCCTCTTCGGCGCGTACGAGTCGATGCTCAGCGAGGCCCCCGCGGACCGGGCCGGCGGGGCGGCCGCGATCGGTGAGACCTCCTACCAGCTGGGTGCCGGCATGGGGATAGCGCTGCTCGGCAGCGTCATGAACGCCGCGTACACCCCGGGCCTCGCGCGGCTCCCGGAAGCGGGTGTCCCCGCCTCGGCCGGCGCCGCCGCCTCCCGCTCGCTCGGCGAGGCGTACCAGGTGGCCTCGCAGCTGGGCGGCCCGCTCGGTCAGGTGCTGCGCTCCACGGCCCGCACCGCCTTCATCGGAGGGCTGCACATCACGCTGCTGGTCAGCGCCGCTCTGCTGCTGCTCGGGGCGCTCGCCGCGCTGCGGCTGCCGAGGGTGATGGAGTGCGCGCCGGTGCTCTGCGAACCCCGCGAATCCATGGACGGCCGCCGGACAGCGGAGGCCGGGCAGGACGAGGATTCGCGCGGCCGCAGAGGCCGCGAGGCACCCGGGGCCGACCGGCCCAAGGCGCTGCTCCCGCTCCCCGCCGCGCGGCAGCCCGCCGAGGCGACCGGCTCTGGACGCACGGCACACTGAGTCGTAACGTCAGCACGGCGCCGTGACTAACACTGCTAGTTTTCGGCGTTCCCCGTACCGCCCTCAGTACCGTGCGAGCCGCCGGAGGCGCATCCTCATGTCCACCGCTCCGTCCTCGAAACTCCCGCCCTTCGACCCCCGCGACCCCATCGGCATCGACGACCTCCTGGGCACCGAGGACCTCGCGATCCGCGACACCGTCCGGGCCTGGGCCGCCGACCGGGTCCTGCCGCACATCGCCGAGTGGTACGAGAACGGCGAGCTGCCCGGCATCCGCGAGCTGGCCCGCGAACTCGGTGCGCTCGGGGCCCTCGGCATGTCCCTGGAGGGCTACGGCTGCGCGGGCGCCACCGCCGTGCAGTACGGGCTGGCCTGCCTGGAGCTCGAAGCGGCCGACTCCGGAATCCGCTCGCTCGTCTCCGTACAGGGCTCCCTCGCCATGTACGCCATCCACCGCTTCGGCTCCGAGGAGCAGAAGCGGCAGTGGCTGCCCGGCATGGCGGCCGGCGAGATCATCGGCTGCTTCGGCCTCACCGAGCCCGACCACGGCTCCGACCCGGCCGGTATGCGCACGTACGCCAGGCGCGACGGCGAGGACTGGGTGCTCAGCGGCCGCAAGATGTGGATCACCAACGGCTCGGTCGCCGGGGTCGCCGTGGTCTGGGCGCAGACCGACGAGGGCACCGCGGGCGCCGGCATCCGCGGTTTCGTCGTGCCGACCGGTGCCCCGGGGTTCTCCGCACCCGAGATCAGGCACAAGTGGTCCCTGCGCGCCTCCGTCACCAGCGAGCTGGTCCTCGACGAGGTGCGGCTGCCGGCCGACGCCGTACTGCCCGGCGTCACCGGTCTGCGCGGGCCGCTCAGCTGCCTCAGCCATGCCCGCTACGGCATCGTCTGGGGAGCCATGGGCGCCGCACGGGCCAGCTTCGAGGCGGCCGTCGACTACGCGAGGACGCGTGAGCAGTTCGGGAAGCCGATCGGCGGCTTCCAGCTCACCCAGGCCAAGCTCGCCGACATGGCCGTCGAACTCCACAAGGGCATCCTGCTCGCCCACCACCTGGGCCGCCGGATGGACGCGGGCAGGCTCCGCCCGGAACAGGTCAGCTTCGGAAAGCTGAACAACGTGCGGGAGGCCATCGAGATCTGCCGCACCTCACGCACGATCCTCGGCGCCAACGGGATCTCGCTGGAGTACCCGGTGATGCGGCACGCGACGAATCTGGAGTCGGTGCTCACCTACGAGGGAACCGTGGAGATGCACCAGCTGGTGCTGGGCAAGGCGCTCACCGGCCTGGACGCGTTCCGGTGAAGGACGACCACCGGAGCGATCCGGTGAGCGCCCCGCTCAGCTCTGGTTGAAGAAGCCGTCGGCCTGCCGGCCGGGGGCTTCGCCGATGACGACCTGGGTGTCGGCGGGGGTCAGCAGGAAGACCCGGGTCGCCACGCGGTCGATCGACCCGCGCAGCCCGAAGATCAGCCCTGCGGCGAAATCCACCACGCGCTTGGCGTCGGCGGAGTCCATGGAGGTGAGGTTCATGATCACCGGGACGCCGTCCCGGAAGAGCTCACCGATGCTCCGGGCGTCCCGGAAGCTGTCCGGGGTCACGGTGGCGATCCGGCGGTCCGTCTCCTGGGCCGTCTCGGACGCCACCCGCACCCGCGGATCGGTCACCCAGGCCTGTCCGGTCCCGGTCCGTGCACCCTCGGAGTACTCGTCGTCGTCGTAGTACCGCTCGTCGTTGTCCTCTACGAGGCCCAGCCAGGCACTCGCCTTGCGCACCGATCCCATGGACGCCTCCTCTCTCCGCGGTTCCTTGGCGTTCCGCATCTCTTTCGTATCCCTATGGTCGTCCATGATGCGGATCGTGCGCCAAGGGGATAGGCGGCGCGCAGGGCATTCGTGACGGTACTGGTGCAGAGGATGTGGCGATTCGTCAAGGTTCCTCCTGCAAAAGGGCACTGGCGAAAGAAAATATGATGCTCCGGGCCGTACGGGTGACATGGGGGACGTACGGGTGAACGGGACGCTCGATACGATGCACGGCGCGCCCTCGCCCGAGCGTGGCGCACGGCTGAACGGCACCCGGGGGATCGTCGTGTTCGGAATAGTCAGGCCCTGCACCCATCGACTGTCGGAGGGGTTGAAGGCCGAGTGGATGGCCCATCTCTGCGGGCTCTGTCTGGCACTTCGATCCGACCATGGGCAGTTCGCCAGGATTGTCACGAACTATGACGGCCTGATCGTCTCCGTTCTGACGGAGGCTCAGACCGAACGCACACCCGCACAGCGCCGCACGGCGGGGCCCTGCCCGCTGCGTGCCATGCGGACCGCACCGGTCGCGCGGGGTGAGGGAGCCAGGCTGGCGGCCGCCGTCTCGCTGGTGCTGGCGTCGGCCAAGGTGCGGGACCACGTCGCCGACCGCGACGGGCTGTTGAAGCGGCGCCCGGTGGCGGCGGCGGCCCGCAGGGTGGCGGCGGGCTGGGACCGTGCCGGTGCGCGTACCGGCGCACAGCTCGGTTTCGACACGGCGTTGCTCGTCGACGCCGTCGACCGGCAGACCGGCATCGAACTGCTCGCGGGCCCCGGCACCCCGCTGCTGACGGTCACCGAACCCACCGAGACCGCCACCGCCGCGGCCTTCGCGCACACCGCCGTACTCGCGGGCAAGCCGCAGAACGCCGGGCCGCTGGCCGAGGCGGGACGCCTCTTCGGACGCCTCGCGCATCTGCTGGATGCCGTGGAGGACCAGGAAGCTGACGCCGCGTCGGGTGCCTGGAACCCGCTCACCGCGACGGGCACCTCGCGCACCGAGGCCCGGCGGCTGTGCGACGACGCGCTGCGCGGCGTACGGCTGGCACTGCGCGACGCGGAGTTCACCGACAGCAGGCTGGCGCACGTGCTGCTGGCGCACGAACTGCGGCGCTCGGTGGACCGCGCCTTCGCCACGGACGTCTGTTCCCACCAGTCGGGGGGCCTGCTGACCGGGGGAGCGGCCGGTCCCGGTGCAGCCGGCCATCTGTCAGGAGGGAGACACGCGGGGGCGTTCGGGCCGCCGCCCGGCAACCCGTACGCGCCCTCGGGGCCCGGAGCCCCCTTCGGTCCGCCGCAGCCGCCGCCGGAGCCCCCGCGCGACCGGCGCGGACTCGTCATGGGATGCCTGGTGTGGGCGGGTCTCGCCTGCACCTGCCAGATGTGCTGCGGCACCTTCGACGATCCGTGGAGCCGACAGCGCCGCGAGGGGCTGTGCAGTCAGTGCGACTGCGGTGACTGCTGCGACGGCTGTGACTGCTGCGGCAATTGCTGCGACGGCTGTGATGGCTGTGACTGTTGCGACTGCGGTTGTGACTGCAGCTGCTGAGCCCGCGTCACTTGATCTCGGGCGGTGAGATCTGCGAGGTCTCGATCGCCGACTCGCTGATGCCCCACTTCTTCAGGATCCGGTCGTAGGTGCCGTCCGCCTTGAGGCTGTTGACCGCGGCCCGGAAGGCGGGCGCCAGCGGAGTGCCCTTCTTGAACGCGAAGCCGACGTCGAGACGCTTGAACTCGTTGAGGAAGCGCACGCCCTCCTGCTGTTTCACGGCGTACCGCAGCCCGTTGATGGTCGACATCACCACATCGGTCCGCCCCTGCTGGAGCCCGGTCCATACGGCGGCCAGGTCGGAGTACGTCTTCACGTCGTACGGCTTCTTGCCGGCCTCGGCGCACCGGTGCTTGTTCTCCTCCAGCGTCACCTCGAACGTGGTGCCCGCGGCGGTGCCCACCGTCAGCCCGCAGAGCTGGGTCAGATCGGTGACCTTCTTCAACGCGCTGTCGTCGCGGACCGCGAAGCCCTGCCCGTCATTGAGGTAGGTGACGAAGTCGATGGTCCGGCGGCGCTCGTCGGTGACCCCGAAGTTTCCGGTGCCCACGTCGTACTTCCCGCTGCCGAGCGCGGGCAGGATCGCCTCGAACGCGGCGACCTCCCACTTCGGCTTCAGGCCGAGCGCCCTGGCCACGGCGTTCCCGAGGTCGATGTCGGTACCGGCCAGGGTCCTGCCGTCCTCCAGGTAGGTGGCACCGGGCGGGGTGCTGACGCTGGCGGCGATGGTCACGGTCCCGGAGGAGCGCACGGAGGCAGGCAGGAGACCGGTCGCCGTCTTGTCCCGCTTCACCCCCGACACGACGTCGGTCGTGGGGATCGCGTTCTTGGCGGCGGGACCGGCCGCACCGGCGGGGGCGGCCGCCGGATCGCCGGAACCGCACGCGGTGAGAGCAAGCATGGCCGCCGTGATCAGCGCGAAGGCAGCGGTGTGCCGGGTACGGGGCATCAGGGAGGGTTCTCCAGTTTCGGCGGCCGTGCACGGGCGCCGGGCAGCGCGAGGCAGCCCACGGCCGGGGCGGAGGAAGACATCCTGCGACGTCGGAGGACTCGGTGCGAGGGGAGGGCGGAGCGCTGTCGCGTACGCGAGGGCACGCAGGGAGAGAGGCTTCCGCGCCGGTCAGCGGCGCGAGGAGAAGCGGGAGAGGAACGGGAAACGCAGGGGGTCAGCTCAACAGGAACAGGACCACACGCGACCGAAGTCGATGTGGGAGCGCTTGACCAGCCACTTCTGCGAATACATGGCCCAAGTTGAACAGGCATCCGGTGGTCCGTCAACTGGCCCCCGTGTACGGCTCACAGTGTGGACAGGCTTGACATCCCGTTGTGAACAGCGCTTACCTCGGAGGCAGTGGACCGCGCTGAGGGGCCGGTCCGCCTCGTTCTCCGAGCTGTCGCGTTCCAAGCTGTCGTGTTCCGTGCCGAGGGCACGCCCCGTGTTCGATCGCCGCATCCACGGAGCCCTCGTATGTCCGCCCAGACCGATACCCTCCCGCCGGCACTCCCGGCCCCGCCCCTCAAGGACGACGACGCCGACCGGCTGCGCATCGTCCCGGTACGCCGGACCGGCCAGTGGACCGCGGCCGTCGCCGTACTGGTCCTGCTGGCCCTCGCGCTGAACTCCGTCATCCGCAACGACGCCTTCCAGTGGGACGTCGTCGGCGACTACTTCCTGACCACCGCGGTGCTGCGCGGCCTCTGGCTCACCCTCTGGCTCACCGCGCTCGTCATGGTGCTCGGCTTCGCGCTCGGAACGCTGCTCGCCGTCATGAGACTCTCCGCCAACCGCGTTCTCCAGGCCGTCGGCTGGGGGTACGTATGGCTCTTCAGGTCCACCCCGATCCTGGTCCAGCTCCTGTTCTGGTTCAACATCGGCGCGCTCTACCCCGAGATACTCGGCGTCCGCACGGTGAACCTCCTCGGCCCCGTCACGGTCGCCGTCATCGGACTGACGCTCCACGAGGCCGCGTACGCGGCGGAGGTCGTACGCGGCGGCATCCTCTCGGTGGAACGCGGACAGCTGGAGGCCGCCCAGTCCCTGGGCCTCGGCCCGTGGCGGCGGCTGTACCGGATCGTGCTGCCCCAGGCGATGCGCTCCATCGTGCCGCCCGCCGGGAACATGCTGATCGGCACCCTCAAGGGCACCTCGATCGTCAGCATCATCGCCGTGCAGGACCTGCTGTACTCGGTCCAGCTCGTGTACCACCGCACCTACCAGGTCATCCCGCTGCTGCTGGTCGCCACCCTCTGGTACGTCGCGGTGACCTCGCTGCTCGGCATCGGCCAGCACTACGTCGAACGGCACTACGCCCGCGGCACCGCGGACGCCCGGTGAGCCGCCGGCCGTCGCTGGTCGTCATCGGCGCCGGACCGCGCGGCACCGGCCTGGTCGAGCGCATCGCCGCCAACGCCGCAGAACTGTACGGCCACCGGCCGCTCGACCTGCACCTCGTCGACCCCTACCCGCACGGCGCCGGCCGGATCTGGCGCCACGACCAGTCGCCGCTGCTGTGGATGAACTCCATGGCGGAGGACGTCACCATGTTCACCGACGACACCGTCCGCCAGGAGGGGCCCGTACGGCCGGGGCCCGCTCTCGACGCCTGGGCGGCGGACGTCCGCGAGGGCCGGACCGAGCCGCCGGGCGATGCGGCCGAGCCCGGACTCCGGGCCGAGATCGACGCGTTGAGCGGGCAGGACTTCCCGAGCCGGCGGCTGCAGGGCGCCTATCTGCGCTGGGTGTACGAAGAGGCCGTGGCCGCCCTCCCGCCCTCGGTCACCGTCCACGAACACCGTGACCGGGCCCTGCGCGTCACCGGTCCGCCGGACGGCCGTCAGCACGTCCGGCTGGAGGGCCGTACCGAACCGCTCGTCGCCGACCTCGTGGTCCTCACCATCGGCCACCTGGACGCCGAACCGGACGCCGAGCAGCAGGAGCTGTCCGCCTTCGCCGACCGGCACGGTCTCGTCCACCTGCCGCCCGAGTTCACCGCCGACAGCGATCTGAGCGCCCTGCGCGCGGGCGAACCCGTCATAGTCCGCGGCTTCGGACTGGCCTTCATCGACCTGATGGTGCTGCTCACCGAGGGCCGCGGCGGACGGTACGAGAACGGGACCTATGTGCCCTCGGGCCGGGAGCCCGTCCTGCACGTCGGGTCGCGGCGCGGGGTCCCGTACCACTCCAAGATCGGATACGGCTGGCAGGGCGAGCGGCCGGAGCTGCCGCGGTTCCTCGGCCCCGACCGCGCCGGCGAGCTGCTCAGCCGGACGGAGCCGCTCGACTTCCGCCGCGATATCTGGCCACATATCGACAAAGAGCTCGGGTACGCCCACTACCACCGGCTCTTCACCGCCCACCCCGAGCGCACCACCGCGGACCGGACCGCCTTCGAGGAGAAGTACGCGGCCGCCGAGCCGGGCAGCGACGAGCTGCGGGCCCTGATCGCCGCGGCCGTCCCCGACCCCGCCGACCGGCTCGACATCGCGGCGCTCGACCACCCGCTGGACGGGGTGCGCCACTCCTCGTACGACGCCTTCCAGGAGGCGACGCGCCGCTACATCACCGCCGACCTCGACCGCCGGCACGACCCCGGGCACAGCGAGGATCTCGCCGTCTTCCTCGGACTGCTCTCCGCCTACGGGCAGTTGATCCGCTTCGGCGACATCGGGAGCTGGTGGCACGGCTTCTTCAGCTACCTCGCCTCAGGCCCGCCGGGCCCCCGGCTGCGGCAACTGCTCGCGCTCTCCCGGGCCGGTGTCGTCCGCTTCCTCGGCGCCGGGACGAGGGTCGAGGCCGACGAGCGCCAGGGTGTCTTCCGGGCCGGCAGCGTCACCGTTCCCGGCGAACGGGTCGAGGCCCGCGCCCTCGTCGAGGCCCGGCTGCCCGACCCCTCGCCGGAACGCACCCGCAGCACCCTGCTCCGGGCCCTGCACGAGGACGGGGCCGCCGCCACCGCCACCGGACTGCTCGCGGTCGACCCCGGCGACGGCCGGATCCTGGACCGCGAAGGACTCCCGCACCCGCGCCGCTTCGCCCTCGGCCCGCACACCGCGGCCCGGACCGGCGGCGCCTTCACCCGGCCGCGCACCGGCGGCCCGGCCTTCCGGCAGAACGACGCCACCGCACGCGCCGCCCTCACCTTCCTGCGCGGCCTCGCAGGCACCGATGGCTGACCGGTCCGCGCACCTCCGCCCCGAACCGCCCGAGGAACCCCATGACAACGACCAGCCGTCCACCCGAGAGCGAACCGGCCGCGGAGCGCGCCCCCGCACCCGCCGACGCCATGGTGCGGATCCGCGGCGTGCACAAGAGCTTCGGCTCCCTCCACGTGCTGCGCGGGATCGACCTGTCCGTGCATCCCGGCGAAGTGACCGTGATCCTCGGCCCCTCCGGCTCCGGGAAGTCCACCCTGCTGCGCACCGTCAACCACCTGGAGAAGCCGGACCGCGGCTCGATCACCGTCGACGGTGACTTCGTCGGCTACCGCAGGAAGGGCGACAGGCTCCACGAACTCCCCGAGCGCGAGGTGCT
This sequence comes from Streptomyces sp. NPDC091387, assembly GCF_044756945.1. Taxonomy (NCBI): domain Bacteria; kingdom Bacillati; phylum Actinomycetota; class Actinomycetes; order Kitasatosporales; family Streptomycetaceae; genus Streptomyces; species Streptomyces sp. NPDC091387. The sequence goes on along the minus strand of NZ_JBIVTZ010000005.1, from coordinate 419,043 downwards.
GCGCCGCCGCACCCGGATCGGCTTCGTCTTCCAGAACTTCCACCTCTTCCCCCACCTCACCGTCCTGGAGAACGTCACCGAGGCCCCGGTCGCCGCGCTCGGCCGCCCCAGGGCGCAGGCCACCGCCGCCGCGCACGAACTCCTCGACCGGGTCGGCCTCGCCGACAAGGCGCGGGCCTACCCCCGGCAGCTCTCCGGCGGCCAGCAGCAGCGCGTCGCCATCGCTCGGGCGCTCGCCCTCGAACCGAAGCTGCTGCTCTTCGACGAACCCACCTCCGCGCTCGACCCGGAACTCGTCGGGGAGGTCCTCGACGTCATCAAGGACCTGGCGGGCCGGGGCACCACGATGATCGTCGTCACCCATGAGATCGGGTTCGCCCGTGAGGCCGCCGACACCGTTGTCTTCATGGACGAGGGACGGATCGTCGAACAGGGCCCGCCCGCCGACGTACTGGACCGCCCCCGGCACGAGCGCACCCGCGCCTTCCTCTCCAAGGTCCTGTGACCCGAATCCCAGGGTTCCCTGCTCCGGAATCCGGGGTCCTGTGCCCGCTACCGCCTTCGAACCGTGCCGAAAGGGCCCGCCATGCCTCCGATCCGCCCCCTCCACCTGGCCGCCGAGATCGGCGGCCCGCCCCGCTACGACCCGGGGCACTACACCGGCCTGGCCCGGCTCGCCGAGCGCGGCGCCCTCGACTTCGTCACCCTCGGCGACTCGTTCGCCCGGCCGGGACCCGACGCGCTCTCCGTGCTGTCCCGGGTGGCGCCGGCCACCCGCCGGATCGGGCTCGTGCCGACGGTCACCACCACGCACACCGAGCCGTTCCACGTCTCTTCGGCCGTGGCCACCCTGGACTGGGTGAGCCGCGGCCGGGCGGGCTGGCAGGTGGACGTGTCGACGACCGGGGCCGAGGCCCGGCTGTTCGGCCGCCGCCCGGCCGCACCCGCCGCAGAGCTGTGGCGCGAGGCCGGCGAGGTGGCGGACGTCGGTGCGCGGCTCTGGGACAGCTGGGAGGACGACGCCGAGATCCGGGACCCCGCCACCGGGCGCTTCATCGACCGCGACAAGCTGCACTACGTCGACTTCGAGGGGTCCGCCTTCAGCGTCCGCGGACCGGCCATCGTGCCCCGGCCCCCGCAGGGCCGCCCGGTCACCGTCGTCGACGGCACGGCGGACCCGGCCCGGGAGACCGCCGCCCGCCATGCCGACGTCGTGCTCGTACGGGCCACCACACCCGAGCGGACCGCCGAGATCCGCGCCGATGTGCGCCGCCGCGCCGCGGCCCACGGGCGCGACCCCGACGCCCTCCGGGTGCTCGCCGCGCTCACCGTCGACCTCGGCGACGCCGAATCCGCCCCGGAGCCCGGACTGGAGAGCGGACCGCCGCTCGCCGCGCAGGGCACGTACTACCGGGGCGGTCCGGTCGACCTCGCGGATCTGATCACCCAGTGGCACCGCGCCGGGGCCGTGGACGGCTTCCACCTCACACCGATCACCCCCGAACGCGATCTCGAACGGATCGTCAACGGCACGGTGGCCCTGCTCCAGCACCGCAGTCTCTTCCGCACCTTCCACCCCGGCGGGACCCTCCGTGAGCACCTGGGCCTGGCCCGCCCGGCCAACCGGTACGCGCCGGGCCGTGTCCTCCAAGGAGAACGGGCATGACGACCGCCCAGAAACAGCTGCATCTCGCCGCCCACTTCCCGGGGGTGAACAACACCACCGTCTGGGCGGACCCCCGGTCCCGCAGCCAGATCGACTTCTCCTCCTTCGAACATCTCGCGCGCACGGCCGAACGCGGCCTGTTCGACTTCTTCTTCCTCGCCGAGGGGCTGCGTCTGCGTGAGCACAACGGGCTGATCCACGACCTGGACGTGGTGGGCCGCCCCGACTCCCTCACCGTGCTCAACGCGCTGGCCGCCGTCACCGACCGGCTCGGTCTCGCCGCGACCGTCAACGCCACCTTCAACGAGCCCTTCGAGCTGGCCCGCAGGCTCGCCACCCTCGACCACCTCAGCGCCGGCCGGGCCGCGTGGAACGTCGTCACCTCGTCCGACGCCTTCACCGGTGAGAACTTCCGCCGCGGCGGGTACCTCGACCGGGCCGACCGGTACACCCGGGCCGCCGAATGCGTCGCCACCGCCCGTGAGCTGTGGGACTCCTGGACCCCCGACGGCGCCCCGCGCCGCTTCGCCCACCGCGGCGAGCACTTCTGCGTCGAGGGCGAGTTCACCCTCCCGCGCCCCCCGCAGGGCCATCCCGTCGTCATCCAGGCCGGCGACTCGCCGGAGGGCCGAGAGTTCGCCGCGTCCGCCGCCGACATCATCTTCACCCGGCACGGCACCCCGGAGGCGGGCCGCGCCTTCTACGCGGACGTCAAGGCACGGCTGGCGAAGTACGGCCGGGAGCCCGACGAGCTGAAGATCATGCCCGGCGTCGGCTTCGTGCTCGGCGACAGTGACGCCGAGGCGCGGGAGAAGGCGGCCGCGATCCGCCTCCAGCAGATCTCCCCGCAGAACGCGATGCTGGCCCTGGAGCAGGTCTGGGGCCGGGACCTCTCCTCGTACGATCCGGACGGGCCGCTCCCCGAGAGCGACCCGGTGCCCGATTCGGCGCTGGTCCAGGGCCGGGTCAGGACCGGCGACCCCCTCGCGGTCGCGGCCCGCTGGCGCGCGCTGTCCCGGCAGAAGGGGCTCTCCATCCGGCAGACGGTCATCGAGGCGACCGGCCGGCAGCTGTTCGTCGGCAGCGCGCGGACCGTCGCGGCGGAGCTGGCCGGATGCGTCGCCACCGGAGCCGCCGACGGCTTCATCCTCGTACCGCACCTCACCCCGGGCGGACTCGACGACTTCGTCGACGAGGTCGTCCCGCTCCTCCAGGAGCGCGGGGTCTTCCGCTCCGCGTACACCGGTTCCACACTCCGGTCGCACCTCGGGCTCGCGGAGCCCGTATGGAAAGGTTGAGCCCATGAGCACGGACGCACAGCAGCAGGCAGCGCGGGACTGGGACCACTGGCACGAGGAGCGCACCGCCACGGTCTCGGCACCGTACGGACCTCTCTCCCTCACCGGCACGCACTGGCTCTCCGACTACCCGGAGGGCCGAATTCCGGCCGTTCCGGGGCAGTGGCGGGAGAACGGCGACGAGCTAGCTCACCGCGGGCCCCGAGGACGGGCTGACCGTCGACGGGAAGCCGTTCACCGGACAGGTCGGGCTCGGCGCCGACCGCGGCCCGATCGACGGGTCCCGGGTCGCGCACGGCGAGCGGCGGCTGTTCGTGCTGAGCCGTGAAGGACTTTGGGCGGTAAGGGATTTCGACCCGGAATCCGCGGCGCGGCGGGCCTTCCGCGCGATCGAGGCGACGCCGTACGACCCGCGCTGGGCGCTGTCCGGCACCTTCCGCCCGTACGACACCTCGCGCACCGTCCGGGTCGAGAACGCCGACGGGGTCGAGCGCGGACTCGGGCTCGGCGGGGAGATCGCCTTCGGGCTGGACGGTGTCGAGCACACGCTCCAGGTCGCGGTGGAGCACGACGGCTCGCTCTGGGCGGTCTTCGCCGACGCGACCAGCGGGAACAGTAGCTACCGCTTCCGCTTCCTGCGGCCCCCGGCCCCGGCCGCCGACGGCACGGTGGCGGTCGACCTCAACCGTGCGCTGCTGCCGCCCTGCGCCTTCGCGGACCACTTCATCTGCCCCTTCCCGCCGCCCGGCAACACCCTCCCCGTCGCCGTCGAGGCGGGGGAGCGCAGCCGGGTCGACGGCTGAATCACCGCCTCCGTTCCAGCGGTGTCCGGCCCCGGTGCGCGTGGTGCGCCGGGGCCGGACGCATGGGTGCCAGGTAAAGCTCAGGCCAATAGGCCCTCTTGCGCGAGAAGTTGACGCCTTGAATACTCCCGAGCAGCGCTTGTCAGGAGCACGGCAGGTTCGGAATCCGGACAGACTTCTGCCGTGCGGCTGACTGCGCCTCACGGGTCCGGCCACCCCACGGGCGGACCCCCAACCCCCCTCGGGAGGATTGCCAAGTGAGGATCAAGCGCACCACCCCCCTCAGCGGTACCGCGAGACGCACCAGGGCTGTCGCCATTGCCGCAGGTCTTGTAGCGGTCGCCGCGCTCGCCGTCCCCAGCGCACAGGCCAGCTCCACCGGAACGTACAGCGCGAACCAGCTCTCCGCCGCCAGTGACGCCGTCCTCGGCGCCGACGTGGCCGGCACCGCCTGGACCGTCGACCCCGTGAACAAGAAGGTCACGGTCACGGTCGACAGCACGGTCTCCGCGGCGGAGGTCCAGCAGATCAAGGACTCCGCGGGAGCCAACGCGGGCGCCCTGAACATCGAACGCACGCCCGGCCAGATCCGCAAGCTGCTCTCCGGCGGTGACGCTGTCTACGGGCCCGGCTTCCGCTGCTCCCTCGGCTTCAACGTCCGCAGCGGCAGCACGTACTACTTCCTGACGGCCGGCCACTGCACGGAAGGCAGCCCGCCGTTCTACACCAACTCGTCGAACTCGACGAGCATCGGTCCGACGGCCGGCTCCAGCTTCCCGACCAATGACTACGGCCTGGTGCGCTACGCCAACGCCTCGGTCTCCCACGAGGGCACCGTGGGCAGCGTCGACATCACCGGCGCGGCCAATGCCACGGTCGGGCAGTCCGTCACCCGCCGGGGCTCCACCACCGGCATCCACAGCGGCACCGTCTCCGCGCTCAACGCCACGGTCAACTACGGCGGCGGCGACGTCGTCTACGGCATGATCCAGACCAACGTGTGCGCGGAGCCCGGCGACTCCGGCGGTCCGCTCTACTCCGGCTCCAAGGCGATCGGCCTCACCTCGGGCGGCAGCGGCAACTGCTCCTCCGGCGGCACGACGTTCTTCCAGCCGGTCACCGAAGCGCTCAGCGCGTACGGCGTCAGTCTCTACTGACACCCCGGCGGCCGGTTCCGTCCCCCGGGACCGGCCCCCGGTTCGAAAGAGCACTCGAACACGCCGAGCCCCCGCCCGAATTCCGGGCGGGGGCTCCCGCTGACCCCGCGGCTTTTGAGAGGATGTGGCACACGACGGTCGCGCAGGAACAACGGGGGCGGACAGCGTGCCTCCTGGAGGGACGCCCTCCGGGAACCCCCGGCAGAGACCCCAGGGGGATCCAGGTCCGTGAATCGCATCGGAGTGACCGGCCACCGCAGCATCCCGCAGGAAGTGCACGCCCATGTGCTGGCCGCGATGCGTGCGGCGCTCAGCGGGTTCGACGGCGCGGTGGAGGCGCTGTCCAGCCTGGCCGTGGGGGCGGACCAGATCTTCGCCGACCTCGCGCTCGCCCACGGCGCCGAACTGACCGCGGTCATCCCCAGCGGCGACTACGAGGCCTGTTTCGAGGACGGCGCCGAGCTGGCCCGCTACCAGAGCCTCAGGGCCCGCGCCGCACGGGAGGTCCGGCTGGACTTCGCGCACTCCACCGACGAGGCGTACTACGCGGCCGGCGCCTACATCGCCGACCACTGCGACCGCCTGCTCGCCGTCTGGGACGGACTGCCCGCCCGCGGTCTCGGCGGCACGGGGGACATCGTGACCTACGCCCGAGGGCTCGGCCGGCCGGTCACGGTGATCTGGCGCGACGGGGTCGTCCGCGCCTGATCCGGAGCGGAGTCGGCCGGCCGGGTCTCACGTCCGGTGCCTGACCAGCCAGTCCGTGTGCTCGGGGGAGACGATCCGCTCGGTCTCGAACACGGCCGCCGGCCACTGCCGTTCGGTCAGGACGGTCTCCATCGCGGCCTGCATGTTCTCCAGGTCCTCCTCCACCAGTGAGTGCGCGGACACGAGCGGGTGATGACGGCGCATCTCGTTCCAGGCGAGGCAGGCGGCCGCGGCGGCGGAGAACGACCCCGTCAGCGCGAAGGACCCGGCGGCGGAGAACGTCTGCAGCACGGCGAGGACCAGGGCGGGCAGCGTCAGCGCGGCGATGGTGCTGGACCAGACGAACGCACCACGCCGGGCCCCCTGCTGCCGCTTGCGGTACCAGCGCCGCTGCTCGATCAGACGGTCCCGGATGTACGTCTCCTTGCGCACGGTGAACGCCCTGTTCCGCAGCTCCCGCATGGAGGCCGTGATGAGCCCGCCGCCCTCTTCGGTCATCTCCTCGCGGGGATCGTCCCACCCCACCTTCCGTAACTCCTGAAGCCCTTCCTCCAGCCGGTTGGCGAAGACGGCCTCCGGATGCTCTGTGCCGGTGTCGAAGGGGGAGCCGTGGACCGCGTAGCGCCAGCAGTTGGACTTGATGAACTCCGCCGCGGAGCGGTTGAGTTGCCAATGCGACTTTGCTTTGCGCCGGGAGGCCAGGAAGGTCGCGACCAGGACACCGAGATACGCCAACACCGCTACGACGTGCCGGAGTTGAATGTCCCCGCCGACCTCGCCCTGCCAGGGCAGGGCGGCGGGCACGGTACCCAGGACGAGCAGGACCAGCTGACAGCGGGTGGTGTTGACCGCTTCCCGTTGGCGTGCGACCGCGATGGCGTCCGTGTGATGGAAGAGCGCGGGCAGGTCCTCGCTCCGGAAGACCATGGACTGAAGTGGTCCGGGAATCGCCGTCATGTCACCCCGTCTGCAGTTGTGGATATGCCCTTCGAGCCGTACGGCCGGCCTGGCCGTCGCCGGATCGCGGGTGCGGTCCCGGGGCTCGGTAGCGTGCGCGCGGAGGCCTGCCGGGGCCACGAGAGTAGGGTCGCGCCCCGGAGACCGCAATGGCGCCTCCGCGCGGACAGGTGCTGTCCGCGCCCTCGCCGAGACGCTCTCGTGCTATCCGTCGCTCTGTGGGAAAGTCTGACAACTGCGGTGCACGCAAGGCGAGATGACTCGGCAACACGCGGGTGCTCGTCATTCGGCGGGGGGAGCGACCGTGAACGGGGCAGGCCGGAGAGGCGACGTGCCGTTGTCCGATGTGCAGCGCAGGATCCGCCGGAGTCCGTTGCTGTTCACGACTCCTCTGGTGCTGCTCGGACTCCTGGTGCTCGTCCTCGTCTGGGAGATGGTTCGCGCCAACATGACGGGCACCGCGCGGACGCAGTGGCCGTGGCGCCTGCAGTTGCTCGACATGGAGGCGCTGGGAAGCCTGCTGGCCGTCGCGGCGGGTGCCGTCCTGGCCAGGGCGCAGTACGCCCGCACCGTGCGGCCCTACCTGGGCTGGCGGGCGGCGTGGGTGAAGGGGGACCTCAGGGGCGACGTGCGGGCGTGGCGCGTGGGCATAGTCAACGGCGGGCAGCACATCGCGGCGATCGAGTCCTGGGAGTGCCAGGTGGTCATGAAGGGGAGCGGCGTGCGCGCCGGTGCCCGGTGGGCCGGCATCGACGAAGCCGTGACCGAACTGACCGCGGCCGGACTCGTGGTCGCGGAGGACTTCCAACTCGTCGAGTTCGGCCCGGGATTCCCGCTGGTGGGCACCGGAAGCCACGAGACGGTGCTCGTGGGCGCCTTCTCGAAGAGGTTCGTCGAGGACGTCGAGTCCCTGTTCGTGCGGGTACGGGTGACCGACGTCGTGGGCGACAGCCACGAACGCGTAGGGGACTGCATGAAGGGCGCGAGAGCCGTCGCTCGGGCGCCCCTCGACTGAGCCTCGACCGGACCGTGGAAGGGGGGCGGAACGGCCCTGCGGGGCGAGCCGGCCACAAGCCCCCGACCTGCGCGTTACGTCGTCACCCGGCCGGGTCAATGGCCGTCGGGATTTCCTGGATCGTATTGCTGGGTGAACGGAAGGTTTCGAGCTGCGTCGACGTGTGCGGAAGGCTGGGTTGGGAGTAAAGTCATCCCGCTGGGCCCTGTGAATATGCAGGTGCCGACAGCAATCCAATGTCCAGAAACAAAGCATCGAGGACGGCCGTGAAGACCTACGCAACCTCCCCCTCCTTCGCTATCGCGAAGAAGAGCCGTGTGCCACTCACCGAGATCGACGCCCGCAGCGCCGATGCCTCCAGGAAGCTCGGCCGGGTATTCGGTACCTCAGCCGGCCGTTCGACTCAGACTTCGACCTTCAGTTCGGCACTCTGAGAAGAGCCCCGACGTGGCTAGACTGGGGGAATGACAGGACCCCTGGTCCCCTTCCGCGAGATCGTTCTCAAGGTACACAGCCGCTGTGATCTCGCGTGCGACCATTGTTATATCTATGAACATGCTGACCAGAGCTGGCGTACCCGCCCGAAGACAATCTCTGACGAAGCTGTTTCATGGGCGGCTCGACGATTGGCCGAGCATGCGTCCGCGCATGCGCTCGATTCGATGTCAGTGATCCTGCACGGAGGCGAGCCGCTCCTGGCGGGCCCAGCGCGCCTGCGCCGTGTCTGCGAGGAGCTTTCAGCGGCTTTGAACGGTATCGCTGAGCTGGACCTCAGGATCCACACCAACGGCGTCCAGCTCAGCCCCCGATATCTCGACCTCTTCGACGAGTTCGACGTCAAGGTCGGCATCTCGCTCGACGGCGACCGCACGGCGAACGACCGGCACCGCCGCTTCGCCAACGGCCGCACCAGCCACCCCCTCGTGCTCGGGGCCGTCGAACTGCTCCGGCAGGAGCGCTACCGCCATCTCGATCTCGGGCTGCTGTGCACCATCGACATCGAGAACGACCCCCACGCGGTCCTGGACGCCCTGGTCGAACTCGAACCACCGCTCATCGACTTCCTCCTCCCGCACGCCACCTGGGACGACCCGCCGCCCCGGCCGGACGGGTCGGAAACGGCCTACGCCGACTGGCTCCTCAAGGTCTACGACCGCTGGCAGGAACTGGGCGGCCCGGTGCCCGTGCGCCTCTTCTCCTCCGTGCTGTCCACCCTGAGCGGCGGCCCCAGCCTCACCGAGTCCCTCGGTCTCGCACCCACCGATCTCGTGGTGGTCGAGACGGACGGTCAGCTGGAACAGGTCGACTCGCTCAAGAGCGCCTACGACGGTGCGGCAGCCACCGGATTCAACGTGTTCTCCCACTCCTTCGACGACGTCGCCGCCCATCCGGGGGTCCGCGCGCGCCAGCTCGGTCTGGCCGGCGTCAGCGAGACCTGCCGCCGTTGCCCCGTCGTGCGTTCGTGCGGCGGAGGGCTGTACACGCACCGGTACCGCTCGGCCAACGACTTCGACAACCCGTCCGTGTACTGCCGCGACCTGGAGGCGCTGGTGCGCGGCATCGAGACGCGCGCCCCGGTGCACCCCGCGGTGGCGGACCGCGCCGAACTCCTCGACGCGCAGCAGGACCTGACCCGCACCCTGCTCGCCGGCCTCCACGCCGACCTGGACGGCCGCGGCGGCGCGCGGTGGGACGAGGCCTGGGACCTGGCCGGCGTCCTGGAGACGACGGAGGAAGGCGCCGCCGGGCTCGATCACGTGCTCGCGCACCCGTACACCCGGACCTGGCTGCTGGAGGCGCTGGGAGGACTGCGCGCGGATCGGCCCGGCGCCGTGGACGAGGCACTGCGCCTCCCCGACTACCTCGCGGCCGCCGCGGTGCGGTCGGGCCTCGGCCTGACCGTGCGGGCCGACTACCGGGACGGGCGGCTCCACCTCCCCACGCTCGGCGAGCTCCGGGTCGGCCGGGAGGGCGAGCACGGCACGGTCGGGTTGCGGCCGGCCGGGGACGGGTTCGTCGTCCGGCGCGACGACGGCGAGGGCGAATGGCGCGTCCTCGACGGGGTGGACAGCCCCGGCTGGAGCCCGGTGCGCCGCCTCGGCCGGGACGGCGCGCCCCGCTTCGCCCTCGACGACCTGGACCCGTACCGGGACTGCTTCGGCGCTCCTGCGCTGCCGCGGCTCGGGAAGGCCGCGGCAGAGGAGTGGGAAGCCGGTCTCGCCGAGGCGTGGGAACTCCTGGTGAGGGAGGCGCCCGAGCACGCCGCGGCGGCCGCCGGCAGCCTGACGACGCTGACCCCCCTCACCGCCGGACAGCACGCCGAACGGCGGCACGGATACGGGACCGTCGGCCTGACGCGGACGGACGACGCGAAACAGCTGGCGCTCGAACTTCTGGGCGGTTTCCGGCGGACCACCCTGCGGGCATTGCTCGACGTCACCGATCTCTACGCGTCGGACGGGACCTGGACCTATCGCCCCCGATGGCAGGAAGAGGCAGTTCCGTTTTCCCGGCTGTTGGCCGAAACCCATGAACGGGTGGCGTTGTCCGCCCTTGATCCCTGTTTCATGGACGGTATTGACGAGGCGCTCGGCATGATGGGTTCCGCGGCCGAGCCCACGGTCGGGGGAAGGCAGTTCATCGCCGCGCTCAAGGCAGAGGTGAAGGAAACCCAGGACAAGTGGGCCGAATAGCCTCAAGATTGTTACGGCTATGAACGTACAGGGTGAATCCTGGGTATGGATGACTGAAAAGCGGCGTTGAATGACCGAACGCCATGGGGGTGGAGCAAGGTCCGCTCCGGAATGATGAATTCGATCGCACCCCTCGATAGCCTGGGATGCGGTGATCACACAGGACGGGGGTCGTGTGCACGCATCGATGCAGCAGCGAGCGACGGACCATCGGCCGTACTTTTTCCTGAGCTACGCGCATACACCGGGGTACGGCGGTGGAACGGACCCCGATATGTGGGTCGAACGGCTTTTCCAAGATCTCTGCGGTCATGTTATGGCCATGACCGATCTGCCCGCGGGCGCGTCCGCGGGGTTCATGGACCGGGAGATACGTTCCGGGGAGGGCTGGTCGGAACGGCTGGGCAGCGTGCTCGCGAGCTGCCGGGTCTTCGTACCGCTGTTCTCGCCGCGGTACTTCGCCAGCGAGATGTGCGGCAAGGAGTGGTACGCGTTCGAGCAGCGCGCCATTCACCAACGGGCCCGGTCGAACCAGTCGGCCGAGGCGATCGTCCCGGCGCTCTGGGTCCCGGTGCCGCCCAGCCAACTGCCCGGATCGGCCGAGCGGTTACAGTTCAACCACCGTGATTTCGGGGAACGTTACGTCAGTGACGGACTCTACGGACTGATCAAACTCCGGCTGTTCGCCCAGGAATACGAACGGGCCGTCTACGAGCTCGCCAAGCGCATCGTCAGTGTCGCCGACACGGTACGGATCGACACCGGACGGCCCGTCGACTACCGCCTCGCCCCCAGCGCTTTCGGATCACTGAGCAGCGGCGCGGGAGCCCCGCGGCCGATGCAGATCACCATCGCCGCCCCCACCCGGCACGACCTGCCCGAAGGACGGATAGCCGACTACTACGGCGACCATCCGCAGGACTGGAATCCCTACCATCCGGCTGCCGCGCGACCGCTGGCCTATGTCGCCAAGGAACTGGTCCGCGCACTCAACTACCAGGCCGTCATCACCTCGTTCGACGAGGAGTCCGGACAGCGCGAGGGCAAGCAGGAACCCCGTACGCCGGAGATACTCCTGGTCGACCGCTGGGCCCTCCAGGACGAGGACCGCAGACGCAGGCTCGCGGCCTTCGACGCGGAGAACCGGCCCTGGGTGACCATGGTCGTGCCCTGGTGCCGCGACGACCACCAGAGCAGGGCCGCCGAGGCCGAACTGACCGAGAAGCTCGAACAGACGTTGCCGACCAAGATGCGGCAGGGGCGGGCCTTCTGCCGCGCCGCGGCCAAGGGGGTGCCCACCATGGAGGCGTTCGGGCAGGTCCTTCCCCAGGTGGTCGAGGTGGCCGCCCAGCAGTATCTGAGACATGCCACGGTCTATCCGCCGGCGGGCGGGCGGCACAGTGAACGGACGCGACTGATGGGGCCCATGGGCGGCACGCAGTTCATACCCGACATGCACGACCCTGCGACGGATGCGGAGGACGTATGACAGCCGGCCGTGACGGGCGCATCGTCACCTTCTACTCGTACAAGGGCGGTACAGGGCGCACCATGGCCCTGGCGAACACCGCCTGGATCCTCGCCGCCAACGGCAAACGGGTACTGGCCGTCGACTGGGACCTGGAGGCTCCCGGGCTCCACCGGTTCTTCCACCCCTTCCTCGACCCGTCGACGCTCGGTGCCACCACCGGGGTGATCGACCTGATCACCGAGTACGCCTGGGCCGCGACCAACCCCGTCCAGCGGTCCGACGACTGGCACCGCGACTACGCCCGCATCCAGCCGCACGCCGTCTCCCTCAAACCGGAGGCGCTGGGCTGGCAGTTCCCGCGGGGCGGCACGCTCGACTTCGTCTCGGCCGGGCGGCAGAACCGCGAGTACTCCGCCACTGTCTCCACCTTCGACTGGGACAACTTCTACGACCGGCTCGGCGGCGGCCACTTCTTCGACGCCCTGCGTGACGACATGAAGGCCAACTACGACTACGTCCTCATCGACAGCCGTACCGGTCTCAGTGACATCGCCGACATCTGCACGGTCCACCTCCCGGACGTGCTCGTCGACTGCTTCACCCTGAGCGACCAGTCCATCGACGGCGCGGCCTCCGTCGCCCGGCAGATCGCCGAGCGCTACACCGGCCGGCCCATCTCCATCTTCCCCGTCCCGATGCGCATCGACGAGGGCGAGAAGGAGAAGGCGGACGCCGGCCGGGCACTGGCCCGGCTGAAGTTCGACCGGCTGCCGCGCGACCTGTCCGGCGACGAACTCACCGCCTACTGGGGCGCGGTGGAGATTCCGTACCGCCCCTACTACGCGTACGAGGAGACCCTCGCGACCTTCGGGGACGAGGCCGGTCTCAGTAACTCGCTGCTGTCCGCCTTCGAACGCCTCACCGCGGTCGTCACCCAGCAGGAAATCACCTCGATGCCCCCGGTGGGCGAAGAGGTACGGCTGCGCATCCGCGACGCCTTCACCCGGCGCAGGCCGGGCCTGCCCGCCGATCTCCTCCTCAGTTATGTGGCGGAGAACCGCATGTGGGCCGACTGGATCGAATCGGTCCTCACCCGGGCCGGATTCCGGGTCGTCCCGCGTGACGTGTCGGCCGATCCCGCGCTGGCGGACGCCCCGCCCTCCGTGGCCGAGACCGCGACCCGCACGGTGGTGCTGCTCTCCAGCGCCTACCTCAAGTCCCAGCGGGCCGTGGACCTGTGGGACCGGGCGGTCTCCGAGGACCCGGGGGGCGGGCGGCGCCAGCTGCTGCCGCTGCGGATCAGCGATGTCCGGCTCTCCGCGCCCTACATCGACCGCAACCCGGTCGACCTGTTCCGGCTGGACGAGGTGCAGGCCACCACCGCCCTGATGCGGGCCCTGGACCGGTCGGTGCAGCTCGGTGACGCGGCGGCGACCGGTCCCCGGTTCCCCGGCACGGTGCCGAGGATCTGGAACGCGCCGCCCCGCAACCCCGGCTTCACCGGCCGTTCCCTGGTCCTGGAGCGGATGCGCGATCAGCTGGGCGGGGGCATGGCCGTCGTGCTGCCGCAGCCGCAGACCCTGTACGGACTCGGCGGCGTCGGCAAGACGCAGGTGGCCCTCGAGTACGTGCACCGCTTCATGGCCGACTACGACCTGGTCTGGTGGATATCGTCGGAGCAGACCGACGACGTGATCGCGGGACTCGCCGAACTGGCCGTACGGCTCGGCGCCCAGGGCGGCGACGACATGGCCGCGGCCTCCCAGGAGGCCGTCGACCTGCTGCGGCGCGGCGTGCCGTCCGACCGGTGGCTGCTCGTCTTCGACAACGCCGACGACCCCGAACGCCTCAGGCGCTACTTCCCGCAGGGTGGCTCGGGGCACATCCTGGTGACCTCCAGGAACCAGGCGTGGTCCCAGCACGGTGACGCGCTGCCCGTGGACGTCTTCCTCCGGGAGGAGTCGGTCGAGCACCTCCAGCGGCGGGCCCCGGGGCTGAGCGCCGAGGACGCCGCGCAGGTGGCGACCGCCGTCGGTGACCTGCCGCTCGCCGTCGAGCAGGCGGCGGCCTGGATCGCCGAGACCGCGACGCCCATCGACACCTATCTGGAGCAGCTGGCCCGCCAGGCCCCCGAGGTCCTGGCCCTGAACCAGCCCGCCGGATATCCGCAACCCGTCGCGGCGACCTGGAACATCTCCATCGAACGCCTCAAGGAGCGTTCGCCGGCGGCGGTGCGGCTGCTCCAGCTCTGTGCGTTCTTCGCACCCGAGCCGATCTCGGCGAACCTCCTCTACAGCAAGGAGATGATCGAGGCGCTGAAGCCGTACGACTCCTCGCTCCAGGAGAAGCTGGTGCTGGGCCGGGTCATCCGGGAGATCGGCCGGTTCGCCCTCGCCAAGGTCGACCAGGTCTCCAACTCCATCCAGGTCCACCGGCTGGTGCAGGCCGTGATCAGGGCCCAGCTCAGCGACGAGGAACAGCGCGAGGCCCGGCACGTCGTCCACCGCATCCTCGCCGGTGCCAGGCCCGATGACACCGAACCGATCGACAACCCGGAGACCTGGCCGCGCTTCGCCACGATCTGGCCGCACCTGGGCCCGTCCGACGCGCGCAACTGCCGGGACCAGGAGACCCGCAGGCTCCTGATCGACCGGGTCCGCTATCTCTGGAAGCGCGGAGACGTCAGGACCGCGGGCACCCTCGGGGAGGAACTGCGCGAGACCTGGCTGGAGATGCTCGGGGAACGGGACATCCAGTACCTGTACCTCTGCTTCCACCTCTCCAACATCCTGCGCACCCGCGGACGGTACGTGGAGGCGAGGGAGCTCGACGAGTTCACTCTTCGGCTGCAGCGCGAGGTGCTGGGGCCGGAGCACCCGCACACGTACATGACCACCAGCAGTCTCGCCATCGACCTGGGCCTGCTCGGCGACTACGGGCGTGCGATCGAGCTGGCGACCGAAGCGCACGACGGCTTCAACCAGATCTTCCACGAGAGGCACGCCCGGACGCTGGCGGCGGCCAACAACCTGGCGCTGAACCTGCGGAGCGTCGGGCAGTACGCCAGGGCCAGGGAGATCGACCAGGACTGCTACGACCTGCGGTCGGAGGTGCTGGGCCAGGAGCATCCGCACAGCCTGTCCTCCGCCCTCAACCTGGCCCGTGACCTGCGCGAGGTCGGGCGGTACGAGGACTCGGTGGGCCTGCTCAGCCGCACGTACGAGAGCCTCAAGGCCACCCTCGGCCGGACCTATCCGACCACCCTGAGTGCCTCGAAGAGCCTCGCGGTGTCCCTGCGCCGTGCGGGGCAGCTGGAGGACGCGCGCAGGCTGACGGTGGCCACGCGCACCAGGTACCGGGCCAAGTACACCTCGGCGAACCCGGAGTCACTGGCCTGCGACCTCAACATGGCGGCCGACCTGTTCGCCGCGGGGGAGGCGGCCGAGGCCCGGGACACCGCGCAGGAGGTCGTCAACCAGTACATGAAGGTGCCGGGGGAGCAGCACCCGTACACCCTGGCCGCGCAGAACAACCTCGGCGCCTACCTCTCGGGGACGGGTGTGCCCGGGGAGGCGGAGAGGCTGCTGACGAAGGTGGTCGCCTCGATGCGCGAGGTGTTCGGGCGGGAGCATCCGAACACCCTGTTCTCCGTCATGAACCTGGCCAACGCGACAGCCGTCGAGGGCGACCTCGAACTGGTGCTGGAGACCGAGCGGCGGGTGTCCGGCCAGCTCAGGGAGGTTCTGGGGGCGCACCACCCGGAGACCCTGGCCATGACCTCCAACCTCGCGGTCACGCTCGACGCGATGGGGCGCAAGGACGAGGCGCTGAGACTGCGGGCGGAAACCGGTGACGAGCTGGCCCGACAGCTCGGGGACGATCATCCGCTGACCCGGATAGCGAGGGACGAGCGCAGGTTCTGGCGGGAGCTGGAACCGATGTCGGTGTGATCCGGGCCGGGGCTCCCGTCAGGAGCCCCGGTCATCCGGATCACCGGACCGCTGTCCTCAGCAGACCGCGGCCTCCCGTTCGTCCAGCAGCCAGTTGAGCACGGACGGAAGCACGGACAGCGCGTCGAAGTGCGCCGCCGCCGGTTCCATCACGGCGGTGACGTCCGGGATCTGACCGGCCAGCCAGCGGGAGTGGCCGATCGGCGAGAACACGTCCTTCTCGCCGTGCCACAGCATCACGGGACCCGTGATGTCCGCGGGGTCGAACCCCCAGGGCCGGCAGAACGCGATCGCGTCGTCGATCCATCCGTACGCCGATGTGCGCAGCCCCTCACGGTAGTTGGCGAGCAGCATGGTGCGGATGCCGACATCGTTGACCACGACCCGGTCGGAGTCGGTCAGCTCGCGGCGCAGGTCGTCCAGGAGCCGGGCCGGGTCCTGCCGGATCACCGCCGAGCGGCTGATGAAGGACTCCGCGAGCCCGTCGGGATCGGCCGCGGCGGTCGAGTACGCGAGTACGTTCGACGCGGCCATCCCGTCGAACCAGTCGAGGCCCTCTGCGTCCCAGGGGGCGAGGCCCACCAGTGCGGCGGTACGGGTCACCCGGTCGGGCATCATCGCGGCGCAGGCCAGGGCGTGCGGCGCGCCGCCGGACCGGCCGACCACGGCGAAGTGCTCCAGGCCCAGCGAGTCCGCGATGGCCCGTACGTCCTCGACGACATCCACCACCCGGCGTCCCGGCAGCCGGTCGGAACCGCCGTAGCCCGGACGGTCGTAGGCGATCAGCTGCATCTTGCGCTGGTAGAGGACCATGCCGCGTGGAGCGGGGCCGAGCCGGCTGCCCGGCATTCCGTGGAGGAGGAAGACAGGTCTGCCGTGCGGATCCCCCTGACGCTCGACCATCAGATGCCGCCCGTCCGCCACCCGCACCCGACTGCGCACCCCGACTCCTCCGTCCGTCGACCCCGCCCGTTCCGGGCAGCAACTGCCCGGTGTGTGCTGACAGTTCGATGATGGCGCATCAAGGGCACGACCGGCACTCCTTGTCGGAAGTAACCCGTGTTCGCCGGAGGGGACCCGCACCGCATCCGGACGCGCGGACCCAGCATCCGGACCCCGAAGGGCGAGAACAGGACAGGACTACTCCTCACCCGCTGCCGACCCGGTGATCGCACCGGGTGTTCGCAGGCGGAACCGGCAACGCCTGACCTCGGCAAGTGAACACGGTGAGACCGAAGAGGTGTTGTCGTGTGTGCGTCCTGAAGTCGGTCTTGTGTGCTATCTACTCCGTCGGAATAGTGGGCGCCCCATCCTCCGTGTACGGGAGACCCCACATCACCCGTGCGCGGCCCCACAGGAGGTCGAAGTTGAAGCATCGACGCATATCCAGGAAGCGTGCAGTGCTGGCGGGTTCGGCGGTGGTCGCCCTGGTCGCAGCGGGAGCGACGTTCCAGAGTGCGAACGCCAGTGAAGGAACGCCCGAGATCACCGCGCGAACGCTGACGGCCGACGCGGCCGGAAAACTCGCCACCGGTCTCGGGAAGGATCTGGGTGCCGGCGCGGCCGGGTCGTACTACGACGCCAAGTCGAAGAACCTGGTGATGAACGTGGTCGACCAGGCCGCCGCCGAGCAGGTGCGGCAGGCGGGCGGCCGGGCCAGAGTCGTACAGAACTCGCTGACCGAGCTGAAGTCCGCCCGGCAGACCCTGGCCGGCAAGGCCGCGATCCCCGGCACCTCATGGGCCGTCGACCCGGTCAGCAACAAGGTCGTCGTCACCGCCGACCGCACGGTCAAGGGCGCCGACCTGAGCCGGCTCACCTCGGTGGTCGAGGGGCTGGGCGGCAAGGCCCGGCTCAAGAAGTCCGCCGGCGAGTTCAAGCCGCTCATCGCGGGCGGCGACGCGATCTGGGGCGACGGCGGGCGCTGCTCGCTCGGCTTCAACGTGGTCAAGGGCGGCGAGCCGTACTTCCTGACCGCCGGGCACTGCACCGAGGCGATCTCCAGCTGGTCGGACTCGCAGGGCGGCGGGGAGATCGGCACCAACGCGGGCTCGGAGTTCCCGGACAACGACTTCGGGCTGGTGAAGTACACCTCGGGCACGGCACACCCCAGCGAGGTCGACCTCTACAACGGCTCCACCCAGCCGATCACCAAGGCGGGCGAGGCGACCGTCGGGATGACGGTGTCGCGCAGCGGTTCCACCACCCAGGTGCACGACGGCCAGGTGACGGGGCTGGACGCCACGGTCAACTACGGCAACGGCGACATCGTCAACGGGCTGATCCAGACGACGGTCTGCGCCGAGCCCGGCGACAGCGGCGGCTCGCTCTTCGCCGGTGACACGGCGATCGGGCTGACCTCGGGCGGCAGCGGCGACTGCTCCTCGGGCGGCGAGACGTTCTTCCAGCCGGTGCCGGAGGCGCTGGCGGCGTTCGGGGCCGAGATCGGCTGACAGCTCCGCGCAGTGGTGAATGGCCCCCGGCAGTGCCGGGGGCCATTCCTCTGTGTCCGGAGGCGATGGGGCAGGGGGTGCCGGCGGCTTTCCGCCCCCTCGGGGCACGTGCTCGCTCTTGCTCGAAACGCGATGGCGACGAACAACTATTGACATGTCGCGGACATTCCCGCGAGAGTCGTTCACGCCAGTGATGCCGGTCGCGTATCGAGGAGCGTTGTCGCATGCCCGAAACCCCCGAAGTCTCACGCCGCTTGGTCCTGGGAGGAACACTGGCCGCAGGGGCCCTGGCCGTAGGGATCGGATCCGCCGAGAGCGCGTCGGCGGATCCCGTGTCCGGACCGGCCCCCGCCGCCGCGCTCGCCGGGGCCGCCGCGCCCCGGCGCCGGCCCGGCCAGAAGTCCATGATCGGTGTCCCCTTCGAGCCCCACAAGACCGTCCGCGTCGGCGTCATCGGGCTCGGCAACCGGGGCTCCGGGATGACCACGGGCTGGTCCGTCATCCCCGGCTGCGTCGTGGCGGCGGTCTGCGACATCCGCGCCGACCGCGCGAAGCGCACCGCGGACCAGCTCGTCGCCGCCGGCAAGACGCGTCCGGCGGAGTTCGGCGGCTCCGCCGACTCCTACGCGCAGATGCTCAAGCGCGACGACATCGACCTCGTGTACATCGCGACGCCCTGGGAGTTCCACTACGAACAGGGCAGGGCCGCACTCCTGTCCGGCAAGCACGTCGTCGTCGAACTCCCCGTCGCGACCCGGCTCGACGAGCTGTGGGACCTCGTGGACACCTCGGAGCGCACCCGCAGGAACCTGATGCTGTCCGAGAACTGCAGTTACGGCCGCAACGAGCTGGCCATGCTCAAGATGGCCCACGAGGGCCTGTTCGGGGACGTCACCAACGGCCACGGCGGCTACATGCACGACCTGCGCTCCCTGCTCTTCTCGGACACGTACTACACCGACTCCTGGCGCCGCCTCTGGCACACCCGCTCCACCGCGTCCTTCTACGCCATGCACGGTCTCGCCCCCATCGCGGCGGCCATGGACATCAACCGCGGCGACCGGATGACCACGCTGAAGGCCACCGCGACCGCTCCGAAGGGACTCGCCGACTACCGCGAGCGCTTCATGCCCAAGTCCCACCCGTCCTGGAACGAGACGTACATCAACGGCGACCTCGTCACGTGCCAGATCGAGACGGCGAAGGGCCGGATGATCCGCGCCGAGCACGCCGTCAGCTCACCCCGCCCGTACAGCAGGATCAACTCGCTCGTCGGCAGCCGGGGCATCTTCGAGGACTACGCGGGCACCTCGCCCACCGGCGCACGCATCTACGTCGAGCCGGATCACGGCGGCGACACGTGGCGCGACTTCGACGCGTACCGCAAGGAGTTCGACCACTGGCTGTGGAAGGAGCTCGGTGACGAGGCCGAGAACGGCGGCCACGGTGGCATGGACTACATCCTCCAGTGGCGCACGGTCCAGCTGATGCGGGCCGGTCTGGTCCCCGACATCGACGTGTACGACTCCGCTTCGTGGTGCGCGCCGGTTCCGCTGAGCGTCACGTCCCTCGCCGCCAAGGGCCGTCCCGTCGACATCCCGGACTTCACCCGCGGCTCCTGGGTCAACCTGCGTACCGGTCTCGACTCGCGCACCACCGAGATGCCCCCCGTCGCCTGAAGACCTCCCTCACCAAGGAGTACGTCATGAGACCGGCCCGACTCATCAACCCGCTCAGAGCCGTCGCCGTGGCGGCGGCGGTCATGCTCGTTCCCGTACAGGCGGCCTCGGCCGCGCCGGCCCGCCCGGCGGCCGCTTCCGACGCGCGGACCGAGGTGACCGTCTCTCCCGTGGATCTCGACGGACCGGCCATCTCGGAGGTGGAGGTCACCGTCAGGAACACCGCCCCGCAGCGGCTGCGTTCCCTCAAGGTGTCGTTCGCCGGGCCTGTCGGGTGGGCGGTCCAGCCGTCCGTGACCAGCGTGGGCGGCTCCCTCGCGACGGGCGCCTCCGCCTCCGCGACGTTCCGGGTCCAGGTCCCGGAGAAACGTTCCGGATTTGTGCTCCGCACGTTCACGGCGACCGCGGTCTACCAGGGCGGGGACGGCCGCGGAACGGCCACCGGCACCCGGACCGAGCGCTCCGGATCGCCCCTGGCGAACCTGGCGGCCGCGTACAACGGGGTGGCGATCACCGACGAGTCCGCCACGACCGCGGGCGACTACGACGGCGAGGGCAACACCTTCTCCGCGCAGAGGCTCGCCACGGCCGGTCTGACTCCCGGGGCGACCGTCGAGGCCCTGGGCGCGAGGCTGACCTGGCCGGACGTGGCGGCCGGTTCGAAGGACAACGTGGCGAGTTCCGGGCAGGCGGTCGAGCTGAGCGGCAAGGGCACCGAGCTGGTGTTCCTCGGCTCCGGTGTGGGCAGCGGCGCCACGGGCAACGCCACCGTCTTCTACACCGACGGCACATCCGGCACGGGTTCGTTCGGCTTCCCCAACTGGTCGTTCGACCCGGTCACGGCGCACGGTGCGACGCTGGTCAAGTCCACCGACGGCCGCAACCGGCCCGGCGGGTACGGCGACGCCACGGTGAAGTACAGCGTGTTCGCCAACTCGGTCCCGCTGGACGCGTCGAAGACGGTCGCGTTCGTGGTCCTGCCCGCGAACGCGAATGTCCACATCTTCGACATGGCGATCGCTCCCTGACGTCCCCGGGCGCCCCGCTTCGGGCCGCCGGCACGGCAACGGGCTCGCCCGCATCACTCAGGTGACGCGAGCGGGCCCGTTCTCCGTGTTCCGCACGTATGCGTACGTTCGCCGCCCGGTGACGGGGGACCTGGTCCGTGTGGGTGAGCGACCGTCCGTGCCGCATAGTTTCGCGGGAACGATTCGTCCCGCCAGTGCCACCGCGAGGCCGCACCCGAGCCCGTCCCGCGCCTTCGGTTCACGGGCTCCCGAGTGCCCGGTCCGGAGCGGAGATCGCTTGCGCCACGGTCTGACCGCTGCCGGGTCCGCCGTCCGCTAGGCGAGTGTCGAGCCGCCGCTCGCCGTCCCCGTCCCCGTTCCCGTTCCCGTGAGTGGGGACGGGGTGTCGTCCGCCGTGTCCGGCTTCCCGCGCAGGGACAGCAGCAGGGTGATGACCGTGCCGACCACCGCCCAGGCGGACAGCACCAGCAGCGGACCGGTCACCGCGTTGCCCTTGAAGTACGCGATCGAGCGGGCCACCCAGGTTCCGGCCCCCGGCGGCAGCGCGGGGCCGATCGCCCGCCAGAAGTCCGGCAGCATCGGGAGCGGGAAGGCGCCGCCCGCGCTCGGGTTGCCCGCGATCACCACGATCAGGACGGCCAGGCCGATGCCGACGATGCCGGTGAGCGCCTCCAGGGCGAGGGTGATCATGCCGACCGCGAAGACGGTCAGGGCGCCCAGGCCCGACATTCCCCAGAAGCTTCCGGGGAGCGCGCCGAGGATCGGCCCGATGATCACCGCGCCGCCGATGCCGCCCGCGATCGAGTACAGCGCCATGACCCCGGTCCGGATCACGGCGCGCTGACGGTTGGCGGGGCGGCTGCCGGCGCTGATCGCCAGGATCGAGGCGCAGAGGTATCCGCCGACGCACCAGCCCACGACCAGGTAGAAGGACGAGAGCCCGTCGAAGTCCTCGCTCGAGGCCGGGGCCACGTCCACGGAGCGGACCGTGCGCCGCTGGGCGAGGTCGACCTTCGTGATGATCTTCGTCAGCGAGTCGGCCAGCACGGTGCCCCCGCCGGAGGCGACCAGCACGGTGTCGGTGGTGCCGCGGGGATCGACGATCAACGCGCCGTCGATGTCGCGGTCGAGGATCTGCCGGCGGGCGGTGGCCGCGTCGCTGACCGTGCGGGGGTCCAGCGGGCCGCCGGGGAGATCCTTGAGCTCGGTGAGGAGCCGGGCGGAGACCTGCTGGGGTGCGACGACCCCGAAGGGGACGTCCGTCGCCTTCGGCTTGTGCAGTGCTCCGATGTAGGACGCGATGAACAGCAGCTGCAGCGCCAGTACGCCGATGACGAGCAGTGCGGCCCGCGGAGTGACGGCGTTCTTCACCTCATCAGCGAAAGTCATGCCCCCACCGTCCGGGGTGTCCGCCGTTCATGCAGTCGGGGCCGGGCCGAATGGCTGAGAGGGCGGTCGGCGTGAGGGTGGCCAGGCGATGTGCCGAGGGGCGGGCCGAAGGGTGGCGCTCCTCTCGCGTATCGCACGAATGTTCGAACGTGGTCTATGGTGGAGAGCGAGGGGGTGGAGTAACGGATCGGTCCAGGAGGTGCGGGTGTCAGGGTTCACGCATCTGCATACCGTTTCCGGGTTCTCCCTGCGGTACGGGGCCTCGCACCCGGAGCGGCTGGCGGAGCGCGCCGCCGAGCGGGGGATGGACGCTCTCGCGCTGACCGACCGCGACACCCTCGCGGGCACGGTCCGGTTCGCCAAGGCCTGCCAACCGGCAGGCGTGCGGCCGCTCTTCGGAGTGGAACTCGCGGTCGCCCCCGCCGGACGTGCGGAGGGCGACGGGCGTACGCACCGGCTGCGGACCCCGGTCCGCGGTGGTGCCTTTGTCGATGAATCCGCCCCCCGCGTCACCTTCCTCGCCCGCGACGGAGCACAGGGCTGGGCCGAACTGTGCCGCCTCGTCACCGCCGCCCACGCCGCCGTCCCCGACGGCGGCCGTCCCCTGCTCGACCGGTCCTCGCTGCCCGCCGAAGGGCTCACCGTGCTGCTCGGCCCCGCCTCGGAGGTGGGCAGGGCGCTGGCCGCGGGCCGTCCCGACCGGGCGGCCGCCCTGCTCGCCCCCTGGCGGGAGGTGTACGGCGACGACCTGCGGCTCGAAGCCGTCCACCACGGCCGGGACGGCACCGGACCCGGTTCGCTGCGGCTCGCCGCCCGTACCGTCGGCTTCGCCGCGGAACAGGGGGTACGGGCCGTGCTGACCAACGCCGTCCGGTACGCCGACGCCGGGCAGGGCCCGGTCGCCGATGTGCTCGACTCGGCGCGCGGGCTCGTCCCCGTCGACCCGCGCCGCGCCCCGCTCGACAGCGGTGAGCGCTGGCTCAAGGACGCCCGCGCGATGGCCGGGGCCGCCGAGCGGATCACCTCCGCCGCCGGACTCGGCCCCGGTGCCGGGGCCCGGCTGCTCGCGGAGACCCGGCACACCGCCGACGCCTGTGTCGTCGACCCCGAGGGCGATATCGGCCTCGGCTCCGTCCACTTCCCCGAACCGCACCTCGTCGGTGCCGGCCGCCGCACCGCCCAGCGGGTGCTGACCTCCCGCGCCGCCGCGGGCATGGTGCTGCGCGGCTACGACCGCAGGCCCGGCTACTGGGACCGGATGCACCACGAGCTGGACATCATCGCCCACCACGGCTTCGCCTCCTACTTCCTCACGGTCGCTCAAGTGGTGGACGACGTGAGGGAGATGAAGGTGCGGGTGGCCGCCCGCGGGTCCGGGGCGGGCTCCCTGGTCAACCACCTCCTCGGTATCGCCCACGCGGACCCGGTCGAGCACGGGCTGCTGATGGAGCGCTTCCTGTCCAAGCGCCGCTTCGTGCTGCCCGACATCGACATCGACGTCGAGTCGGCCCGCCGCCTCGACGTCTACCGCGCGATCATCGGCCGCTTCGGCGCCGAACGCGTCGCCACCGTCGCCATGCCCGAGACCTACCGGGTGCGCCACGCCATCCGGGACGTCGGAGCCGCGCTCTCCATGAACCCGGCCGAGACCGACCGGCTCGCCAAGGCCTTCCCGCACATCCGGGCCCGCGACGCCCGCGCGGCCATGGAGGAACTGCCCGAACTGCGCGAGGTGGCGAGGGAGAAGGAGAAGTACGGGCGGCTGTGGGAGCTGGTGGAGGCACTGGACGGGCTGCCGCGCGGTATCGCCATGCACCCGTGCGGGGTCCTTCTCTCCGACGCCTCGCTGCTGCGCCGCACCCCCGTCATGCCCACCAGCGGCGAGGGCTTCCCCATGGCGCAGTTCGACAAGGAGGACGTGGAGGACCTCGGGCTGCTCAAGCTCGATGTGCTGGGCGTACGGATGCAGTCGGCGATGGCGCACGCGGTCACGGAGGTGAAGCGCGCCTCGGGGCGGGAAGTGGACCTGGACGCCGTGCCGCCCGGTGACCCGGAGACGTACCGGCTGATCAGGACCGCCGAGACGCTGGGCTGCTTCCAGATCGAGTCGCCCGGCCAGCGCGATCTGATCGGCAGGCTCCAGCCGGCCGGCTTCCACGATCTGGTGGTCGACATATCGCTCTTCCGGCCCGGTCCGGTCGCCGCCGACATGGTGCGGCCGTTCATCGAGGCCCGGCACGGCCGTGCGCCCGTCCGCTACCCGCACCCCGACCTGGAGGGACCGCTGCGCGAGACCTACGGAGTGGTGGTCTTCCACGAGCAGATCATCGAGATGGTCGACATCATGACCGGCTGCGGCCGGGACGAGGCCGATCGGGTCAGGCGCGGGCTCTCCGACCCCGAGTCGCAGGGTCGGATCAGGCTCTGGTTCGCCCAGCACGCGGCGGCCCGGAAATACAGCGCCGAAGTGATCGCCCGAGCCTGGGAGATCATCGAGGCGTTCGGCAGCTACGGCTTCTGCAAGGCGCACGCGGTCGCCTTCGCGGTGCCGACGTACCAGTCGGCCTGGCTGAAGGCCCACCACCCGGCGGCCTTCTACGCCGGGCTGCTCACCCACGACCCCGGGATGTACCCGAAGCGGCTGCTGCTCGCCGACGCGCGGCGGCGCGGGGTGCCGGTGCTGCCGCTGGACGTGAACCGGTCGGCGACAGCCCATCGAATCGAACTGGTGTCCGGTAGTGGGGTAGAGGGAGGCGGGGCGGAGAGCGAGGTCTGGGGGCTGCGGCTGGCGCTCTCGGACGTCCACGGGATCAGCGCGGCCGAGGTCGCCCGGATCGAGGCCGGACAGCCCTACACCTCACTGCTGGACTTCTGGCAGCGGGCCTGTCCGGGCAAGCCGGCGGCCGAACGGCTCGCCCAGGTCGGTGCGTTGGACGCGTTCGGCGCCAACCGCCGTGATCTGCTGCTGCATCTGTCCGAGCTCCACCGCGCCCAGCGGGGCGCGGGCTCCGGTGGCGGCGGGGGCGCGCAGCTCCCGCTCGGCGGCGGGCACCGGACCGGCTCCATCGGCCTGCCCGACCTCAACGAGGCGGAACGGCTCAGTGCCGAGCTGGGCGTGCTGAGCATGGATGTCTCACGCCATCTGATGAGCGATCACCACGCCTTCCTGGAGGAGCTCGGAGCGGTCTCCGCCAAGCGGCTGCGCGAGGCACGGCACGGGGAGACCGTGCTGGTCGCGGGTGCCAAGGCGGCCACCCAGACCCCGCCCGTCCGCTCCGGGCGCCGGGTCGTCTTCACCACCCTGGACGACGGTACGGGCCTGGTCGACCTGGCGTTCTTCGACGACAGCCACGCCTCCTGCGCGTACACCGTCTTCCACTCCTGGCTGCTGCTGGTGCGCGGGGTGGTCCAGCGGCGCGGGCCGCGGAGCCTGAGCGTGGTCGGCGCCGCCGCCTGGAATCTGGCCGAGCTGGCCGAACTGCGGCGTACCGGCGGGCTCGACGCGGTCGCGGCCCGGCTGGCGCAGGAGCCCGCGCCGGAGGAGGCACCCGCCGACGCCGACGGCCGCCGGATCCGGATGCCCACCGGTTACGAGATGAACCCCTGGGCGGACCTCCAGCCGCCCGGCGAGGGGGCGCCCACCGGAAGGAAGCTGTGGCACCAGAGTTCGGGGAGCGCGGGATGAGTGAGCAACCAGAGGCCCCCGGCATCCTCTGCCTG
The DNA here is from genome assembly GCF_044756945.1 of Streptomyces sp. NPDC091387. NCBI lineage: Bacteria > Bacillati > Actinomycetota > Actinomycetes > Kitasatosporales > Streptomycetaceae > Streptomyces > Streptomyces sp. NPDC091387. Next base: position 393,056 of record NZ_JBIVTZ010000005.1, on the reverse strand, counting down.
CGGTTCCGCCGGGTCGGCGGCGGCCCCCCGGACAGCGCCGGCTTCGCGGGGCTGCTGGCCCTGCTCGGTTCGTTCACCCCGGCCGTGGAGGCGATGCCGCCCGAAGGGGCGCTCGCCGATGTGCGGGGCGCGCTGCGCTACTTCGGGCGGGACCCGGCAGGTCTGGCCGCGGTGATCCGGGTCCGCGCGCTGGCCCTGCACGGAGTGGACTGTGCGATCGGGGCCGCCGAGAACCCGATGCTGGCACGGATGGCGGCGCGGCGGGCCGGGCCCGGGACGACCTTCGTGGTGCCCGTCGGCGGGGCCGCCGCCTTCCTCGCGGACCGGCCGGCCGCCGCACTGGACGGCGTCGGGGCGGCGACGGCCCGCATCCTGTGCGGATACGGGCTCGACTCCGTCGGCCGGATCGCGGCCGCCCCGCTCGGCACCCTCCAGCGGATCACCGGGGTGCGGACCGGGCGCGAGCTGTGGGAGCGGGCCCGCGGCATCGACCGTACGGCGGTGGTGCCGAACGCCGCCGCCCGGTCGGTCGCCGCCGACCGCACCTTCCCGCGCGACGAGCTGGGCCGGGAGCGGCAGCGGCGCGCGCTCATGTCGCTCACCGAGGAACTGGGCGCGAGGATGCGCGGCGACGGGCAGGTGTGCCGCTCGCTCGCGGTCTCCGTGCGCTATGCCGACCGGACCGGATACTCGACGCTGACCCGCAGCCGTACGCTCCGCGAGCCCACCGCCCACTCCGCGGAGCTCACCGCGCTCGCGTACCGGATCCATGACTCGTTCGCCCTGCAGCGGGCCCGGGTGCGGGGGATCGCCCTGCGCGCCGAGGGGCTCGGTGACGCGGGGCGGGCCGCGCATCAGCTGACCTTCGATCCGGTGGACGAACGGGCGCGGCGGATCGAGGCGGTGGCGGACCGGCTGCGGGCCAGATTCGGACCGCGGGCCGTGATGCCGGGGCGGCTCGCGGCCTGAACCACCGGCCGCGGGCTGTCCTGAAGCCGTGGTTACCACCGCGTCAGTTTTTACCGACGCGTAACTTCCCAGGCAACCTTACCCGTGCGTAGTTTGGCATGAGCACGTAGAACGTCGTCGGAACTTGTGGTCCGGGCCGCAGGGTGCACAGACATCGCAACTCCCTTGAGCCGCAAGGAGACCCCACGATGCTGCCCTGGACCCGTGCGCCGCGCACCCCACGAGCGCGCAGAACCCTCGCCGCACTGCTCCTCGCAGTCGCCGCAGTCGCCACCCCCGCGGCCACTGCCGCCGCAGCCACCCCCGCCGCCGCGGCCACCTCGCGTGGCTGGAACGACTACTCCTGCAAACCCTCCGCAGCCCACCCCCGGCCCGTCGTCCTGGTCCACGGAACCTTCGGGAACTCGGTCGACAACTGGCTCGTCCTCGCCCCCTACCTGGTGAACCGGGGCTACTGCGTCTACTCGCTCGACTACGGGCAGCTCCCCGGGGTGCCGCTCTTCAACGGCCTGGGCCCGATCGACAAGTCGGCCGGGCAGCTCGCGGTCTTCGTCGACAAGGTGCTCGCCTCCACCGGGGCGCCCAAGGCGGACATCGTCGGCCACTCCCAGGGCGGCATGATGCCGAACTACTACCTGAAGTTCCTCGGCGGGGGAGACAGGGTGAACGCCATGATCGGGCTCGCGCCCGACAACCACGGCACCACCCTCCTCGGCCTGACGAAGCTGCTGCCGTACTTCCCCGGCGCCGAGGACCTGCTCAACGCCGGCACGCCCGGACTCGCCGACCAGGTGGCCGGATCCCCCTTCATCACCAAGCTCAACGCGGGCGGCGACACCGTGCCCGGCGTGCACTACACCGTCATCTCGACCAAGTACGACGAGGTCGTGACCCCGTACCGGACACAGTTCCTGGACGGACCCGACGTGCACAACGTCCTGCTCCAGGACCTGTGCCCGGTCGATCTCTCCGAGCACGTGGCGATCGGGACCGTCGACCGGGTCGCCTACCACGAGGTGGCGAACGCCCTGGACCCGGCGCACGCCACCCCGACCACCTGCGCCTCGGCCGTCGGTTAGGGTCTTTCGCCAGGAACGGGTCAGGAGACCGGACGGCCCCGGGAGCGCCCGGGGCCGTCCGGTCTCCCGGCGGCCGTGCCGTGTGGTGGAGACGGCCGGCGGCAGATGGCACGATCGGTCCATGACGACGATCGACTGGGACTCCGCCGCCGATTCCTTCGACGAGGAGCCCGACCACGGTCTGCTCGACCCCGTGGTCCGGCACGCCTGGGCGCAGCGGCTGGAGAGCTGGCTGCCCCAGGAGCGTTCCGAGGTTCTCGACCTGGGGTGCGGCACCGGAAGCCTGGCGCTGCTCGTCTCCGGGCAGGGGCACCGGGTCACCGCCGTGGACCGCTCGCCGCGCATGGTGGAGCAGGCGCGCGCCAAGCTGGCCGGTACGGGCACCGAGGTGCTGGCCGGGGACGCCGCCGCACCGCCCGTCGGCAAGCAGCGGTTCGACGTGATCCTGGCCCGGCACGTGGTGTGGCTGCTGCCCGACCCGGCGGCGGTCCTGCGGCACTGGTTCGGCCTGCTGCGGCCCGGCGGCAGACTGGTGCTGATCGAGGGCGTGTGGAACGGGGTCGGGCTGTCCGCCGCCCAGCTCACCTCGTTGCTCGCTCCGTTCACCGAGCGCATCCACCACGATCGGCTCTCCGGCGACCGCGATCTCTGGGGCAAGGACGTCGACGACGAGCGCTACACCCTGGTGGCCCGCGCCGAACCGCCCCGCCGGCACACCGAGGTCGTGGACGTGCACCTGCTCCTGCGGCGCGGCTCCGACGTCCTGCTCGCCCGCCGGGCCGGCACCGGGTACGCGGACGGGCTGCTGCACGCCCCGTCCGGACACGTCGAGGACGGCGAGGACGTCCGCGAGGGCATGATCCGCGAGGCGGCCGAGGAGATCGGGATCGCCCTGGAACCGGAGGAGCTGCGGGTGGCCCTCGTCATGCAGCACCGGGGGCCCGGCGGCAATCCCCGGACCGGCTGGTTCTTCGAGGCGGAGTACGACCCGGCCCGGCCGCCGTACAACCGCGAACCGGACAAGTGCTCGGAGCTGGCGTGGTTCCCGCTGGACGCCCTGCCGGACGACATGGTCGCGTACTGCCGGGCCGGACTGGACGGCTACCGGGCGGGGGAGCGGTTCCTGATCCACTGGCACGAGGACGGCGACACCGTCGCGTACGAACCGTGGGGCCCCCGCCGCGCGGTCCCGCTGCCGACCGGCGGGGTCCGCACCGGGCGGGTCCACCACATCGAGCTGTGGGTGCCCGATCTCGCGGTGGCCGAGACGGGATGGGGCTGGCTCCTCGGCGAGCTGGGCCATGTCCCGTACCAGCGGTGGACGCACGGGCGCAGCTGGCGGCGGGCCGACAGCTATGTGGTGATCGAACAGTCGCCCGACCTGGTTCCCGGGGCGCACGAGCGGTGCCGTCCGGGCCTCAACCACCTGGCGTTCCACGTGGCGGACCGGGCGGCCCTCGACGCGCTGGTGGCCCGCGCCCCGGACCACGGCTGGCGGCTGCTCTTCACGGACCGCCATCCCCACGCGGGCGGCGACGGCCACGTGGCCGCGTACCTGGAGGACGCGGCGGGGTACGAAGTGGAGCTGGTGGCCGGCTGAGGGCCCCTCGGCCGGTCCGGGCGGCGCCGGGAGCCCTCAGCCCAGCAGGCCGGCGAACCCCTCCGGCGTACGGGCGAGGCGCTCCAGCTCGTCCAGCGCCGCGACGGCGGCACCCGCCGCCTCCGGATCGCGCCCGGCCAGTCCGCTCTCCTCGAACTCGTCCTCGTCCAGGCGCAGTACGCCGGAGCGGTCCGCCGACACCCACAGATCGAGATCCAGGTCCTCGACGACCAGCTCACCGTCCCGGAGCACGGCCGGGCGGGTCACATCGCAGTACCAGCCCTTGAGTTCGCCCGCACCGCCGCGGACCTCCTTCACCGCGAACCAGGCGTCGCGCCAGTAGTGCTCGGTGAACACGTCACCCGGCTCGAAGCGTACGAAGCCGAAGTCACGGACCCGCGGGGAGGCCCAGGGGGCCCGTACCGTCACCCGGGTGCCGTTGTCGGCGAGCAGGGCGGCGGGGTAGCTGATCCTGGTCTTTCCGGCCTTGACCAGGACGACCGTCAGTTCCGCCGGTTCCGCCTCAGCCGACGCTGCGGACATGGCGCACCTCCGTGGCACAGATCTCGTAGCCGAACCAGCGGTTGATCGCCAGCATCGGTCCGTTGCCGGCGTCATTGCCGGTGTACGCGTCGGTGTACCCGGCGGCGCGCGCCCGGTGCAGCGAGTCGTTCTTGGCGAGCTTCGCCAGCCCGCGCCCGCGGTACGCCCGCCGGGTGCCGGTCATCCCCGACCAGTAGCGGCCCGAGCCGTCGCACTCCGCCGCGCTGAACGCCGCGACCTCGCCGTCGACCACCGCCACCGAGGTCAGCCGGTGGTCGAGCCCGGGACTGCGCCAGGTCTCGGTGAGCCACTTCTCGTAGTCCGACGGCTGGGACGGTGTGTCGCCGGGCTCGTCCGCGGTGGTCTCCGCGTCCGCCTCGAACAGCGCTCGCGGGTCGTCGTCGAAATCGGCGCCGGTCCGCAGCTTCACACCCGCCGGGAGCTCCTGACGGGGCGGCAGGGTGCCACCCGCCAGATCCAGATGCATGAAGTGCGCCGGCCGGCTCGGGACGTATCCGTGCCGCTCGGCGAACGCCCGGTCGCCGGGGGTGTCCAGCACCCAGCTGTAGATCTCGGTCGCACCGGCCAGGGCCAGATGCTCCTCGGCCGTGCGCAGCAGCAGGGAGCCCGCGCCCCGGCCGGTCCGCTCCGGATGGACGTGCGGATTGCAGGACGCCTGACCGGGCCGGGGGCTCTCGTGGGACAGACCGGCCTCGGCCGTTCCGATGATCTCGCCGTCCTCCTCCGCGACCAGCAGGCGGTACCGCTTGTCGGGATGGGCGTTCGCCAGACCGAAGACGACCGCTTCCGGGGTGGTCACCATGAACGGGAGCGCCGCGCGCCGTACCCGTACCCAGTCCTCGGCGTCGGAGGTGCGGAAGTCGCGCACGATGACAGTCATGCGCCGGACCGTACCCGGAGGCACCGCCAGGCCGCCCGTGATTTTCCGGCGGCGGGCCGCTCCGGGGCCGGACGCGGGCGGCAGGTGCCGGCGGACGCGGGCGGTGGGGGGAGAATCGGGCCCGTGACTCTGAAGATCTCCGTTGACCCGGATTCCGGCACCGCCCCTTATGAGCAACTGCGCACGCGGATCTCCGAACTGGCCCGCTCCGGCGCGCTGCCGGTCGGCCACAGACTCCCGACCGTACGCGGCTTCGCCGAGGAGCTGGGCCTCGCCGCCAACACGGTCGCCAAGGCGTACCGGGCGCTGGAGGCGGACGGGGTGATCGAGACCCGCGGCCGCAACGGGACGTTCGTCGCCGCCGCGGGGGACGCGGCCGACCGCAACGCGGCGTCCGCGGCACGGGAGTACGCGGAGCAGGCCCAACGGCTGGGCGTGTCCCGTGCGAGGGCGCTCGCGCTGGCGCAGGACGCGGTGCGGGCGGTGTACTCGGGGTGAGGCGGCCCGGCACGGCGTCCTCGGCCGCCCGACGCGGGCGGACCTGCGCCCGCGGGCTCGACCCGCTCCCGCCGGCCCTCAGAGGTACAGGCCCGCGTCCGCGCCCGAGTCCTGCTGGGGGACCGACGCGGGGCCCGTGCCGCGGCGCAGCGCGTACAGCTCCGCCAGGGTCGCGCCCTCGTGGGCCACGTCGCGTCCCAGGCCCTCGTCCGTGCCCAGCCAGGCCACCGACTCCTTGCGGGTCAGCGGGCCCACCTCGATCCGGGCCAGGCAGCGGCCCGGCCTGACGACCGCCGGGTGCAGCCGCTCCAGGTCCTCGTTGGTGGTCACCCCGACGAGGACGTTGCGGCCCTGGCCCAGCAGCCCGTCCGTGAGGTTCAGCAGCCGGGACAGCGCCTGGCCGGCCGTGTGCTTGGCCTCGCCGCGGATCAGCTCGTCGCAGTCCTCCAGGAGCAGCAGCCGCCAGCGGCCCTTCGCCGTGCCGTCGTCCTCGCCGATCGCGATGTCCATCAGATAGCCGACGTCGTTGAAGAGCCGCTCGGGGTCGAGTACGCAGTCGACCTGGCACCAGTCCCGCCAGGACCGCGCCAGGGTGCGCAGGGCGGAGGTCTTGCCGGTGCCCGGCGGGCCGTGCAGCAGGAGCAGCCGGCCCGCGACGTCGTCCGGGGTGACCTTCATCAGCCGGTCCATGGCATCGGCCACCGGGGCGGTGTAGTTGGCGCGGACCTCGTCCCAGGTGCCGGCCGTGATCTGCCGGGTGGTGCGGGAGGGGCCGCGGCGCGGCGACATGTGCCAGAAGCCCATGGTCACGTTCTCGGGCTGCGGATCGGGCTCGTCCTGGGCGCCGTCCGTGGCCTCGTCGAGCACCTTCCGGGCCAGTTCGGGGCTGGTCGCGGTGACCGTGACGTCGGCGCCGCGGTTCCACCGCGAGACGAGCAGCGTCCAGCCCTCGCCCTCGGCGAGCATGGCGCTGCGGTCGTCGTCACGGGCGGCGCGCAGCACCGTGGCGGCCGCGGGCAGCAGCGTCGCCCCGCTCTTGACCCGGTCGAGGGAGGTGCTGTGCGAGTACGACTGCTCGCCCGTCGCGAAGCGGCCGAGGAACAGCGCGTCGACGACGTCGGACGGGGAGTCGCTGTCGTCGACGGTGAGCCGGATCGGCAGCGCGGACTCGGGGTTGGCGGACATGGCGCCCATGATCCGGCACCGGGGCACCCGGCGCACCCAGGTTTCGCCACCTTCCTGCGCGCCGGCCTGGCAGCGGGCGGGCGCTCGCGCGATCTTCCGCGCGCCGGAGTGACGCGCACTCAGGGGACCGGCGCTCAAAGGTCATCCGTTGGACTTGGCATGCACACTTCCGGAATGGCCATCCCTGCTGCTACCACGTAGGTGGCAGAGATCCTGCTGGTCGGTCCAAGGGAGATTCCATTGAAAATGTCCAGACTCGTGGCGTTCTCGTCCTCGCTCCTGCTCGGTGCCGTCATCGCCCTGACCGGGGCGGCCACCGCGAACGCCGCTCCGTCGGTCCAAGCCGTCGACTACGTCGCCCTCGGCGACTCGTACTCCTCGGGTGTCGGCTCGGGCAGCTACATCAGCTCCAGCGGGGACTGCAAGCGCAGCACCCTCGCCTATCCCTCGCTCTGGGCGGCGGCGCACTCTCCCGCCTCGTTCGCCTTCACCGCCTGCTCCGGGGCGCGTACCGGTGACGTGACCGCCGGCCAGCTGGGGCCGCTCAACGCCTCGACCGACCTCGTCTCCCTCTCCATCGGCGGCAACGACGCCGGATTCTCCGACGTCATGACGACCTGTGTCCTCCAGTCGGAGGCCACCTGCCTCAGCCGGATCGCCACCGCCCGCAGCTATGTGGACACCACGCTGCCGGGCAAGCTCGACTCGGTGTACTCGGCGATCAGCGCCAAGGCTCCGTCCGCCCACGTCGTCGTCCTCGGCTACCCGCGCTTCTACAAGATCGGCGGCAGTTGCGTCGTCGGTCTGAGCGACAAGGTGCGCTCCGCCATCAACGGCGCGTCCGACTACCTGAACGCGGCCACCGCCAAGCGCGCGGCCGACCACGGCTTCACCTTCGGTGACGTCACGGGGAAGTTCACCGGGCACGAGATCTGCTCGGGAAGCGCCTGGCTGCACAGCCTCAACTGGCTCGACATCGGGGAGTCGTACCACCCCTTCGCCGCCGGGCAGTCCGGTGGCTATCTCCCCGTCCTCAACTCGGCCGCCTGACACCCGCGCCGACGCCCTTCCTCGGTCCGCCTCGGCCGTCCGCTCCGGTCGTCCGCTCCAGCCGTCCGCCCGAAGGAGGCCCCGCAGGCAGGGGCCTCCTTCGGGTGCCTTCTGCCGGACGGCCCCGGGGTGTCCGATCGCTGACGCTCTGTCCAACTCGCCCTGGAATCGGGCAGATTCGGAGAACCGTCGTCAACCTCCGTATGTGTGTGCTCAATCCTGTGCCCGGGATACACGAGTGTCGTCGCGGGGGGATAGGGTTAACCTGCCCGGGTCGGGTGCCCTCGTACGGGTGGGGAGTGACATGGAACAGATAACGGTGCGCAGCAGGCCGCGAGTGCCTGCTATTACCTGCGGGAGCGGTGCGACGAGTTCGCGCCTCGACCGCCATCTCGCGGTGCTGGGCGGCCCTGTCGTCCCGCAGCGCGATTCCGCGGAGGCGACGCTGCTGATGCGCGAGCTGACCTCGCGCGACGCCGCGCACACACGCCGGAGCAAGAGCGCGCGTGTCTCGCTCTTCGCGCCTCTGCGACGACTGCGACGCTCGCTCTTCGGTAGCCGCCGCTGATCCGACGGCCCCGGTCCAGGTTCCGCGCTGCTGCCCGCTCTCCCGTCATCCCCGGGGCCGGCAGTGGCGCGTCGCCATGTCCGCGTGAGGCTCTCGGCGTGGCTGTGGGTCCCCGTCGGCCTGCGGTGAAATGGGTGGCGAGGTAATTCGGTGTCGAAGTACTTCTAGACTGGCCGTATGCCCGAAAAGCGAGCCGCGCGCCTGAGCCCCGACGAGCGAAAGGCGCAGTTGGTATCGATTGGCGTGGACATGCTCGCCGATTGCTCGCTGGACGAGCTCTCCACCGATGACGTGGCGCGCCGCGCCGGTATCTCCCGGGGGCTGCTCTTCCACTACTTCGACTCCAAGCGCGACTTCTACCGCTGCGTGGTGCGGCGGGAGTGCGACGACTTCGCCGCGGCCACGGAACCGGACCCCTCGCTGGAGCCGGTTCCCTGGCTGCGGTCGTTCATCGCCGGTTTCGCGGCGTACGTCACGGAGCACCGCAAGGTCTATCTCGCGCTGGTCCGCGGCGCCGCAGGCAGCCATCCCGCGGTGGAGGACATCGTCGAGTCCACCCGAGCCACCCTGGCCCGGCGGGTGGAGGAGGGTCAGCGGCGGCTCGGGATGCCGGATTCACCCCGGCTGCTCGTCGCCGCACGGGCCTGGATGGCCTTCGCCGAGGAGGCCGTCACGAGCTGGCCGCTCGACGAACCGGACGCCCTCGCGGAGCTCGGCGCGTTTCTGGAGTCGAGCTTCATCTCCCTGCTGGGCGCGCTGGACCGGCCGGCCGCGCTGTCCGACGGCCCCTGAGGGGCGCCGCCCGTCACTCGCCGCCTGCGTACCGGCGTACGGACAGCGGTACGGCGACCGCGAGCAGCACCGCCGACCGGGGAAGCGTCCCGGCCACCGGATGGGCGACCGGCCAGGCTGCGTCCGCGGCCGGTGCGGCGTTACCGAAGAGATCCCGGGCGGCCGCGGCGGCCGCGCTGATCGGGTTCCACTCCGCGAGGGTGCGCGGCGGGCCGGGCGGATTGCCGGTCGGGATGTACGCGCTGGAGAGCAGCGGCAGGATGAACGTGGCGGCGCCCAGCTGTCCGGCCGCCTCCTCGCTGCGGACCAGCGGCCCGAGCCAGCAGCCCGCCCACGCGGCGGCGAACCGGAACAGCGTCAGCAGTCCGAACGCCCCCAGCGCGGCGGCCGGCCCGCCCTCGATCCGCCGGCCCACCGCGAGCCCGACCAGGATCAGCGCGGCCATGCCGACGGCCGTGGTCAGCAGGTCGGCCGCGGTCTGCCCGAACGGCACGGCGGACCGGCTCATCGGCAGCGTGCGGAACCGGTCCGTCACGCCCGGGTGCGTACCAAGAACGTGGAGTCATGCCGCGGCCGGGACCGCTCCCCGGAGCGTGCTGCCCCTCACGGGAGGCAAGGCGTTCGGGGAGCGGTGCCCGGAACCGGGGTTGGGTCAGCGGGTGACCATGAGCTTGCGGACGCCGTAGTTGGTACCGGTGAAGTCCATGGGGACTTCCTCCAGCGGGGTGGCGAGCCGCAGGTTGGGGAAGCGCTGGAAGAGCTTGGGCAGGACGGTCCTGAGTTCGGCGCGGGCGACGTTCTGGCCGAGGCAGGCGTGGACGCCGTAGCCGAAAGGCGAGCTGCAGGACCAGATCTTCCGAAAACTCGTCGTGGTAGAGGCTGTGGTGCAGCGAGACCATGCCGTGAAGTCCGGCCCACAGCGTCTGCGCGGCCTGCTCCACCGGAAGGGACAGGCCGAACCCGCCTTCCGCGCGGCCGCGCAGTCCGGCGCGCAGGCCGGCGGAAATGTGCCGCGCCGGGTGGGCGCCGATCCTGCTCGGGTCCGCCGCCGGCTGGTGCACCTCGAACATGAGCCGGTAGTGGCCCGGACTGCCCAGGGCGAACCGGCAGTACGCGTGCGCCTGCGCCCGGACCCGGTCCCGCGGATCCGCGTCGCCACCGGCCAGGGCCGCGGCGGCCATCTGGGCGGCCAGTTCGCCGTAGCGGTCCTCGAGCGCCGCCCACACCAGCTCGGTCTTGTCCTGGAAATGCAGGTAGATGCTCGGAGCGGAGATGCCCACCTCCTTGGCGACCGCCCGCATCGTCAGCCGCTCGGAGCTGCCCCATTCGCCGAGCAATCGCTGGACCGCGGCCACGATCTCGCGGCGCCGCCGCGAACCCTGCCCGTCCCGCTGACCGCCACCGGTCGGCCCTGCCTCCATCGCGTGCACTTCCCTTCCGCCAATCAGGTTACGACCTTGGGGGTAATCGTTCCGAGCGGCGGATCAAGGCCGCCGGCTTGCCCCGCGACAAGTCGCTGCGTGCCGTCAGCTTCGACGCGCCCCCACTGGACCCCGCCATCATCCACACTCTTCCTGCGAGTTGGTCAGGAAAGGGCTGCCGCTGCAGCCAGGTGACCCCGCACCCCGGACCGGCTCTCGGTACAGGCACCCTTGCGGAGCCGAGGACCCGGAGAAAGGCGGTCGACAGCTGGTGACTCAGACGGCGAGGATGCCCTTGAATCCGATCAGACCGCACACCAGGAGTCAGGCGTGTCCCGGACCTCGGACGTAGGCCTTGTGTTTGCGCGTGCCGTCACCGTGAGCGACGTGGTGAGCGCCTTGACGGAAGCGGGGTGGTCGCTGGAGGAACCACTCGGGCTCTCCTACGTGGTGAACGACGACGGCATGTTTGACTGGCAAGCGACAGTTGTTGACCGGGCCGACGAGGTTCTGTCGCTACTGGATGCCCCGGACAATCGTGCGTTCGACGTCGCGATCTGCGTCTACCACCCGCAGGCGGGAACCGGTGGCCAGTTGCTGTTCCCGGGGCCGTTCTCAGTGTTGCTTCCTCCCGACGATCGACCGGCGAAGCCTTCCTGGAGCGCCAAGGCTTACTGACATCGCCTGGTACGTGAACGTGCTGATCCCCGCCCTTCTGCCCGTCGGGCTCCTCAGCTACGAAGCACGCGATCTCGTCGACCAGGGATGCTGCGGGCGATCAAGGTGTGGCGGCTGAAGCATGGCGGATTGCGGACGGTCGCCGCAGCTTGAGGGCATGGCCGGCACCTGACGTCGTGTGTCAGGGCTGCGGGTATGGATTGGCAGTCTGAGAGCCCGGAACTCTGGGCGTTCCTGGATTCCCCGCACTGCGGCGACATCCTGTCCGGTACCGTCGCGGCGATCGAAGGGTTCGGGGTCTTCGTGGCCCTGGACGACGGGCCTGGCCATCCCATCCTGCCCGGTGTCGGGTTCCTCGGTATCCCCGAACTGTCCTGGCGGCGCTTGGATGATCCCACCGATGTCTCGGGCCCGGCAGGCCCCGCAAGAAGCCGGACAGCCTCGCTGAGGACAAGGCTTACAACAACGGCTCCGTCCGCGACTACCTGCGGCTCCACGGCGTCCAGAACGCGATCCCGGAGTGCCGAGCCCTTACGTTCCGCCTGGTTACCTTGACGGCGGATCACTGGGCCATTTGATCGCGTTCAAATATAGTCTAGGTTCGGTCGATGAGGCCGCGAGGAAGGCGGCCGCCCGGAGGTATGGGGAGGGGCTGGCGTGAGCCGAAAGTTGTGGCGCTCGATCGGCTTCACAGGGCTGATGATCGCGCTGACCGTGTCCTGTGGCTTGGCTGCGAGGATCTATGCCGCAGACGTTTCAGCGGACCAGGTTCAGGGGCGATGGACCAGCGAAGCGGGCACGTCCCTGACCTTTCACGAGGATCACACCTTCGCTGCCGAGCACTTCGACTGGCTGCGCGCGTCAGACTGCAAGAACCCTTCGGCCCTGTCATCTGGCCGCTGGGCGTTCTACGCATCTGCTGATGCCGACCAGTTCAACGCCGCTGACGAGACGGCCACGCATGGCGCCGTCCTGTCGCTGATCTTCTCCTCCGGCGGCTGCGAGGTAAATGTCTATCTCTTCGGTGACGAAGACCACCCTTCGATGTGTCCGACCGGAGACCCGGATGACGGCTGTCCTGGTGATGGCTATCTGCACCGGAAGCAGACTGCGGCTTCCGCCCTTGATACAGCCGGAACTCGGCTTGCCGGCTCAGGTAAGTAGCACTCGCTTCCAAAGGCAGACGCTGAGCCCTGCGCCCATTGACCGTCCCCCCGGATTGCTTCGAGATCACAACCCGCTGGTGTACAGAAGCCGGTTGGGGGAGCCGTCGGTGACCGAGAGGGTGTCCTTCGTGGATGCGTCGTCGAGCCAGCCGGCCACGGTTGCGGCGTCCGCCTGCGGGTGTGCCGCCTTGTACAGCAGGGCAACGCCCGCTACGTGCGGACTGGCCATCGAGGTGCCGCTCTTGGAGACGCTGCCGCCACCGAGCCTGGCCGAGATGATGTCCTGCCCGGGGGCGAACAGCGACACGCAAGGGCCGTAATTGCTGAAGCCCGTCTGGCGGTCGGTTCTATCGCTGGCCCCGACGGCCAGCACTTCGGGTGCGCTCGCGGGCGAGGCAGTGCAGGCGTCCTTCGCGTCGTTGCCCGCCGCGACCACCGGAAGGACGCCGCTTTCGGCCAGGGCGTCGGCTGCGAGGTTCAGCGCCGGTGAGTAGGCGTCGCCGAGTGAGGCGTTGAGCACCGCGGGCTGTACGGCGTTCCGCGCGACCCAGTCCAGACCCGCGATGGTCCCGGCGATGCTGCCCTCGCCCGAGCAGTCCACTACCCGCACGCTCACCAGCTTCGCCGAACGTGCGATCCCGAAGGTCTTGCCGCCGACCGTGCCTGCCACATGGGTGCCGTGGCCGTTGCAGTCCTGACCGTTTTGGCCGTCTCCGACCGCGTCGAAGCCCGCAACCGCGCGCCCGCCGAACTCGCTGTGGCCGAATTCGATGCCGGAGTCGAGAATGTAGCCCGTCGTGTTCGCCCCGGTGCCGACGGCGTTGAACTGCCCGTCGAGCGGCAGGTTTCGCTGGTCGATCCGGTCCAGCCCCCACGACGTGGCGGCGGCCCGGGACTGCCGCTCGCTGCGCGTGCCGTCGGACACGGCGACGGTGGAGTTCTCTTCGACCGCCGTGACGCCGGGCGTCGCGCGTACCGCGTCGAGCTGCGCACCGGTCAGCGCGGCGGAGAAGCCCCGCAGCACCGTGTCGTAGGTGAACATCGTCTTGATGCCGAGGCTTGCGACCATCCCCGACACGTTCGCAGTCCTGTCGAGCCGGACGATGTACTGGCCCGGCACGGCCCGACCGGAATGGTAGAGGGGGGCGTCCGCCACGGGGGCAGCCACAGCCGATGGCAGGGGGAATCCCAGCGGCGCGATCAACAGAGCGGCGGCGGTCACGCCGCCCCAGAGCATGCGCATATCCAACACTCCATCGCTGAGGCTGTGGGCCTGCGACCCGCCTGGCGGCGGCAGCAGGGCATGGCCCTCGTAGACTCCGACGCCACCGTGCCCCGTTGGCCCCGACACGCCGCCCCTGTCGGCCCCGTCAGCCGATCAGACCCACCCTGCAAGAAGGTGTTCGACAAGCGGCTGCCGCACACAGAGCCCAAGCCCCGTGAGCTGTTCGCGAAGTTGCAGGCCGAGCACGGAACGGCGCTGGTCGTGCCCGACCAGCCGGCCTCGTCGTTGTTCGTGTCAAGCGAACTCGACGCTGAGTTGGGAACCCAGTTCCTCGAAGCCCAATACGGCCGCAACACGGCGGGAGGCGGGAGGGCGGGCGCGCCACTGCGGGAGCAGCCCGACAGCGAGGGCGTGAGTGACCGCCGCTGAGCCCGTCACCTGTGCCAGTCCACGTCCGCGTGCTTGTGGCGCCGTCAGTACGCCGATATGGGCCGTCCGCCTCGGCCAGGCCCGGTATCCCGCAGCAGCGACCACCTGGCCGTGCTCGCGGACCACGAACGCGGGCGACGTGATCTCCTCCAGATCAGCCTCACCAGCGTCCTCATGGCCAGCCATCCGCTCCAAGCTCCGCACATCCTGATGAACGGCCGGCAGTTGCTCCACCGCCAACGCACCGGTGTCCGCCGGCCGGAATCCCCCTGCGGACACGTATGACAGCGCCGCCGGCCCGAGCACCCGCGCGACCGGAAGGGCCTCCCGGATCAACGCAGCGTCCACGACGGCCTCAACCGGCAGCCTCCCCAGTGCGTCACGAACGATCACGGCGGCGCTGTCATTCGGCGTGGTCACGATCGCTGATCCGCCCAGAGCTACCACTCCGACCCAGCCAACCGGGCACAGCCCGGACCGCGGGGAGACCACAACATTCACACCGCACGGCTGGGCGAACGACACTGGCGCCCGCGCCAGTTCCTCCCAGAGCTCACGGGCTCGGGCCACCAAGGGTTCCATCGGCATGGCCTCGATCCTGCCAGCCGAAGCAAGTCGCTGAACCGGGAATTCCGTCGTCCGCGCCGAGGTGCTCGGCGAGCTGTCAGCCGTGCCTGCGGTCCACCGGGCCCAGTGGCCCACGGACGTAGTCCCGCGTCCGGTGCCGGGGCTCCGCACGGACAAAGCGGCGCCCTATCCGCAAGGGGGGATCACCAAGTCCTTCCTATGGCTTGCTTGTTGGTACATCAGTCATGCTGGCGGGTTGCCCGACACGCCGTCACTACAAGCAGCGCGGCCATACGTTCGTGGAACAACCCGACAAAGCCCGTCCCGGCCCTGTGCCGCATATCGGCGGGCGCTTCGGACGGCTGCTCGAATTTGCCGCGCCGCCGGTGCGCCAGGAGCAGTGGCCGACGTCGCTCGGTTGGCCTGAGTGTGATCCTTGCCGCCTGCCCCAGGCTGCGGGATCACATCGCGGGCCGAAAAAACGCGCGGCAAGGGAACTTGATCCGAGTTGCCTGCGTCAAACCGCGGAACACGAGGGCCTCACCATGGGCACGGTCTCGTTCCCGTGCTGAGCGATGGCGAGGTTACTCGGGGAAGAGGAAGCGCCTTTCTTCCTTGCAGCATCCACTGAGGGGGAACACGTATGAGCAGGACCGGGCGATCCACTGGCTTGCTGGTGGCGGCGGCCATGGTGATGTCAGTAGCCGCATGCACAGCCGGCGGTGGGGGCGGTGGCGATGCCTCCTGCGCCAATCTGTACACCTATCAGGACAGATCGTATCTGGACGTGAGTCCAAACGTGAGGTTCACACCCGGGAAGAAGATCGGCGTCGCAACCCACACAACCTGCGATGACACCGGCGGTCAGGATGAGAGCGAGGAGTCGGTTTCGTCAGAGAATGCCTACGAAGTAGACGGCATCTCTCCCAAGGTCGCCCTCGCCATTGGGGACACGCCGGAGACGGCCACGTTCTTCGCCGTTAACTCTGGCAAAGAGGTCCCGTCCGAGGTGCAGAAACTGATCGACGGCTCCTGATCTGAAACGCGGGGTTCGGTGTGCTTCGAAGCTGACACCACACCGAACCCCGCGCACCAGGCGGGGCAGCCACGTAACGACCGTTCTCAGCCTCGCTGTCCAGCTGGGCGCGTCCAGCACGCTCACAGTCGCTAGAGCGGGTGTTCTAGGGGTGAGTCGGGTCGTGATCTATCTGCGCGTTTCGCGCTCGTCGAGCGGGCGGGTCCGGTAGTCCGTCATGCATGGCACGGGCGCAACTGGCCGACGTGGAGCGGGAGTACGCAAGAGAAACAAATCAGGCCGGGCGCCGATGATGTCGTCGAGCGAAGACGCCTCCGGCGGCGCCGCAGCTTCCGACCGAAAGCCGCCCTGCTCGGAGGCTCGCGGGGCGGGCAGGCAACCAAGGGGGCGGAAAGGCGTACTCCTCCCGCCACAACCGCGCCTACTTGTGCAGACGAAACATCAGGGTGGCTACAAAGGGCCCAAGTGGCTTCGGGCCATTGAGTACATGACCCAGGACCGGCGCGGCTTCTGGGGGAGCGTGGCTTCCACAACGTCGCCGATCCCAGCACTGGCCGACGGCACTCGTACCAGGAGGACGAGAGCCGGTAGACGGCCTCGGGGTCAACGGAAAGCTGGTAGCCGCGCTGTCACAGCAGCGCGAACTGCCCGTCCGGGCCCTCCTCCTGGTGGTCGAGTACGGACGCGGGCCGCCGTGCCGCGGCCGCCACCGGCAGTACCCCCGCCGCCCAGAGCTCCTCCGCGCCGATCCGCGGGCCGTGTGCCAGTTCGTCCTGCCGGGGCCGCAGTTCGGCGAGCAGGGCGAGCAGTGTGATCAGTTCCAGCAGCTCGGACGTCCACTCCTGCGGCCAGACTCGGGGCCGTACGGCCTCCAGGCCGTCCGCCCCGGCCACCGTCGTGCGCCGCTCGAACCACAGCTCCAGCATCCGTACGCCGCCGACCCGGAACTCCCACGCCCCGGCAGGCACCGGCGAGACGCGGCCCGTGCCGAGGACCAGCGCCTCTTCCTCGGAGTCGTACGACAGGTCCGACGGGGTGGGAGGCACCGCGGCGCGCACGTAGGGGCGGCGTCCGCCCGGCAGGCGTGGCCGCTCCCCGCCGCGGGCCCCGCGCAACTGGAGCCGCAGCAGCTCCCGGCCCAGCTCCACCCCCGCCAACCAGCGCGCCGTGTCCGCGGGCAGGGGCACCACGCAGCCGGCCGGGGAGTGCCGGGCCGCCGCCAGGATCCACGCGAGCACGCACTCCGCGCCGACCGCGTCCCCGTGACGGTCGCGCAGCAGGGCGAGCAGGCCGGGTGCCAGATTGGGTTCGAGGCCGCCGGGGCGCCGGTAGAGCGGACGGATCCGGCCGGGGCGGCCCGCGGGGGAGTGACCGTCGGGCAGCAGCGCCGTCACGGACAGGGCGGGGCCGGTGTCCTGGGGCACCCGGCCGTGCTCGACGGCGAAGAGCTGGTGCCCGTCGGCCACCCGCCACAGTTCGGGACGGGCGGCGTCTATCAGCCGGTGGTCGGGGAGCAGCCACTGCTCGTCGAACGGGCCGTGCAGGATCCGTACCGGCTCCGGGCACCGGCCGGGCTCGCGGGCGAACCGGCCGGTCCCGGTGTTCTGTCCGGGCAGGGCGGCCACCGGAGTGTGCGGGGTACGGGAACGGGTGGGCCGGAACAGCCGCTCGCGCTCGGCGTCCCCGGCCCGCACCAGGCGGTCCCAGCGGGCCCTGAGCGAGGCCGCGTCCGGAGCCGTCACCCAGGGGCGTCCGGTCCGCAACGGCCGTACGGACCAGGGCATGAGGTCGTCGAGGAGCGGGCCGCTCGGGCCCTCGCCGGAGCCGGCCGCTGCCGGTGCTGCCACCGTGTCGTCCTCCCCGTCGCCACGTCCGCCGCCTTCCCCGGCATCGTAACGGCGCGGCCGGGGCCGCGGCAGGGTGCCTGTGCGGTGGGCCGGGAGGCGGAGGCGGCCGGGGCGTCAGTGCGCCTCCACCGTGACCGAGAACGAGAAGCGGTCGCCCCGGTAACGGATCTGCGCCACATCGACCACCCGGCCGCTCTCCTCGTACGTCACGCCCGTGTAGTACAGGATCGGGCTGAGCAGCGGGACCCGGAGCAGGTCGGCGGTGACCGGGTCCGCGAGCCGGGCCTCGACCGTGTCGGTGATCCTCGCGATCCGGACACCGACCCGGTCGCGCAGCACCTTCGTCATCGGCCAGCGGTCGAGATCGGCGGGGTCGAGCCCGGCCGCGACCTCCGGATGGATCCAGTTCCGGGCCCAGTTGGTGGGCTCGCCGCTCTCCTCGTCGCACCGCAGCCGCCGGTAGCCGACGACCTCCGCGCAGCCGGGGAAGTACTCCGCGACATCACCCGGAACGGCGAACGGGCCGTGGTCGAGCACCGTGGTCAGCTCGCCGGACTGCTGGGCGACGATCGCGTCGATCGAGCCGAGCAGCCGGACCGGTGACACCCGGCGGGCGCGCGGTTCGATGAACGTGCCGCGCCGCCGGTGCCGGCTGATCAGCCCCTCCGTCTCCAGCTCCTTGAGTGCCTGACGCATGGTGAGGACGCTGACGCCGTAGTGCGCGGCGAGCCGCTCCTCGGTCGGCAGCCGCAGTGTGGCGTCCGGGGTGCGGCCCAGTATGGAGGCCCGCAACGACTGCGAGACCTGGTACCACAGCGGCAGTTTGCGGTTCAGGACCAGCGAGTCGGGCGCGAAGGCGGCCCCCTGGGGCGCGGGGGGCTTCAGAGGGGGCTGCGGCACCTTGGGTCACCTGTATTCGTCGTGGCCGGCTCTTGCGCGGCCCGTCACGGCCTGAAGTTGCGGCTCAGACCCTGCCACACCTCGTCGTAGCCGTGCTGGAGGTGTCCGGCGGTCGCGGCCTGCCCGGTCGCCGTGACGGGCCAGCGGGTCTCGAACATGAAGGCCAGGCCGTCGTCGATCCTCTGCGGCTTCAGCTCCGCCGAGCTCGCCCGGTCGAAGGTCTCCCGGTCGGGGCCGTGCGCCGACATCATGTTGTGCAGCGAGCCGCCGCCGGGCACGAAGCCCCCCTTGCCGGCCGTCTTCGCGTCGTACGCGCCCTCGATCAGGCCCATGTACTCGCTCATCACGTTGCGGTGGAAGTACGGCGGCCGGAAGGTGTTTTCGCCGACCAGCCAGCGCGGGGCGAACACCACGAAGTCGACCCCGGCCAGACCGGGGGTGTCCGACGGCGAGGTCAGCACCGTGAAGATCGACGGGTCCGGGTGGTCGTAGCTGATCGAGCCGATCACGTTGAACCGGTGCAGGTCATAGACGTACGGGGTGTGGTTGCCGTGCCAGGCGACCACGTCGAGCGGCGAATGGTCGTACGTCGCCGACCAGAGGTTGCCGCAGAACTTGTTGACCACCTCGACCGGGCGCTCCACGTCCTCGTACGCGGCGACGGGTGCGAGGAAGTCCCGCGCGTTGGCGAGGCCGTTGGCGCCGATCGGGCCCAGTTCGGGGAGGACGAAGGGCTGGCCGTAGTTCTCGCAGACGTAGCCGCGCGCGGTGGCGTCGAGCAGCTCGACCCGGAAGCGGACGCCGCGCGGGATCAGCGCGACATGGCCCGGTTCGGCGCGCAGCAGGCCCAGTTCGGTGCGGAGCAGGAGGCCGCCGTGCTCGGGGACGATCAGCAGCTCGCCGTCACTGTCGCTGAACACCCGGTCCTTCATCGAGGAGTTGGCGTGGTAGAGGTGCACGGCCATGCCGCTGCGCTGCACCGCGTCGCCGTTGCCTCCCAGCGTCCAGAGGCCGGACAGGAAGTCCGTACCGGGCGAGGGCTCCGGGAGGGGGTCCCAGCGCAGCCGGTTGGGATCGGGGACGGATTCGGTGAACGGGGCGGTGCGGACGGCCCCGTTGTCGATCCGGCGGAACGGCGGATGGGCCGCGGAGGGGCGGATCCGGTAGAGCCACGAGCGCCGGTTGTGGGCGCGCGGCTCGGTGAAGGCCGAGCCGCTCAGCTGCTCCGCGTAGAGCCCCAGGGGTGCGCGCTGCGGTGAGTTGCGGCCGTGCGGCAGTGCCCCCTGCGCCGCCTCCGAGCTGTGCTGATTGCCGAAACCCGCGGAATGCCGCAGCCCTTCCGCCGTCTTCCTCGCCTGCTCGATGCCGCTCATGTGCGCTCCCGGTGCCGAAGGAATCCTATGGGTAACCGTAGGAATCAAAAGGAGGTGAGTCAACGGCATTCGTCGTGCGCAGGGGGGTTCCAAAAGTTGAACAATGCTCTACTCTCCGGCACATGTCGTGGACACGAAGACTTCTGGTGATCCTGGCGGCGCTCGCCGCCGCCCTCCTCGCGGTCCCGGCCGCCCAGGCGCACGAGGAACGGCCGGTCACCCTGCCCGACGGAACCGGCAGCGTCCCCGAGCACCGAGGCGGCGAGCCGGACCTCCTGGTCTGCAAGAGCGACCGGGCCGACTTCGAGCACCGGATATCGGGCTTCCCCGACGCCCTGCGGTCCAGGAACCTCAAGCTCTTCGACCGGTGCCAGACGTCCGGCTACCGCCATCTCCAGCAGGCCGTCGACGCGGTCACCGAGCCAGGAAAGAACATCGCGATCCTGCCCGGCCTCTACGAGGAGGAGCCCTCGCTGCCGGCGCCGGCCGGGGAGTGCGCCCGGCTGAAGGCCCCCAACTCCCAGCTCGGCTACCAGATCCTGAGCTACGCCCAGCAGGCGAAGTGTCCGCACAACCAGAACCTGGTGGCGATCCTCGGCAAGAAGGACCTCCAGATCGAGGGCACCGGTGCCGAGCGCACCGACGTCGTCATCGACGCCAAGTACCGGAAGCTCAACGCGGTCCGGGCGGACGGCTCCGACGGCGTCTACTTCAAGAACTTCACCGCCCAGCGCACCACCTTCAACTCGCTGTACATCCTGGCCCAGGACGGCTTCGTCATCGACGACGTACTGACCCGCTGGAACGACGAGTACGGCTTCCTGACCTTCGCCAGCGACCACGGCCTCTACAAGAACTGCGAGTCGTACGGGAACGGCGACTCCGGCATCTACCCGGGCAGCGCGTCCGACATCAACGACGGCTACGGCTACAAGGTCCCGCGCTACTCCATCGAGATCACCGGCTGCCACAGCCACCACAACATGGTCGGCTACTCCGGCACCGCCGGTGACTCCGTCTACGTCCACGACAACGAGTTCGACCACAACATGGGCGGCGCCTCGATGGACAGCGCCTTCCCCGGCCACCCGGGGCTGCCGCAGAACCACGCCCGCTTCGAGCGCAACCTGATCCACGACAACAACGCCGACTACTACCCGTACGTCGCCGACGGCACCTGCGCCAAGCCGCCGGTCGAGCGCGGTTACGAGAACGGTGTGGTCTGCCCGCAGATCTCCATGCCGCCGGGCACCGGCATCATCACCGCGGGCGGCAACTGGAACATCTACGAGAACAACTGGGTCTACGGGCAGCAGCGCGCCGCCTTCTTCCTGAGCGCAGTCCCCGCCTTCATCCGCGGCGAGAGCGCCCTCGGCAAGCAGACCGACACCTCGCACCACAACCGGTACGCCAACAACCATCTCGGCGTGGACAAGGCGGGCAACGCGCGGCCCAACCACGCCGATGTGTGGTGGGACGGCCAGGGCGACGGCAACTGCTGGCAGTCGGACGCCGGCCCCTCCACGCCCCGCTCGCTGCCCGCCTGCGGCGACGAACGCGGCGCGGTCACCGGCCGCACCGACCGCCTGGCGGGCGAGCCCGTCAAGCTCGCCCAACTGCTCGTCTGCGCCGACTACAACGTGCAGGCGCGCCGGCTGCCGGCCGGCTGCGACTGGTACGGGGCACGCGGGATCGAGCGCATCGAGTTCCAGGCGGCCCTGGGCATCGCGGTGGTGCTCGTGCTGGTCGGCGGCGTGCTGTGGTGGCGCAGGCTGCGATCGAGCAGGCTCGCCACGGCGGCCTCGGTCCTCGGTCTCATCGGCCTCGGCCTGGACGTCGCCGGGTCGACCATGGGGCTCGCCTCCTCGTACCTGCCCGCCGTCGCGCTGCTCCTGACCGGGCTCTGGTGGACGGGCATCGGGCTGGTCCTGCGGCGGGAGCGGCCGGGCCTGGGCTGGACCACGGTGGTGCTGGGCGCGCTCACGCTCCTCGACGCACTGGACAAGGGCGTGTTCATGATCCCGTGGATCCCGCTGAGTCCCGCCTGGGTGCGGGGCCTGCTCGGCGTGGTCTGGGTGGTGTGGGCCGTGGTGGCCGCCGCCCGGCACGGCGAGCGGGAAACCGGGAAGCCGGTTCCGGACGGCGGTGCGGGCACGGGCCGGGCGGGCCCGGAGCGGGTTCCGGCCGCCGGTGCCCCCTCTGCCTCAGCGCCTGACTCTGCCTCTGCTTCCGCCTCTGCTTCCGCCCCGGACGGCACCTCGCCGCCGCAGAGTCCCCCGGCTCCCGCCCCGGACGGAGACGCCTCGTGACACGCCTTCAGAATCAGGTGCAGACTGCCCCGCGGTCGCGACCGCGGACCGGCCGCAGGGCCGCCCTCTCCGTGCTCACCGCGGCCGCCCTCGTGCTCGGCGCGGGTGCCTGCGGCGGACGGGCCACCACACATCACAAGCCCGGCACCAGCCATGAGCAGGCCACCGGCAGCGTCGGCCGGCTTCTGTCCTCGGACGACGGTTCCGGTCACCGCCTGCGTCAGGTCGACGCCAAGGGCGCGCCGGAGGTGACCGTCGCCGTGCGGCCGGACTCGGAGGACGGCTGGAACGTCCACCTCTCGGTACGGAACTTCCGGTTCACCCCGGACAGCGTGGGCGGCGGTGCACTTCTCGGCCGGGGCCACGCCCGCCTCTTCCTCGACGGCCATCCGCTCGCCCGGGTCTACGGAGCCTGGTTCCACCTGCCGGAGTCCCTGCTCCGCGGCGCCGGGGGCGGCACCGAACTCACCGCCCGGCTCTACGCCGACGACCACACCGCCTGGGCCGTCGGCTCCACCCCGGTCCAGGCCACCGCCGCCCTCACCGCCACGGCGACGACCCCGCCCGCGTCCACCCCCGCCGAGCCCGCCCCCGGCACCACGCTGGAGATCTCCGTCCGCGACGGCAAGGTCAGCCCGGCGCCGGGGCGCGCCGAGATCAAGAAGGGTCGGACCGTGCGGCTCCGGGTCCGCAGCGACCACGACGACACCCTGCACGTGCACGGCTACGACAAGGAGGCGCGGCTGCCCGCGGGCAGGACCGTCACGCTCACGTTCACCGCCGACCGCACCGGGCTCTTCGAGGTCGAGACGCATGAGTCCGATCTGCTCCTGACCCAACTCGTCGTACGGTGACGGCCGGTCCGGGCGGCGGTAGCGGCACCGGCGGCGATACCGCCGCCGGTGCCGGTGCGGATGCCGTGCGCGTCCTCGCCCATGGCATCGGCGCCCAGCACGACCTGCCGCTCTCGCCCTTCTACGCGTTCGCGGGCGCCTTCGCCGCGCTGTTCGTCTCCTTTCTCGCACTCGGCCTGCTCTGGTCCGCCTCCCGGTTCCGCGGCGGACTGGCGGGCCGCCCGCTGCCGGCCGCCGTCCAGCGCGCGGCCGACGCGCGTGCCACCCGCGCTGTGGCCCGCGCGCTCGGCCTGGCCGCCGCGCTGTACGTCGTGCTGTACCTCCTCCTCGGCCCGGCCGGCCCGGACCGCAATCCGGCCCCCGGCGCCGTCTACGTACTCCTCTGGGTCGGGCTCGTCCCGGCCTCGCTGCTGCTCGGCCCCGTCTGGCGGCTGCTCAACCCCCTGCGCACCCTCCACCTCCTGGCCTGCCGCGTACGGGGGCGCGACCCCGACGCGGGCCGTCCCGTGCCCGCACGCCTCGGGACGTGGCCCGCTGCGGCCGGGCTGCTCGCCTTCACCTGGCTGGAACTCGTCGCCCCCGACCCCGCGTCACCCACCGCACTGCTGCTCTTCCTCGGCCTGTACTCCGTCGTCCACCTCGTGGGCGCCGCCCGCCACGGCGCCCGCTGGTTCGACCACGCCGACGCCTTCGAGGTCTATTCGGGACTCCTCGCCAGGCTCTCCCCGCTCGGCCGCCGCCCCGCCGACCGCCGCCTCGTCCTGCGGTCCCCGTTCAACGGACTCGACGCCACGCCACAACTCCCCGGGCTCGTCGCCACCGTCTGCGTCATGCTCGGCTCCACCGCCTACGACGGCTTCTCCGACGCACCCTCCTGGATCACCACCGTCCAGACCTCCCCCCTGGGCCGCACCACCGCGGCCACGCTCGGGCTTCTGGGCGCCGTCGCCCTCGTCGCCACCCTCTACGCGCTCTGCGCCGGGGCCACCCGGCTGCTCTCCGGCCAACTGCCGCACCCCCTCACCGCCTTCGCGCACTCGCTCGTCCCGATCGCCCTCGGCTATCTCGTCGCCCACTACTTCACGCTCTTCGTCACCGAAGGTCCACGTACGGTCATGGTGGCACTCGGCACTGACAATCCGGCTCCGCCCGAACCGCTCCTGGGGCCGGGCGGTGTCGCCACCCTCCAGGTCCTCGCGATCGTCCTCGGCCACGTCCTCGGAGTCGTCGCCGCCCATGACCGTTCCGTACGGCTCTTCCCGCCCGGACGCGCGATAGCCGGCCAACTCCCCCTGCTGATCCTGATGATCGCGTACACCATCGGCGGGCTGAGCCTGCTCATCGCCTGAGGCCGGTCCGCACCCTCGTGCCCGGCGAAGGAGGCCCACGGCATCATGGAGTCCGTGCCCCATGCGAACACGAACCTCCGCCGCGCCCCCGTGCAGCAGCGCAGCGCCGAGCGCCTCGCCCGGATTCTCGACGCCTGCGCCGAACTCCTCGACGAGACCGGCTACGAGCAGCTCTCGACCCGGGCCGTGGCCGTGCGCGCCGAAGTCCCCATCGGCTCCGTCTACCGGTTCTTCTCCAACAAGCGCGCCCTCGCCGACGCCCTCGCCCTCCGCAATCTGGACAGCTACGCCGAGCGCATCAAGGCCCGGCTGGTCAGCATCCCGGCCGGCGACTGGCACCGCGCCATCGATGCGGTACTCGACGAGTACCTGGCGATGAAACGTTCCGTACCCGGCTTCGCGCTCATCGACTTCGGCGCACCGGCACCCGACGAGGACCCGGCCGACGACGCCAATCACCGGGTCGCGAGCCGGCTCGCGGACCTCATCTCCGGGCATCTGGGCCGTACGTCCGACGAGGATCTGCTGCGCACCGTCCTGGTCTGCGTGGAGGCCACCGACGCCCTGCTCAAGCTCGCCTTCCGCATGGCCCCGGCCGGCGACGAGGCGATCGTCACCGAGACCCGGGTGCTGATCCAGGCGTATCTGGCGCGCGTACTGGAGTGAGTCCGCCCGGTGCACGGCGTCCGGCCCGCCCCGGGCGGAGGGCCGGACAACCGGCTCGCCGCAACACCTCCCCACCATGCGTACCGGTCGGTATGCTCGGCCCCGGTCGACCACGTACGCGCCTCAACGCCGCCGCCCCGGGGAGGGCCCATGCCGCACGACCCCAGCCGTACCCGCACCGCCCTGCGCATCTGCCCCCTCTGCGAAGCCACCTGCGGACTCACCCTCACCATCGAGGGGAGCAGGGTCACCGGCGCCCGCGGTGACCGTGACGACGTGTTCAGCCACGGCTTCATCTGCCCCAAGGGCGCCTCCATCGGCGGACTCGACGAGGATCCCGACCGGCTGCGCACCCCGCTCGTCCGCAGGAACGGTGTCCTGACGGAGGCGAGCTGGAGCGAGGCGTTCGACGCGATCGCCCGCGCCCTGCCCGCCGTCACCGAGGAGCACGGCCCGCAGGCCGTCGGCGTCGTCCTCGGCAACCCCAACGTGCACACCATGGCCGGGGCCCTCTACCCGTCCGCCCTGCTCGGCGCGCTGCGCACCCGGGCCCTGTTCACCGCGAGCACCCTGGACCAGATGCCCAAGCACGTCTCCAGCGGGCTGCTCTTCGGTGACCCGAACTCCATCCCGGTCCCGGACCTCGACCGCACCGGGCATCTGCTGCTGCTCGGCGCCAACCCGCTCGAATCCAACGGCAGCCTCTGCACCGCCCCCGACTTCCCCGGCAAGCTGAAGGCGCTGCGCCGCCGCGGCGGCAGCCTCACCGTCGTCGACCCCCGCCGCACCCGCACCGCGCGCCTCGCCGACCGGCATGTCGCCATCCGGCCCGGAACCGACGCCCTCCTGCTCGCCGCCCTCACCCACGTACTGTTCGAGGAGAAGCTGACCGACCCCGGCGCGCTCGCGGACCACGTCCAGGGGATCGATCAAGTCGCGGAAGCGGTGCGGGACTTCCCGCCCGAGGCGGTGGCCGCGGCCTGTGACGTGGACGCCGGAACCATCCGCACGATCGCCCGGGAGCTCGCGGCCGCCCCCACCGCCGCCGTCTACGGCCGGATCGGCAGCTGCACCGTCGAACACGGCACCCTCGCCAGCTGGCTCGTCGACGTCCTCAACATCCTCACCGGCAACCTCGACCGCCCCGGCGGCGCCCTCTTCCCGCTCTCCGCCACCGCCCGCGCCCCGCGACCCGCCGCCCCCGGCAAGGGATTCGCCCTCGGGCGCTGGTCGAGCCGGGTCTCCGGGTACCCCGAGGCCAAGGGCGAACTGCCCATCTCCGCACTGGCGGAGGAGATCACCGCACCGGGGGAGGGGCGTATCCGCGCACTGATCGTCCTGGCCGCCAACCCCGTGCTCTCGGCGCCCGACGGCGACCGGCTCGACCGGGCGCTGGCCGACGGGCTCGACTTCATGGTGAGCGTCGACCCGTACCTCAACGAGACCTCGCGCCACGCCGATGTGCTGCTCCCCCCGCCGCCGCCCTCGCAGAGCGCTCACTTCGACTTCGCGTTCAACACCCTGGCCGTGCGCAACCAGGTCCGCTACAACCGGCCCGCCGTCCCCCTGGACGCCGACCGGATGGACGAGGGCGAGATCCTCGCCCGGCTCGTCCTGGCCGTCTCCGGGATGCACGGCGCGGAGCCGGACGCGGTGGACGCCATGGTCATCGACCGGACCCTCGGCAAGACCGTCGCCGACCCCCACTCGCCCGTGCACGGCCGGGCCCCCGCCGAACTCGCCGCCGCGCTCACCGGCCGCACCGGCCCCGAACGCCGCCTCGACCTGATGCTGCGCCTCGGCCCGTACGGCGACGGCTTCGGCGCCGACCCCGACGGCCTCACCCTGGAACGGCTGCTCGCCCACCCCCACGGCATCGACCTCGGCCCCCTCACCTCCCGGGTCCCCGAGATCCTCACCACCCGCAGTGGACGCGTCGAGCTGTTCCCCGCGCCCATCGCCGCCGACCTGCCCCGGCTGCGCGACGCCCTCGCGGGCCGTACCGACCCCGACGCGCTCGTCCTCATCGGCCGCCGCCACCTGCGCTCCAACAACAGCTGGATGCACAACGTCGCCGCGCTCACCGGCGGTTCCAACGTCTGCACCCTCCAGATGCACCCCGAGGACGCGGCGCGGCTCGGACTGGCGGACGGTGCTGCCGCCACCGTCACGGGGGACGGCGGTGAGCTGACGGCCCCGGTCGAGATCACCGACGGGGTACGGACGGGCGTGGTGAGCCTCCCGCACGGCTGGGGGCACAGCCGCCCCGGCACCCGGATGTCCGTCGCCGCGGCGACGCCCGGCGTCAACGTCAACCAGCTGCTCGACGGCACCCGGCTCGATCCGCTCTCCGGCACCGCCGTGCTCAACGGCATCCCCGTCACCGTGACACCCGCAGGCTGACCGAAGCCCTGCGGGCCGGTCCGGCGCGGCCCCGAACCCGGCCCAGTGCCCGGCGACCTTTGCGCGAGTCATTCCCTCACCCCGCCCAGTGGGTTAATTTCAGGCCACTGCTGCCGCTCCCCACCGCTCCACCACCATCCTTCCGGGCGGAACCACATGACTCGCGCCATCACTCTGAACAATGTCAGCAAGGCGTACGGGCGGTCCTCGCGTGCCGTCGACCGCCTCTCGCTCTCCATCGACCCGGGCGAGTTCGTCGTCCTGCTCGGCCCCTCCGGCTGCGGGAAATCGACCGTGCTCCGCATGATCGCCGGTCTTGAGGACGTCTCCGAGGGCGAGGTGCTGCTCGACGGTGAACCGGCCAACCACCTCTCGCCCCGCGAACGCGGGATGGCCATGGTCTTCCAGAACTTCGCGCTGTACCCGACCATGACCAACCGGGCCAACATCGGCTTCCCGCTGAAGCTGGAGAACCCGCGCCAGGACCACAACGAGCGCATCGAGAACACGGCCAGGATGCTCGGGATCGAGCGCGTCCTGGACCGGCTCCCCGGCCAGCTCTCCGGCGGCGAGCGCCAGCGGGTCGCCATGGGCCGGGCCATTTCGCGCCGGCCCTCCGCCTTCCTGATGGACGAGCCCCTCTCCAACCTCGACGCGAAGCTCCGCAACCATCTGCGCGCCGAGATATCGCAGCTCACCAAGGAACTCGGCGTCACCACGGTCTACGTGACCCACGACCAGGCCGAGGCGATGTCACTGGGCGACCGGGTCGCCGTGATGCGCGGGGGAGTGCTCCAACAGGTCAGCCCGCCGCGCGAGGTGTACGCCCTGCCGGAGAACGTGTTCGTCGCCGCGTTCATCGGCACCCCGCGGATCAATCTGCTCCAGGCGGTCGTCCACGCGCCCCTGGAGGGCCGGATGTCGATCGACCTCGGCCGCCAGCGCCTCCCGCTGCCCGAACCGCTCAGCCCCGACCACCAGTTGCTCCGCATCCAGCAGGGCCGCCGGATCATCGTCGGACTGCGCTCGGAAGCGGTCCGGATCGCCCCGCCCAGCCAGGCCCGCCCCGGGGAGGTCGCGCTCAGCGGCATCGTCGAGCACGTCGAGTACCAGGGGCACGAGGCACTGGTCCACCTCAACACCGGTTCACAGCCCGCCGTGGTGCCCGATCTGGAATCCGCCCGCCAGGAACGCGGCATCCCGCGAAGGCGCCGCGCCGAAGGCGGAGCCGGCGTGCTGGAACGCCTCAGGGAACGCGCCACCGGGTACGTCAGCGGTCCCGTCGCCGTCCTGGACGAGCCGGGTCCCGAGGCGCTGCCGCCAGGGGCGCGCAGCCCCGACCGCCCCGCGGTCACGGCCAGCGACCTCGTCGTGCGCACCGGCCCCGACATGCGGCTGCGCACCGGGGGCCAGGTCCCGCTCCTGGTGGACCTGGCGCACCTGTACGTCTTCGACCACCAGGGGCGCCGGATCTGCCCGCTGCCGAAGGACGTCCCCGGGCTGGACACGTAACCGAGGCGCCGGGCTCGACCGTTCGACGGAGAAGGAGGCCACCCCGCCCACTCCCGGGTGAAACGGGGGACCACACGTTACCCTTGTCTCTGGCGCCTGAAAACTAACAGCGCTAGTTTGGGGCGTGGACGACCCTGTCCGTCACCGTGCCCGGGAGGAACACCATGAAGGCCCACGACGGTATGTACATCGGCGGCGAATGGCGGCAGCCCGCGGGGGCGGACACGATCGCGGTCGTGAATCCGGCGGACGAGCAGGTCATCGCCCACGTCCCGGCCGGAACGGCGGCCGACGTCGATGACGCGGTACGGGCCGCGCGCGCCGCCTTCCCCGGCTGGGCCGCGACCCCGCCGGCCGAGCGCGCCGCCCGGATCGGCGCGCTGCGCGACGTGCTGGCGGCCCGCAAGGACGAGATCGCCGAGACGGTCACCGCCGAACTGGGCTCACCGCTGCCGATGTCGCAGATGGTGCACGCGGGCGTGCCGGTGCTGGTCGCCGGCTCGTACGCCGAACTGGCCGCGACGTACGCCTTCGAGGAGCGGCACGGCAACTCCACCGTGCTCCTGGAGCCCGTCGGTGTGGTCGGCGCGATCACCCCGTGGAACTACCCGCTGCACCAGATCGTCGCCAAGGTCGCCCCCGCGCTCGCCGCGGGCTGCACCGTCGTCCTCAAGCCCGCGGAGGACACCCCGCTCACCGCTCAGCTCTTCGCCGAGGCCACCGCGGAGGCCGGTCTGCCCGCCGGGGTCTTCAACCTGGTGACCGGCCTCGGCCCGGTCGCCGGACAGGCCCTCGCCGCGCACGAGGACGTGGACCTGGTCTCCTTCACCGGGTCCACCGCCGTCGGGAAGCAGATCGGCGCCACCGCGGGCGGCGCGGTCAAGCGCGTCGCCCTGGAGCTCGGCGGGAAGTCCGCCAACGTCATCCTGCCCGGCGCCGATCTCGCCAAGGCGGTCAACGTCGGCGTCGCCAACGTGATGTCCAACTCCGGCCAGACGTGCAGTGCCTGGACCCGGATGCTGGTGGACGCCGACCGGTACGAGGAGGCGGTCGCCCTCGCCGCGACGGCCGTCGCGAAGTACGTACCCGGCGAGCGCGTCGGCCCGCTCGTCAACGCCAAGCAGCAGGCCCGGGTCCGCGGCTACATCGAGAAGGGCATCGAGGAGGGCGCCCGCGTCGTCGCGGGCGGCCCCGACGCGCCGCTCGGCACCGGCTACTACGTCAGCCCCACCGTCTTCGCCGATGTCACCCCGGACATGACCATCGCCCAGGAGGAGATCTTCGGCCCGGTCCTCTCGATCCTGAAGTACGAGGACGAGGACGACGCCCTGCGGATCGCCAACGGCACCGTGTACGGGCTCGCCGGCGCCGTGTGGGCCGCCGACGACGCGGAGGCCGTCGCCTTCGCCCGCCGGATGGACACCGGACAGGTCGACATCAACGGCGGCCGCTTCAACCCGCTCGCCCCCTTCGGCGGCTACAAGCAGTCCGGCGTCGGCCGCGAGCTCGGTCTCCACGGCCTCGCGGAGTACCTCCAGACCAAGTCCCTCCAGTTCTGAGCCCGTTACCGCCCGAGTCCGCACCGCCCCGAGTCCGCACTCCTCGATCAGCAAGGAGCAAGTCCGTGGTCCGCGCCGCCGTACTGCCCGCCGTCGGAGCTCCGCTGGAGATCACCGGCATCACCCTTCCGGAACCAGGACCCGGCCAGGTCCGGGTCCGTCTCGCAGCCGCCGGGGTCTGCCACTCCGACCTCTCGCTGTCCAACGGCACCATGCGGGTGCCGGTGCCCGCCGTCCTCGGCCACGAGGGAGCGGGCACCGTCGTCTCCGTGGGCGACGGCGTCACCCGTGTCGCGCCCGGCGATGCCGTGGTGCTCAACTGGGCCCCTTCCTGCGGGAATTGCCACCACTGCGGGATCGGCGAGGTCTGGCTCTGCGCCAACGCCCTGGCCGGCGCGGCGAACATCCACGCCCGCACCGCCGACGGCACCGAGCTGCACCCCGGGCTGAACGTCGCCGCCTTCGCGCAGGAGACCGTCGTCGCCGCGAACTGCGTGCTGCCCGCCCCGGACGGCATCCCGCTCACCGACGCCGCCCTGCTCGGCTGCGCGGTGCTGACCGGGTACGGCGCGGTCCACCACAGCGCGCAGGTCCGCGCGGGTGAGTCCGTCGTGGTGTTCGGTGTCGGCGGGGTGGGCCTCGCGGTGCTGCAGTCCGCCCGGATCGCGGGCGCCTCGCGGATCATCGCGGTGGACGTCTCCCCGGAGAAGGAGGAGCTGGCCCGGCGGGCGGGCGCCACCGACTACGTCATCGCCTCCGCCACCACACCCCGCGAGATCCGCGGCCTCACCGGCGGTCAGGGCGCGGACGTCGCGATCGAGTGCGTCGGCCGCGCCGCCACCATCCGTACCGCGTGGGAGTCCACCCGCCGGGGCGGCCGCACCACGGTCGTCGGCATCGGCGGCAAGGACCAGGAGGTGACCTTCAACGCCCTGGAGATCTTCCACTGGGGCCGCTCCCTGACGGGCTGCGTGTACGGGAACAGCGACCCGGCCCGTGATCTGCCGGTGCTGGCCGACCACATCGGGGCGGGCCGTTTCGACCTCTCCATGATGGTCACCGAGCGGATCGCGCTGGACGGTATCCCGGCGGCCTTCGACAACATGATCGCCGGAAAGGGCGGCCGCGCCCTGGTGGTCTTCTAGGGCAGGAGTCAGAGGCTGTCGCGCGACCGGCCCGTCGGCAGCGGCCGGGCCGACGTCTCGCCCTTCTCGAACAGCCGGGAGGCCGGGCCCACGATCAGCGGGTCCGGCTCCCGGGCCACCGACGCGTCCTTGTCCGGGTAGTCGAAGCGGTGCAGCACGTGCCGGATCGCCTCCAGCCGGGCCCGCTTCTTGTCGTTGCTCTTCACCACCGTCCAGGGCGCGTCCGCCGTGTCCGTGTGGAAGAGCATCAGCTCCTTCGCCTCCGTGTACGCGTCCCACTTGTCGAGCGAGGCGAGGTCCACCGGGCTCAGCTTCCACTGCCGCACCGGATCGGTCTGCCGGGCCAGGAACCGGCTGCGCTGCTCGTTGCGCGAGACGGAGAACCAGAGCTTCACCAGATGGATGCCGTCGCGCGCGAGCATCCGCTCGAACCCCGGCGCCTGGTGCATGAATTCGAGGTACTCGGGGGTCGTGCAGAACCCCATCACCCGCTCCACACCGGCCCGGTTGTACCAGGACCGGTCGAAGAGCACGATCTCCCCGGCCGCCGGGAGATGGGCCACGTACCGCTGGAAGTACCACTGGGTGCGCTCGCGTTCGGAGGGCTTCTCCAGCGCCACCACCCGCGCGCCGCGCGGATTGAGGTGCTCGGTGAACCGCTTGATCGTGCCGCCCTTGCCCGCGGCGTCGCGCCCCTCGAAGAGGATGACGAGGCGCTCGTCGT
Organism: Streptomyces sp. NPDC091387; assembly: GCF_044756945.1. NCBI lineage: Bacteria > Bacillati > Actinomycetota > Actinomycetes > Kitasatosporales > Streptomycetaceae > Streptomyces > Streptomyces sp. NPDC091387. Next base: position 360,708 of record NZ_JBIVTZ010000005.1, on the reverse strand, counting down.
GCTCCTTGACCCAGTGCTGGAGCTTGAGCAGTTCGATCTGGAGGGCCCGCTTGGACGTGTCGTACGCCTCGCGGCCCAGCTTCCTGTCGTACGGGTAGTCCTCCCGCCAGGCGTCGCGGGCCGGGCCCTCGGGCGTCACCAGGGGCAGGCCGCCCCCGGCGGACGCCTGCTTCCGCTTCCCCCCGCTCTCCGGCCGCTTCGCCTTCTTCGTTCCGTGGCTACGGCCGCTCCGCCGCTCGGCGCTCCGCGTCATGACGGGGTCCCTCCATCGACCGGGCCGGATTCCTCCGCGTCGGACCAGTCTGCGGACGCGTCCGGGACACCGCCACCCCGGCAAGGCAGAGCAGCCCGCCGCCGATGGTGAGCAGCGCGGGCACCTCGTCCAGCAGCAGCCACGCCATCACCACGACGAGCGCGGGCACCGCGTAGGTGGTGGCGCCCATCCGCCCGGCGGTGGTGCGGGCCAGCGCGTAGGCCCAGGTGGTGAACGCCAGCGCGGTCGGGAAGAGGCCGAGATAGACCATGTTCAGCGTCGCGGACAGCGGCGCGTCGGCTGCGTCCGAGAGCAGCGCACCGGAGAACGGCAGGCACGCCACCGTGCCGACCAGGCAGCCGAACGTGGTGATCTGGAGCGCCGATCCATGCCCCAGCGCGGGCTTCTGGCCGACGACCCCGGCCGCGTACGCCACCGCGGCCAGCAGACAGAGACCCACGCCCAGGACCGAGGAACTGCCCTTCCCCGACATGGAGAGCCCCACGACCACGGCGCCCGAGAAGGACACGGCCATGCCCAGCACCAGCCGGCGTGGCAGTCCCTCGCCGAGCAGCCGGGCGCCGAGCAGTGCGATCAGGAGGGGCCCGATGTTCACGACCATGGCGGCCGTCCCCGCGTCCACCTGCTGCTCACCCCAGTTGAGCACCACCATGTACAGGCCGAACCACAGGAGCCCGGAGGTGATGATCCCCGGCCAGGCGGCCCGGGACGGAAGGCCTTCGCGCCGTACGAGCAGGAGCGCGCCCAGGGCCAGGGAGCCGGTCAGCAGGCGCCCGAGGGCCAGCGCGCCCGGGGAGTAGGCCTCGCCCGCGCTGCGGATGGAGACGAAGGCGGAGGCCCACAGGACCACGGTGGTGCAGGCGGCGGCGGGGGCCCGCCAGTCGGAGCGCGGGGCGGGGGTAGTCGTCATGGGTCCGACGGTAAGGCCGCGAGGCTTCGGCACCTACCGAATAGTGTCCGGCTCGATGCCCAGTGGCGCGGCCAGGGCGGCGAGCCGGGGCGCGGCCGGGTCGGGGTATGCCATGTGTTCCAGGATGCGTCAGGAACGCTTCGGCGCGGGCCGAACGGTCCCGGCCGCCGCGGGCGGCGTGTACTGGAGGGCGAGGCCGTCGATCAGCGCCCGCAGGCCCGTCTCGAACGCCCCCTCGTCGACCTGCTGGCGGCGCTCGGCCAGCAGGTGGGCCTGGCCGAGGTGCGGATAGTCGGCGGGGTCGTACGCGGTCTCGTCGTCCACGAAGCCCCGGGCGAAGGAGCCGAGCGCCGAGCCGGTGATGAAGTAGCGCATCAGCGCGCCGATGTACGTGGCCTGGGCGGGCGGCCAGCCCGCGCGGACCATGGCGCCGAACACCGCGTCCGCGACCCGCAGGCCCGCCGGGCGGCGGCCGGGGCCCTGGGCCAGCACCGGGACGATGTGCGGGTGCTCGGTGAGCGCCGCACGGTAGGAGACCGCCCAGTCGTGCAGGGCGGCCCGCCAGTCACGGCTGTCGGACTCGTCGAACATCGACAGATCGACCTGTGCGGAGACCGCGTCGGCGACGGCGTCCAGGATCTCGTCCTTGTTGCGGAAGTGGTTGTAGAGCGACGGCCCGCTGACCCCGAGCTCGGCCGCCAGCCGGCGGGTCGAGACGGCGTCGAGCCCCTCGGCGTCCACGAGGGCACCCGCTGTCGCGATGATGCGGTCTCTGCTGAGGAGGGGCTTGCGCGGGCGGGCCATGCGGCACATAGTAGGGCCAGGTCATAAAACTAGCAGTGCTAATTAAAACTGGAGGGTCGAACGATGAACCTGGAGCTCAGCGAGGAGCAGGAAGCCGTCCGGCAGCTCGCCAAGGACTTCGTCGCCCGTGACATCGCCCCGCACGTCGTCGAGTGGGACCGGGCCGAGAGCGTCGACAAGTCGATCGTGAAGAAGCTGGGCTCGCTCGGCTTCCTCGGGCTGACGGTCCCCGAGGAGTACGGCGGCTCGGGCGGCGACCACCTCGCGTACTGCCTGGTGACCGAGGAGCTCGGCCGCGGCGACTCCTCGGTCCGCGGCATCGTCTCGGTCTCCCTGGGCCTGGTCGCGAAGACCATCGCCGCCCGGGGCGACGAGGAGCAGAAGCGCCGGTGGCTGCCGCGGCTGACCTCGGGCGACGCGGTGGGCTGCTTCGGCCTCACCGAACCGGGCACCGGCTCGGACGCCGGGAGCCTGACGACCAGGGCCGTGCGGGACGGCGGGGACTACGTCATCAACGGCTCCAAGATGTTCATCACCAACGGCACCTGGGCCGACGTGGTGCTGCTCTTCGCCCGCACCGACGACACCCCCGGCCACAAGGGCATATCCGCCTTCCTGGTCCCCACCGACACCCCCGGCCTCACCCGCCGCACCATCCACGGCAAGCTCGGACTGCGCGGCCAGGCGACCGCCGAGCTGGTGCTGGAGGACGTCCGCGTCCCCGCCACCACGCTTCTGGGCCCCGAGGGCAAGGGCTTCTCCATCGCCATGTCCGCCCTGGCCAAGGGCCGGATGTCGGTCGCGGCCGGTTGCGTCGGCATCGCCCAGGCCGCCTTGGACGCTGCCGTCGGATACGCGGGCGAGCGCGAACAGTTCGGCAAGTCCATCGCGGGCTACCAGCTCGTCCAGGAGCTCATCAGCGACATCGCCGTGGACGTCGACGCCGCCCGGCTGCTCACCTGGCGGGTGGCCGACCTGATCGACCGCGGCGAGGACTTCGCCACCGCCGCCTCCAAGGCCAAGCTCTTCGCCTCGGAGGCCGCCGTCCGCGCCGCCAACAACGCCCTCCAGGTCTTCGGTGGCTACGGCTACATCGACGAGTACCCGGTCGGCAAACTGCTCCGCGACGCCCGCGTGATGACGCTGTACGAGGGCACCAGCCAGATCCAGAAGCTGATCATCGGCCGGGCGCTGACGGGGGTCTCCGCGTTCTGAGACGCCCTGAGGCCGCGCGCTTCGAACGGGCGTCTGAGTACCGGGCTGAGTACCCGGACGGATGCGGTGCGCGCCGGGCCGCCGGATGCTGAGCGGCATGAGTGAGACGACATCGGTCAAGCAGCAGGGCACCGCCGCCTTCTACGGGCAGGCCGTCGCATCCTTCGGGGTGGCGATGGGCGCGGTGGCCCTCGGGATCTACTTCCTCGACGCGGACGCCTGGGTGCGTGGGTTTCTCGCCATCGGCGTCCTCTATCTGGTCACGTCCTGCTTCACCCTGGCCAAGGTCATCAGGGACCGGCAGGAGGCGGGGCAGCTGGTCAGCCGGGTCGACCAGGCCAGGCTGGAGAAGATCCTCGCCGAGCACGACCCCTTCCAGAAGCTCTGACGATCTCAGCCACCGGACCCCTAAGCGCTTGCTCAGGATCGGGGTATGGTGTTCGTCCTGCTGACTGAGAGGGGCGACTGACGATGAGCACGGCGCAGGAGACCGACGGCGAGAACACGCCGTGGGCCGAAGTGACGCCCGAGGCCGCCCGGCGGCTCCTCGTCGCCGCCGTCGACGCCTTCGCCGAGCGCGGGTACCACGCGACCACCACCCGGGACATCGCGGGCCGCGCCGGAATGAGCCCAGCCGCGCTCTACATCCACTACAAGACGAAGGAAGAGCTGCTCCACCGGATCAGCAGGATCGGTCACGACCGCGCCCTGTCCGTCCTGGAGGCGGCGGCCGACAGCGAGGGCACGGCCGCCGAGCGACTCGCCCGCGCCGTGCGGTCCTTCGTCCGGTGGCATGCCGAACGGCACACCACCGCACGCGTGGTGCAGTACGAGCTCGACGCCCTCGGCCCGGAGCACCGCACCGAGATCATCGAACTCCGCCGCCGGAGCGACGCGGTGGTGCGCCGGATCATCGGCGAGGGCGTGGCGGCGGGGGAGTTCGACGTCCCCGACGTGCCGGGCACCACACTCGCCGTGCTCTCGCTCTGCATCGACGTGGCGCGGTGGTTCAACGCCCAGGGCAGCCGGACGCCGGACGAGGTCGGCGAGCTGTACGCCGACCTCGTGCTGCGCATGGTCGGGGCCGAACGCTGACGCGGTCGCCCCCGGGAGCGGTCAGAAGTAGTACCGCGACACCGACTCGGCCACGCAGGCGGGCTTGTCGCCGCCCTCGCGCTCCACGGTGACGACCGCGGTGACCTGCACGCCGCCGCCCGCCTCCTCGACGCTCTTCAGGACGGCCGTCGCCCGCAGCCGCGATCCCACGGGCACCGTGGAGGGGAAGCGGACCTTGTTGGTCCCGTAGTTGATGCCCATCTTCATGCCCTCGACCCGCATGACCTGCGGCACGAGCGCCGGCAGCAGCGAGAGCGTCAGGTAGCCGTGCGCGATCGTGGTGCCGAACGGTCCCGTCGCGGCGCGCTCCGGGTCCACATGGATCCACTGGTGGTCGCCGGTGGCGTCCGCGAAGAGGTCGATCCTCTTCTGCTCGATCTCCAGCCAGTCGCTGTGCCCCAGCTGCTCGCCCACTCCGTCACGCAGCTCCTGCGCGGACGTGAAGATCCTCGGCTCTGCCATGTTCCTGGTCCCTGCCTTCCGCTCCCGGCCATCCGTCCCAGGCCGTGTCCAAGTGCCTGTCTAAGCGCTTGCTCAGCATGGTTCGCGGGTGCGTTCCTGTCAACGACGGACCGGCCGGGAACCGGGCACGTAGGGTTCGAGGAGTGCCCCAGATCCCACAGACACTCCATGAACTCACGGTCGGCCAGCTCTCCGCGCGCAGTGGCGCCGCGGTTTCGGCCCTGCACTTCTACGAGGCCAAGGGCCTGATCGGCAGCCGTCGCACCAGTGGCAACCAGCGCCGCTACACCAGGGACGCGCTGCGCCGGGTCGCCTTCGTCCGTGCGGCGCAGCGGGTCGGTATCCCGCTCGCCACCATCCGGGACGCGCTCGCCGAACTCCCGGAGGAGCGCACCCCCAACCGCGACGACTGGGCGCGGCTCTCCGAGGCGTGGCGCTCCGAGCTGGACGAGCGGATCGAACAGCTGGCGCGGCTGCGCGACCACCTCACCGACTGCATCGGCTGCGGCTGCCTGTCGTTGGATACCTGCGTGCTCTCCAACCCGGACGACATCTCCGGTGAGCGCATCAGCGGCTCGCGCCTGATGCCGGGCAAGGTCACGAAAAGGGCGTCGGGAGGCTGCTGAGGGCGTGGCCCCGGGTATGTGTGTTGCCCGTCCGGCAGCCGCGTGTCGCGTCGGGCGCCGGGCGGGCCGCTCCGTTCCTCAGGCCACCGATGCCAGGTCGTCCATCCGGGTGCGCCGGGCCTTCGCCAGCGCCGCCCGGGTGAGCACGGGCCGCGGCACCACGATCCCGCACCCGGTGCAGACGGGACCGGACCGCGGCTCGCGGTCCAGGTCCTGCCGCCAGGCGATCCGGGCCTGCGCGCACACCGGGCAGCCGGTGCCCGGCTCCGACTCCAGGGCGGAGATCAGCCGCGCCAGGACCTCCGCGAGCGGGGCCGCCGGGTGAACGGCCGGGTCGTCGCACCGCGCGACCCCGTTCCCGCCCCAGGTGCGCCGGTGCCAGTCGTCGAACGCGCCCGGCCGGCGCAGTCCGTCGTGCTTCTCCCGCCGGCGGCGCTCGGCGAACCCCGCCTCGTAGCCCAGCCAGACCGCGCGGGCCGTCTCCAGCTCCTCCAGCGCGCGCATGAGGCGCACCGGATCGGGGGCCCGGTCCTCGGGCCCGATTCCGTGCCGGGCACACAGGTGATCCCAGGTCGCCCGGTGCCCGTAAGGGGCGAAGCGCTCCAGACACTTGCGCAGCGAGTACCGCCGCAGTGCCAGGTCGCTCCGCGGATCGCGGACCTGTCTCGCAAGACTCCGGAAACCGGCCATTGCTCCGCCACCTCCCTCGCTCGTACTCCGTCGCCCGCACATGCGGCGTCACTGAATGGACGTACAACTGCCCGGATCGGCTCCATCCAAAGGTGTGGGCGTCCAGTTGGTGAGATGACCGATCGTCAGGCGACCGCATGTGACGATTCGGAAAAGGTGACCGATGTTCACCTTACCGGCGCTTCATACCGCCGGTAACCTCCGGCGCATCGGCCTCTCCGAGGAGCATGCATGCCCCCACGCACCGGCACTTCCGCCCGCACCGGCAAGTTCCGAGCCGCCACGATCGCGGCCGTTCTCGCACTCGGTGCCTCTCTGCTGGCCACCGCGCCCCACGCGGGCGCCGCCGAGCCTGATCCCGTACCCGTCAACGACTACTGCCAGGGGCAGTGCGACGACATCCTGCCGCCCGGCGAGAACGGCAACGCCACCCTCGTCGACATCCTCGGCAACAAGGCGTTCGGTACCCATCCCGCGCACAGCGACGACCAGCTCGACCGCTACGACGGGCTGGTCGCCGGGCACACCGGCCTCACCGACCAGAAGCTGACCGACTTCTTCAACGACGCCTCGTTCGGCGTCCCGAAGGGCCAGGTCGAGTCCGTCACCTCGCCCCGCGACGACGTCACCATCACCCGCGACAAGGTGTCCGGCGTCCCGCACATCAAGGGCACCACCCGCTACGGCACCGAGTTCGGCGCCGGATTCGCGGCCGGGCAGGACCGCCTCTGGCTGATGGACCTCTTCCGCCACATCGGGCGCGGGCAGCTGACCTCGTTCGCCGGCGGCGCGCTCGCCAACCAGGGCCTGGAGCAGCAGTTCTGGCCGCAGGCCCCCTACACGGAGGCCGATCTCCAGGCCCAGGTCGAGTACATCAGGACCCATGAGGGCCCCCGCGGCGAACAGGCCATGGCGGATGCCCAGGCCTATGTGGACGGCATCAACTCCTACCGTGACAAGTCGAAGAAGGGCCGCTACTTCCCCGGCGAGTACGTCCTCACCGGCAAGATCGACGCCATCACCAACGTCGGTGAGATCCAGCCGTTCGAGCTGACCGACCTGATCTCGATCGCCTCCGTGGTCGGCGGCCAGTTCGGCGGCGGCGGTGGCGGCGAGGTACAGGCGGCGCTCTCGCTGCTCTCCGCCCAGCAGAAGTACGGAGTCGCCGAAGGCACCAAGGTCTGGGAGTCGTTCCGGCAGCGCAACGACCCCGAGGCCGTGCTGACCGTCCACGACGGCACCTCGTTCCCGTACGCGAACAAGCCCGACAAGGCCGTCGGAACGGCGCTCCCCGATCCGGGCTCCGTCACCACCGAGCCGATCATCTACGACCGCACCGGCTCCGCGGGCACCAACGCGAAGGCCCCGGTCAAGGCCCCGGCCCAGCTCAAGAAGGCCCAGGGCATCTACGACGACGGGGTCATCCCGGAGGGCTCGCTCCCCGGCTCCGGCTCCGGCGCCCAGAAGCGCGGCATGTCCAACGCCCTGCTGGTCTCGGGCAAGAGCACCGCGAGCGGGAACCCGATCGCCGTGTTCGGCCCGCAGACCGGCTACTTCGCCCCGCAGCTGATGATGCTCCAGGAGATCCAGGGCCCCGGCATCAGCGCCCGCGGAGTCTCCTTCGCCGGTGTCGGCATGTACATCCAGATGGGCCGCGGCCAGGACTACGCCTGGAGCGCCACCTCGGCCGGACAGGACATCACCGACACCTACACCGTCGAACTGTGCGAGCCCGACGGCTCCGCGCCCACCAAGAACTCCACGCACTACCTCGACCACGGCGACTGCGCCGCCATGGAGAAGCTGGAGCGCACCAACTCCTGGAGCCCGACCGTCGCCGACTCCACGGCGAAGGGCTCCTACCGGATGCAGGTGTGGCGCACCGGCTACGGCGTCGTCACCCACCGCGCCACGGTGGACGGCAAGCCGGTCGCGTACACCTCGCTGCGCACCACCTACCGGCACGAGGCCGACTCGATCATCGGCTTCCAGATGCTCAACGACCCCTCGTACGTCACCGACGCCGCCTCCTTCCAGCAGGCGGCGAGCAACATCGACTACGCGTTCAACTGGTTCTACGCCGACTCGCGCACGGCCGCCTACTACAACAGCGGCATGAACCCGGTGCGCGCCCCGGGCGTCGACCCGTCGCTGCCGATCAAGGCGGAGAAGGCGTACGAGTGGAAGGGGTACGACCGGGCGGCCAACACCGCCGAGTACACCCCGTTCGCCGAGCACCCGCACTCCAGCGGCCAGGACTACTACGTGTCCTGGAACAACAAGCAGGCCGAGGGGTACGCCTCCGCGGGCTTCGGGCTCAGCGCGGTGCACCGGGCCGATCTGCTCGACGAGCGGGTGTCGAAGCTGGTGGAGGAGGGCGGCGTGACCCGCGCCTCCCTCACCCGGGCGATGGCCGACGCCGCACTCACCGATCTGCGCGGTGAGCAGCTGCTGCCCGAACTGCTGAAGGTGATCCGCTCCCAGCCGGTCACCGATCCGGAGCTGAACGCGGTGGTCCAGCAGCTGGACTCCTGGCGGGCGGCGGGCGCCCAGCGCAAGGAGAGCAGCCCGGGTTCGCACGCGTACACCTACGCCGACGCGGTACGGATCATGGACGCGTGGTGGCCGAAGCTGATCGACGCGGAGTTCAAGCCGGGGCTCGGCGACAACCTGTACGGCGCGCTGACCGCCAACCTCGCCACCGACGAGTCCCCGGCGGCCAGCCACGGGCCGAGCGGCGCGCACAGCGGTTCGGCCTTCCAGTACGGCTGGTGGGGCTTCGCCGACAAGGACCTGCGCCAGGTGCTGGGGCAGCCGGTCAAGGGACCGCTGGCCAGGACGTACTGCGGCAACGGCGATCTGAGCAGCTGCCGCGCGGCGCTGCTGTCCTCGCTGAAGCAGGCGGCGGCGGCACCGGCGGCCGAGGTCTACCCGGCCGACGGCACCTGCAAGGCCGGCGAGCAGTGGTGCACCGACTCGATCATCCACCGGGCACTGGGCGGGATCGCGCAGAAGGCGATCCACTGGCAGAACCGCCCCACGTACCAGCAGGTCGTGGAGTTCCCGGCGCACCGCTAGGAGCGTCCCCGCCGGGCGGGCCCGCACTCCACGGGCCCGCCCGGCCACGCCTCACCGGTACTGCAGATACCGCTTGCGCACGGAGCGGAACGCGGCGAGGTCCTTCGCCCACGCCCCCACGACCTCGTCCGTGTCCGCACCCGCGTCGATCATCGTGCGGACCCGGGTGTTGCCGGTGAGCTTGTCGATCCAGTTGTCCGGCCGCCAGGCGAACCCGCTCCAGGTCTGCTTCGCCGTGATCAGGAGCGCGATCCCGGTGCGCACCGGGTCGAAGACCTCCCGGTCCTGGACGTGCACCTGCACCCCGCCCACCGTCCTGCCCTCGAACTTCGAGAACGACGGCGCGAAGTACGCCTCACGGAAGGCCACTCCGGGCAGGTCGAGCGCGTTCGCGGCGGCCGCCCAGGTGTGGTCGATCCCCTCCGCGCCGATCAGCTCGAACGGCCGTGTGGTGCCGCGTCCCTCGGAGAGGTTCGTGCCCTCGAAGAGGCAGGTGCCCGAGTAGACCAGCGCGGTGTCGGGCGTCGGCATGTTGGGGCTCGGCGGCACCCACGGCAGCCCGCTCGCGTCGAAGAAGTCCGAGCGCGACCACCCCGACATCTTCACGATCTCCAGCTCGGCCGGACGGTCCGCCAGGAACTCCCCGTTGAACAGCAGAGCGAGTTCGGTGACCGTCATGCCGTGCGCCTGGGCGATCTCCCGGCGGCCCACGAAGGTGCCGAAGGCCGGATCGAGGACAGGCCCGAGAGCCGCCCGCCCGGACACCGGGTTCGGCCGGTCCAGGACGACGAACTTCTTGCCCGCGAGGGCCGCCGCCTCCATGCAGTCGTAGAGCGTCCAGATGTACGTGTAGAAGCGGGCGCCCGCGTCCTGGATGTCGAACACGACCGTGTCGACGCCGGACGCCGTGAACACGTCGGCCAGCGGCTGCCCGCTCTTGAGGTACGTGTCGTAGACCGGCAGGCCGGTCGCCGGGTCGTCGTACCGGCCCTCGGAGCCGCCCGCCTGCGCGGTGCCGCGGAAGCCGTGCTCCGGGCCGAAGACGGCGGTCAGGTTCACCCGCCGGTCCGCGTGCATCACATCGACGATGTGCCGGACGTCGGAGGTGACCCCGGTCGGGTTGGTGACGATGCCGACCCGGCGGCCCTTGAGCAGCGCGTAGCCGTCCGCCGAGAGCCGGTCGAAGCCGGTGAGCAGCTCGCGGTGCCCGCCGCCGCCCCCGTGCCCGTGTCCTTTTCCGTGCGGCGCACCGGCGGCCGCGGGTCCGGCCGACACGGCCGTTGCCGCGAGGGCTCCGACGGCACCGCCGGCGGCCAGCAAACCACGTCTGGTCAGGCTCATTGGGCTACCTCCATGATCGCGACATCTGTCATGGTCACGCACGCTAGCGCGCGCACGGGCCGCAGGGAACGAGCGCGACGGGACGGATGTGACAGGAGTGACGCATGAGTCGCGCCAGCCCCTTCCGCGACGACATACCGACTGGTTAGTCTGCTGGTGCAGTCGGCTGAGAGAGGCGGGACCGATGAGTACGGTGCAGGGCGCGGGTGTAGTGGTCACGGGAGCCGGGGGCGGCATCGGCGCCGCGCTGGCCCGCAGATTCGCCGCCGAGGGCGCACGGGTCGTGGTCAACGACCTCGACGAGTCCAGGATCAAGGCCCTCGCCGAGGAGATCGGCGCCGTCGCCGTGGCCGGTGACGCCTCACGGATCGTCGACGCCGCCCGGGACGCCCTGGACGGCACGGTCGACGTCTACTGCGCCAACGCGGGCCTGGCCTCGCCCGGTGACGTCTTCGCCGACGAGGAGGTCTGGGCCGCCGCCTGGGACGTCAATGTGATGGCCCACGTCCGCGCGGCCAGGGCGCTGCTCCCGGACTGGCTGGAGCGCGGCAGCGGCAGGTTCGTCTCCACCGCCTCGGCCGCCGGACTGCTCACGATGATCGGCGCGGCGCCGTACAGCGTCACCAAGCACGGCGTGGTCGCCTTCGCCGAATGGCTCGCCCTCACCTACGGCCACCGCGGCGTCAAGGTCCACGCGATCTGCCCGCAGGGCGTCCGTACGGACATGCTGACCGCCGCCGGATCGGCCGGGGAGCTCGTGCTCGCCCCCAGCGCCATCGAGCCGGAGGAGGTCGCCGACGCGCTCTTCGCGGCCATGGCGCAGGACCGCTTCCTCGTCCTGCCGCACCCGGAGGTCGCCGGGTACTACCGGGCCCGTGCCAAGGACACCGACCAGTGGCTCGGCAGCATGAACCACCTTCAGCGCAAGTGGGAGGCGACCGGCGCATGACCGAGTCGATCTACGCGGCGAAGCCCTGGCTCCCGCTGCTCAGCGAGGCCCAGCGGGCCCCCGTCCACCCCGCCGAGACCCTGGTGCACGCCTTCCGGGACTCCGTCGCCCGCACCCCCGGACACCCCGCGCTCGCCTACTTCGACGGCCGCCTCACCTACCGCGAGACCGACGAGCTCTCCGACTCCGTGGCCGGCCACCTCGCCGCCCGGGGGCTGGAGCGCGGCGACCGGGTCGCGATCATGCTGCAGAACTCGCCGCAGTTCGTCCTCGCGCTGCTGGGCGCCTGGAAGGCCGGGGCGACCGTCGTCCCCCTCAACCCGATGTACAAGTCCGGCGAGGTCGGCCATGTGCTGAAGGACGCCGAGGTCACCGCGCTGATCTGCTCGGACCGGGCCTGGGAGGCCTACCTGCGGGACACCGCGGCAGCCGCCCCGGCCGTCCGGATCGCCGTCACGGCCTGCGAGCTGGACTTCCAGACGGAGAACGACGAGCGGGTGCTCAACTTCGACCGGCTGCCCGACGCCGCCGACGCCGACGATCTGGTCACCGTCGCCCGGCAGGGCCTCGCCGCCCCCGCGGGCCGCGAGCCCACCGCCGCCGACGTGGCGCTGATCAGCTACACCTCCGGGACCAGCGGCACCCCCAAGGGCGCCATGAACTCCCACGGCAACATCATGGTCAACGCCGAGCGCCAGCGCACCGGCCACCCCGTCGCGGAGGGCTCCTCCTACTTCGCCCTCGCCCCGCTCTTCCACATCACCGGCATGGTGTGCCAGCTGGCCCCCTGCCTCACCAACGCCGGCACCCTCGTCCTCGCGTACCGCTTCCACCCCGGCGTGGTCCTCGACGCCTTCGCCGAGCACCGCCCCGCCTACACCGTCGGCCCCTCGACCGCCTTCATGGCGCTCGCCGCCACCCCCGGCGTCACGCCCGAGCACTTCGCCTCCTTCCAGGTGATCTCCTCCGGCGGCGCGCCGCTGCCGCCCGCACTCGTCGAGAAGTTCCGGACCGGCTTCGGCCCGTACATCCGCAACGGCTACGGCCTCACCGAGTGCACCGCGCCCTGCGCCTCCGTACCGCCCGAGCGCGAGGCCCCGGTGGACCCGGTCTCCGGCACCCTCTCGGTCGGCGTGCCCGGTCCGGACACGGTCGTGCGGATCATCGACGAGAACGGCGCGGACGTGCCCTTCGGCGAACAGGGCGAGATAGCGGTGCGCGGCCCGCAGGTGGTCTCCGGCTACTGGCGGCTGCCCGAGGCCACCGCCGCCGCCTTCCCGGACGGCGAACTGCGCACCGGCGACATCGGCTTCATGGACCGCGAGGGCTGGCTCTACGTCGTCGACCGCAAGAAGGACATGATCAACGCCTCCGGCTTCAAGGTCTGGCCGCGCGAGGTCGAGGACGTCCTCTACACCCATCCCGCCGTCCGCGAGGCCGCCGTCGTGGGTGTCCCCGACGCCTACCGGGGCGAAACGGTCCGCGCCTACGTCAGCCTGCGGCCCGGCTCCGCGGTGGAACCGGACGAATTGGGTGCGTACTGCAAGGAACGGCTCGCCGCGTACAAGTACCCGCGCGAAGTCGAGATCCTGACCGAACTTCCCAAGACGGCTAGTGGGAAGATCCTGAGGCGGGAACTGCGTTCACCCCGCTAGAACCGGTTCACGCACCGCACGGAAGGAAGGTGGCGGCTATGGCCAAGGCGACGGACGGGAGCGGTACCCCCGTTCCCCAGCGGCTGCTCGCCGCCGCCACCCGGCTCTTCGCCGAGCAGGGCTACGACCGCACCTCGGTCCAGGAGATCGTCGAGGCGGCCGGTGTCACCAAGGGCGCGCTCTACCACTACTTCGGCTCCAAGGAGGATCTCCTCCAGGAGGTCTACGCCCGGGTCCTGCGGCTCCAGCAGGAGCGCCTCGACGCCTTCGCGGACGCCGACGCGCCCGTCGAGCAGCGGCTGCGTGACGCCGCGGCCGACGTGGTCGTCACCACCATCGAGAACCTCGACGACGCCTCGATCTTCTTCCGCTCGATGCACCATCTGAGCCCCGAGAAGAACAAGCAGGTACGGATGGAGCGGCGCCGCTACCACGAGCGCTTCCGGGCCCTGGTGGAAGAGGGGCAGCGCAGCGGGGTGTTCTCCACGGCCACCCCGGCGGACCTGATCGTCGACTACCACTTCGGCTCGGTCCACCACCTGTCCACCTGGTACCGGCCGGACGGCCCGCTCACCCAGCAGGAGGTCGCCGACCACCTCGCCGACCTGCTGCTGCGCGCCCTGCGCCCTTAGGGCCTGTATGGGGTTGTCCCGCGGCGTCACGGGGCTGGGCACGCACGCTCGCGGCGTTGCCGGAGCGCCCTGGCAGCTCCGCTACAAGGGCGCTCCGGCGCCTTGCGACCGCACGCACCCAGCCCCGCTCCTCCTTCCGCGTGACAACCCCATACAGGCCCTGGAAAGCCGGCGGACGGACGAACGCAGGGCGGGCCTCCCCGGCGGCGGTGCCGTCGTCGAGCGGCGACCCCGGAGGCCGGCGAGTCCGGACCCGCTGCCGCGGCGGAAGAACGACACCGAGATCCAGCGGCTCAGCGGCGACGCGACGCCACGCGTTCAGCCGTGAGGAGGTCGCCGCGACGCTGGAACGCGGAGCTGACGTATCTCCGTCCGTCCACCGTATCGATCGCGGCCGGCCGATCCATCTGTTGGACCGGCCATGAGGTCGGGGTGAAGCTGGATACATGGCGCACATCCAGGCTTCGTCCCGTGTCCCCGCCCTGTGGACCGTGGCCTACGGGCCGCACCGGCCCCGCGGCGTCCGTCTCCTCGCGCGCTGCCTGCTGCGGGTGCGGGCCTTCGCCCGCGAACTGGCGCTCGCCGACCACGTACCGTACGGCGGCTACTGACGGACGCCGGACGGGCCCGTACCGGAGTGCGGGCCCGCCCGTACGGTCCTTACAGGTACTTCTTGATCTCGCGCCGCGCCAGCGACCGCTGGTGCACCTCGTCCGGGCCGTCCGCCAGGCGCAGCGTCCGCGCCGCCGCCCACAGTTCGGCCAGCGGGAAGTCCTGGCTGACGCCGCCCGCACCGTGCAGCTGGACCGCCTGGTCGAGGATGGCGACCACCGCACGCGGGGTGGCGATCTTGATGGACTGGATCTCGGTGTGCGCACCGCGGTTGCCCACCGTGTCCATCAGCCAGGCCGTCTTCAGCACCAGCAGCCGCAGCTGCTCCACCGTGACCCGGGCGTCCGCGATCCAGTTCTGCACCACGCCCTGCTGGGCGAGCGGCTTGCCGAAGGCGTCGCGGGACACCGCGCGCCGGCACATCAGCTCGATGGCGCGCTCGGCCATGCCGATCAGCCGCATGCAGTGGTGGATGCGGCCCGGTCCCAGCCGCGCCTGGGCGATGGCGAAACCGCCGCCCTCCTCGCCGACCAGGTTCGTCGCGGGCACCCGCACGTCGTCGAAGACCACCTCGGCATGGCCGCCGTGGGAGTGGTCCTCGTAGCCGTACACCTTCATGGCGCGCTTCACGGTCAGACCCGGGGTGTCGCGCGGGACGAGGATCTGCGACTGCTGCCGGCGGATGTCCTCGCCGTCCGGGTCGGTCTTGCCCATCACGATGAAGATCCTGCAGTCCGGGTTCATCGCCCCGGAGATGTACCACTTGCGGCCATTGATGACGTAGTCCTCGCCGTCCCGGGCGATCCGCGTCTCGATGTTGGTCGCGTCCGATGACGCCACCTCCGGCTCCGTCATCGCGAACGCGGACCGGATCTCACCGGCGAGCAGTGGCTCCAGCCACCGCTTCTTCTGCTCGTCGGTGCCGAACTGGGCGAGCACCTCCATGTTCCCGGTGTCCGGCGCCGCGCAGTTCAGCGCGGTCGGCGCCAACTGCGGTGAGCGGCCCAGGATCTCGGCCAGCGGGGCGTACTGGAGATTGGTCAGCCCGGCGCCGTACTCGGCGTCCGGCAGGAAGAGGTTCCACAGCCCCTGCCTGCGCGCCTCGGCCTTCAGGTCCTCCACGATCCGCGGGGTGTCCCACGGCGACGCGAGCAGCTCCCGCTGCTCCTCCGCGGTCCGTTCGGCCGGGTGGACGTGCTCGTCCATGAAGGTGAGCAGCCTGGCGCGCAGCTCTTCGGTACGGGCGTCGAATGCGAAGTCCATGGGGTTGATCAGCCTTCCTGGAGGGTGGTGAGGCCGTGCGCGATGAAGACGGGGACGAGATCGCCGATGCGGTCGAAGCCGCCGCCGACGGTCTGGCCCAGCGTGTAGCGGTAGTGGATGCCCTCCAGGATCACGGCGAGCTTGAACCAGGCGAACGCCGTGTACCAGGAGATGGCGGAGGTGTCCCGGCCGGAGCGTGCGGCATAGCGCTCGATCAGTTCGGCGGGGGAGGGGTGGCCGGCCGCGCCGCTGGTGGTGGAGACCGGTGAGGCGGGCAGGCCGAGGTCGGAGCTGTACATCACCAGCAGGCCGAGGTCGGTCAGCGGGTCGCCGAGCGTCGACATCTCCCAGTCGAGTACGGCCCTGATCCGGTCGTCGGGGCCGATCAGGACGTTGTCCAGGCGGTAGTCGCCGTGCACCACCGTCGGGGCCGGGGAGACGGGCAGTTCGCGGCCGAGCGCCGCGTGCAGCTCGTCGATGCCGGGCAGTTCGCGGTTGCGGGAGGCGTCCAGCTGCTTGCCCCAGCGGCGCAGCTGCCGGTCGAGGAAGCCCTCGGGGCGTCCGAAGTCGCCCAGCCCGACGGCCGCCGGGTCCACGGCGTGCAGCTCGACGAGGGTGTCCACCAGACCGAGCACGGCCTCGCGGGTGCGCTCCGCGCCGAGCGGGGCGAGCTCCTCGGCCGTGCGGTACGGGGTGCCCTCGACGTACTCCATGACGTAGAACGGCGAGCCGATGACGGAGTCGTCCTCGCAGAGCAGCAGCGGTTCGGGGACCGGGACGGCCGTCGGGTGCAGTGCGCTGATCACCCGGTGCTCGCGCTTCATGTCGTGCGCGGTGGCCAGCACATGACCCAGCGGCGGCCGGCGGACCACCCAGCGGCCGGTGCCGTCCGTGACGACATAGGTCAGGTTCGACCGGCCGCCCTCGATGAGCCGGGCGTCGAGCGGTCCGTTCACCAGCCCCGGCCGTTCGCGGTCGAGATGTCCGCGCAACCGGTCGAGGTCGAGACCTGGCGGGTGGACTGGGCTCATCGTGCGCACCTCCGGGGTGAATGAACGGTCGGTGTTCATGATGCCGACCAGTCGGTATGTCGTCCAGTGAACTCCCGGAACCGGATGGGGCCGGTCCAGCCCGAACGGCTGCCGGACCTCTGGTGTTCAGTCGTATCTCTGAATAGAGTTCACGTATGGATACAGCATTGTTGATCGACGCAGTCCGGCTGACCCCGATCCTCATTGCCGACCCGCCGCTCCTCAACACCCAGGGCGTCCACCAGCCGTACACCCCGCGCCTCGTCGTGGAGGTCGTCACACGCGGCGGAGTGACCGGTATCGGGGAGACGTACGGCGACGGCAAGTACCTCGAACTGGCGGAGCCGCTCGCCACCGCCCTGGTCGGGCGCCCGGTCAGCGATCTGAACGGCCTCTTCGCCCTCGCCGACGAGGTGTGCGCGGACTCACGCGCCGCCGACGAGCGGGTCGACGCGGGCGGGCTGCGCGGCGTCCAGACCGCGGACAAGCTGCGGCTCTCGGTGGTGTCCGGCTTCGAGGTGGCCTGCCTGGACGCGCTGGGCAAGTCCCTCGGGCTGCCCGTGCACGCACTGCTCGGCGGCAAGGTCCGCGACACCGTCGAGTACAGCGCCTACCTCTTCTACCGCTGGGCGGAGCACCCCGAGGGCGGCGAGCGGGACGACTGGGGAGCCGCGGTCGACCCGGCCGGGGTCGTCGCCCAGGCGCGGCGCTTCGCCCGCGACTACGGCTTCTCCTCCTTCAAGCTGAAGGGCGGCGTCTTCCCGCCCGACGAGGAGATCGCCGCGGTCCGCGCGCTGGCCGAGGCGTTCCCGGGCCGGCCGCTGCGCCTCGACCCCAACGGCGCCTGGTCCGTCGGGACCTCGCTGTACGTCGCCGAGCAGCTCAGGGGCGTACTCGAATACCTGGAGGACCCGGCGAGCGGCACGGAGCTGATGGCCGCCGTCGCGGCAGGCACCGACGTACCGCTGGCCACCAACATGTGCGTCACCACGCTCGCCGAGGTCCCCGAGGCCTTCGCCAGGGACGCCGTCCAGGTCATCCTCTCCGACCACCACTACTGGGGCGGACTGCACCGCACCCGTGAACTGGCCGGGATCTGCCGCACCTTCGGCGTCGGGCTCTCCATGCACTCCAACACCCACCTCGGGATCAGCCTCGCCGCGATGACGCAGGTCGCGGCCACCGTCCCCAACCTCGACTACGCCTGCGACAGCCACTACCCCTGGCAGACCGAGGACGTGATCACCACCCGCCATGTCTTCGAGGACGGCCGGCTCACCGTCTCCGACGCGCCGGGGCTCGGGGTCGAGCTCGACCGGGAGCGCCTGGCCGCACTGCACCGCCGCTGGCTCGACGACGACGGCACGATGCGCGAGCGCGACGACGCCGCCGCGATGCGCAAGGCGGAGCCGGGGTGGGCGACGCCCTCGATCCCGCGCTGGTGAGAGCCGCGCGCCGGGCGGGCGGGCGGGGCCGCCGCGGCATGAGTTGCGCCGCTCCCGGCCCGCGCGGATGGTCGAAGGATGAAGGCGATCAGCTACAGCGCGTACGGCGGGGCCGACGTCATGGAGTACGGCGAGCGGCCCGATCCCAAGGTGGGCCCCGACACCGTCCTGGTGAAGGTGCGGGCCGCCGCGGTCAACCCGGTGGACCGGCAGGCGCGGCAGGGGAATCTGGACTCCGTGCTCGACGCGGTCTTCCCCGTGATCCCCGGCTGGGACGTGTCCGGGGTCGTCGTGCAGCCCGGCGCGGCCGTGGACGAGTTCGCCGTCGGCGACGAGGTCATCGGGTACGTGCGGGAGGACTTCCTCAGCCGCGGCACCTTCGCCGAGTACGTCGCCGCCCCGGTGCGCACCCTCGCCCGCAAACCGCTGAGCCTGAGCTTCGAGGAGGCCGCGGGACTGCCGCTGGCCGGCCTCACCGCGTACCAGGTGCTCCACCGGTCCCTGCGGATCCGCAGCGGTGACACGGTCCTCGTCCACGCGGCGGCGGGCGGTGTCGGCTCGCTGGCCGTCCAGCTCGCCCGCCACGCGGGCTGCCGGGTCATCGGGACCGCGAGCGCCCACAACCACGAGCACCTGCGGCAGCTCGGCGCGGAACCGGTGGAGTACGGGGACGGGCTCGCCGACCGGCTGCGGGCCCTGGCCCCGGACGGGATCGACGCCGCCTTCGACACCGTGGGCGGGGAGGCCCTGCGGGTGTCCGCGCAGACGCTCGCACCGGACGGGCGGCTGACCTCGATCACGGACGCCGAGGTCTTCTCGTACGGCGGCAGGTACGCCTTCGTACGGCCCGATGCCAAGGATCTGGCGCACCTGGCGGAACTGGCCGAGCGGGGCATCGTCACGGTCCACGTCGACCGGGTCTTCCCGCTGGCGGAGGCCGCGGAGGCCCACCGGCTCAACGAGCAGGGGCGCACCCGCGGCAAGATCGTCGTCACCGTGGACTGGGACGGCTGACGGGACCGGCCGCCGGGGCTCCACCGGGTGCGCTCCGAGGCCCCGGAAGGGCAGCCCCTCAGAAGAGCATGGCCGCCGCGAACACGGCCAGCGCGATGGTGCACGCCGCCGCCGTCAGGGCCTCGCGCGCCCCGAGCTGCCGGGGACGGGCGGTGCCCATGCCCTGCACCCGGCGGTTCGCCACCCGCAGGAAGCCCAGCCAGGCGAGCACGCTCAGCGACAGCGCGATGATCCCCGCCGGGCCCGCCCCGCCGTGCAGCGCCTGCTTGCCCGCCAGCAGTGCCACCACCGTGCAGGAGAGCGTGGTGCGGCGCCAGGCCAGCCTGGTCCGTTCCGGCTGCAGGCCGGGATCGCGCTCAGCGGCGCTCACCGCCCCTCCCAGCCGAAGAGGACCACCACCACCATCGTGACGGCGACGACGGCGACCGCGAGACCCAGCAGCGTCGGGAACCGGGAGACCGGCAGGTCCTCGCCCCGCCGCATGGCCCGCTCGCAGCGCACCCAGTGGTTGACCGCCCGCAGGGCACACAGCACACCGGCCGCGAGCAGCGCCAGCGCCAGACCGGCCCGGATCCCCCAGGAGAGCCCCGGCAGGAACTGATCGACCGCGAATCCGCCGCCGATCAGCGCGAGAGCCGTCCGGATCCAGGCGAGGAAGGTCCGCTCGTTGGCGAGCGAGAAGCGGTAATCGGGGGTGTCGCCCTCTTCGCGGATCCGCTGCGGCGCGAACCACAGCCGAAGGCTCTGTACGAATTCGTTCACGTCCGGACCTTATCTGCCGCTTCGGTGCGCGCTGCGGGGCGGTTCAGGACGCCTCACGGAACGCCCGCAGCCGCCGGTGGGCCTCAAGACCGTCCGGCACCCACGGCCAGTCGCCGAGCCGCCGCTCCAGCTCCTCGTCGGTGAGGAAGGTGTGCCAGGCGACCTCTTCCGCCTGCGGCTTCACCGGCAGCTCGCACCGCACCTGGTACACGTACGACCACCAGCTGTGCCCGTCGCCGTCGTAGAGGAACTTGAAGAGCGGCTCGGGCCGGGGGAGGCCCGTGACACCCAGCTCCTCCTCGGCCTCCCGCAGGGCCGCCTCGTCGTAGGTCTCGCCCGTGCCGACCACCCCACCGACGAACATGTCGTAGTGGGAGGGGAAGACCAGCTTGGTGGCGGTCCTGCGGTGCACGAAGATCCGGCCGCCGGCGTCCCTGGCCTCGATGAACGCGCAGCGGTGGCGCAGGCCGCGCGCGGTCGCCTCGCCGCGCGTGGCCTGCCCGACCACCTCGTCGTTCTCGTCGACGATGTCCAGGATCTCGTCAGAAGGTGTCATGCGCCTCATCCAACAGCAGGGGCGGGCGCCTCAGCGCGGTTCGAGGGTCTTGGTGCGCCGCCCGCCCACCGGCCCCTCCGGCATCGCTGGATGCAGCCCCAGCAGCACGATCCCGACCACGATCGCCGCGAGCCCGGCCGCCTGCCAGGCCAGCGCGCCGGTGTCGGTGCGCACCTGGTCGCCGAGGAACCCGATGCCGCAGGCGATCCCGGCCAGCGGCTGGGCCGCGGTCAGCGCGGGCAGCGACATCCGCAGCGGACCGGTCTCGAACGCGCTCTGCACCAGGAGCAGGCCCGTCACGCCCAGCACCAGCACCGCGTACGGCTGCCAGTTCATCACCAGTGCCGCCCAGCCGTTGTCCCCGATGAGCTGGCCGCTGACCCTGGTCAGGGCGTCCTGGAGCCCGTAGAGCAGTCCGGCCGCCACCGCGAGGAGCGCCGGGGCCGCCGTCGCCCGCGAGCGCGCGGCGAACATGGTGAGCGCCAGGGCGATGCCCGCCACCACGCCGATGACCAGCCAGTGCCGCAGCGGGCTCGACACCGCCGTGCCGCCCTTGGGCTCGCCCGCCACCAGGAACGCCGCGACCCCGCACGCCAGCAGCCAGAGCCCGGCCCAGCCCTGCCGGCCCAGCCGCTGGCCGGTGCGGTGGCGGGACAGGGTCATCGCGAAGAGCAGATTGGTGGCCAGGAGCGGCTCGACGACGGAGACCTCGCCCTTGCCCAGGGCCAGCGCGCCCAGCACCATGCCGCAGACCATCAGGCCGATACCGGCCAGCCAGCTCCGTACCCGCATCAGGTCCAGCAGCAGCCGGAACGACAGGTAGTCGCTCCTGGGGGCGTGGCTGGCGGCGGCCTGCTGCAGCACGAAGCCGAACCCCAGACAGCAGGCCGCGCCCACGGCGAGTACGAGAACCAGCACCGACACGCTTCTCTACCCCAAGTCAGGCCGGAAGAGAGTGAATTGTTTCGACGATAACGCCTGGACTCCACCGGTGCGGCCGGAGTACCGCCGACCGGGCGGTTGACGCCGGGGCGGCCGGTACCGAAGATCTGACGCACCAGTAACTTCGCGAGGCGCCGCACGGGTGATGTGCGGTCCTTCCGCCGGACCCGGTCCGGACCGCCCCGACAAGGATGGAACCCATGGCGTACGACGCTGATGTGATCGTGATCGGGGCAGGACTGGCCGGGCTGGTCGCCACGGCCGAGCTGGTCGACGCGGGCCGCTCGGTGATCCTGCTCGACCAGGAGCCCGAGCAGTCGCTCGGCGGCCAGGCGCACTGGTCCTTCGGCGGCCTCTTCCTGGTCGACTCGCCCGAACAGCGCCGGATGCGGATCAAGGACAGCCACGAGCTGGCGCTCCAGGACTGGCTGGGCACGGCGGGCTTCGACCGCGAGGAGGACCACTGGCCGAAGAAGTGGGCCGAGGCCTACGTCGACTTCGCCGCCGGTGAGAAGCGCTCCTGGCTGCACGAGCGGGGAGTGCGGTTCTTCCCCGTCGTCGGCTGGGCCGAGCGCGGCGGCTACGACGCGAACGGCCACGGCAACTCCGTCCCCCGCTTCCACATCACCTGGGGCACCGGCCCCGGTATCGTCGCCCCGTTCGAGCGCCGGGTGCGCGAGGGCGTCGCCAAGGGCCTCGTCACCTTCTGCTTCCGCCACCGGGTCACCGCTCTCGGCCGCACCGGGGGCACCGTCGACACCGTGAGCGGCGAGATCCTGGAGCCGAGCGGCGCGGCCCGCGGGACCGCGAGCAGCCGGGAGACGGCCGGCGACTTCGAGCTCAGGGCCCAGGCGGTGATCGTCACCTCCGGCGGCATCGGCGGCAACCACGACCTCGTGCGCGCGCAGTGGCCGGAGCGGCTCGGCACCCCGCCCGCCAAGATGCTCTCCGGCGTACCCGCCCATGTGGACGGGCTGATGCTCGGCATCACCGAGGAGGCGGGCGCCCACCACATCAACCGCGACCGGATGTGGCACTACACCGAGGGCATCGAGAACTGGAACCCGATCTGGGCCAGGCACGGCATCCGCATCCTGCCGGGACCGTCCTCGCTCTGGCTGGACGCCCGCGGCAAGCGGCTGCCCGTCCCGCTCTTCCCCGGCTTCGACACTCTCGGCACCCTCGACCACATCATGCGCAGCGGCCACGGTTACACCTGGTTCGTGCTCGACCAGAGGATCATCGGCAAGGAGTTCGCGCTCTCCGGCTCCGAGCAGAACCCCGACCTGACCGGCAAGTCCGTCCGCGGCGTGATCGGCCGGGCACGCGCGGACGTACCCGCTCCGGTGAAGGCGTTCATGGACAACGGGGCGGACTTCGTCGTCGAGAACGACCTCGGCGCGCTGGTCCGCGGCATGAACGCGCTCACCGGTGACTCACTCATCGACGAGGCCGAACTGCGCCGCGAGATCACCGCCCGCGACCGCGAGATCGCCAACCCCTTCACCAAGGACCTCCAGATCACCGCGATCCGGGGCGCCCGCACCTACCTGGGCGACAAGCTGATCCGTACGGCCGCACCGCACCGCATCCTCGACCCCAAGGCCGGGCCGCTGATCGCCGTCCGGCTGAACATCCTGACCCGCAAGTCGCTCGGCGGCCTGGAGACGGACCTGTCCTCCCGGGTGCTCACCGCCGACGGCACCCCGCTGGCCGGGGTGTACGCGGCCGGCGAGGCGGCCGGTTTCGGCGGCGGCGGGGTGCACGGCTACCGCTCGCTGGAGGGCACGTTCCTCGGCGGCTGCCTCTTCTCCGGCCGGGCGGCGGGCCGGGCCGCGGCGGAAGCGGTCGGATAGCCGTATCGATCACGGGCGGGGATCACGCGTCCGTCCGGTGGGGTTCGGGGCCGGAAACCGTACGGGGGCACCGGATGCGGGCAGAGGAAGGAGATGCCAGCAGTAGCCGAACCCGTGATCGACCTCGTCCGGCGCACCACCGAATCCGTGCGCGTCCAGACCCTGCGTTCCACGGGTGCCGCGGTGATCGCCTATGTCGTGGCGACGTCGACCCTGTCCCAGCCCGCCCCGCTGACCGCTCCGCTCACCGCGCTGCTCGTCGTCCAGGTCACCCTGTACGCCACGCTCACCACCGGGATCCGGCGGGTGAACGCCGTGGTCGTCGGGGTGCTCATCGCGAGCGGATTCAGCTCCCTGGTCGGACTGACCTGGTGGAGCCTCGGACTGACGATCTTCACCTCACTGATCATCGGCCGGCTGGTCCGGGTGAACGAGTTCGTCCCCGAGGTGGCGATCAGCGCCATGCTGGTGCTCGGTGTCGCGCAGGTCGCCGACACCGCCTGGGAGCGCGTGTTCGAAACCCTGATCGGCGCGGGCGTGGGCCTGCTGTTCAACCTGCTGTTCGCCCCGCCCGTCTGGGTCCAGTCGGCGGGGGCGTCGATCGACGGCCTCGCCCGCGAGATGGGGGAGATGCTCCGCGACCTGGGCGGTGACCTGGGCGGCCGGGTCACCGTCGACCAGGCGGCCGAGCGGCTGCACCGGGCCCGCCGCATCGACCACGACATCGTGGCCGTGGACGCCTCGCTGCGGCAGGCCGAGGAGAGCCTCATGCTCAACCCGCGGGTCCGGCAGGGGCTGCTCTACCGCGTCGTGCTGCGCACCGGTCTGGACACCCTGGAGATCTGCGCCGTGGTGCTCCGGGTGCTGGCCAGGACGCTGACCGACCTGGCCAAGGACCGGGTCGACGAACCCCTCTTCCCCGCCGATGTGGCCTCCGGGCTCACGGAACTGTTCGGGCAGCTGGCGGACGCCGTCGAGAGCTTCTCGATGCTGATCACCACCCCGGTCGCCGCGAGCGCGGAAGGCGCGGAGGCACGGTTGGCCGACGCGCTCACCGTCAGCCGCGCCACCCGGGACCAGGTGGCGGACCTGCTGCTGGCGGCGGTCCAGGACCACCCCAGGAAATGGCAGCTCCACGGAGCGCTGCTCGCCGAGGTCGACCGCATTCTGGACGAGCTCGACATCGAGAAGCGCACGGAGCGCCTCGGCAAGGAGCTCGACCGCCGCTCGGGAGAGATGCACGAGCGCCATCCCCGCCTGCTCGCGCTCAGGCGGCGGCTGGACCTCGTCCGGCGCGCGAACCAGGCGCAGGCCGCCGCGGGCGGAAGGTGAGGAACCGCCCGGCCCCGCCGCGCTGTCCGCCCGCCGCCCCGTCCTCCCGCTCAGGCCGGGGCGATCAGCTCCACGACCCGGAAGCGTTCGGCGACGACCAGGGTGTCGTCGTCGACCGTGAACTCCGGGTCGCCGAGCCCCTCCCGCATCTCGTCGCTGTGCCAGAACCGCTCGTGGCCGGCCCGCCACTGCGCGACCGACGTGTCGCCCTCGCCCTCGTCCAGCACATGCTGGAGGTCCACGTCCCCGAGGCGCAGGATCCGTACCTCCGTCACCTCCAGGACCGCGATCTCCCGGCCGTCCGAATCGATCAGCGCCGACCGCTCACCCACCGGGGGCGGCTCCTCCTGCTCCGCCTCGTACTCCACGAGCAGTCCGGTCGTCGACACCTTCCGGCCGTCGAGCACCGCGGCGACCAGCTGATCGCGCAGCGGTCCCGGGAAGACCAGGAGGAAGGGCTTGAGCGCTTCACGGTTCGGCATGGCGCAAGTCTGGCATCCGCGGTCCGCCCGTGACCGGGAGAATCTGACGGGCCGGTGACGGACCGCCGCCGCCCCTGGCATCCGGCGCCCCGGAGTGCTCGAATCGAGGAGTGAACAGTCCCCCTCCCGGCGCCGGACCCGAACCGGCGGAGCCGGGCCCTGATCCCGACGCGGTCGGCGCCCCCGTCGGCCGCCGCCTGGTCCTGACGATGCTCGGCCTCGGCGCCGCCGGGCTCGTCGCCGCCCCGGTCCTGCAACGGACCATGGAATCGGGTCTGGGCGCGCTCGCCGACAAGGACCCCACCGGGCTGACCGGGCTGCTGCCCAACGGCGGCGGCTTCCGGTACTACTCCGTGGCCTCGTCCGTACCGTCGAAGGGCGCGGCCGACTACCGGCTGACCGTCGACGGGCTGGTCGACCGCCCGGCCACCTACACCCTGGACGCCCTGAAGGCGCTGCCGCAGACCCGGATGGTCCGCGACGTGCAGTGCGTGACCGGATGGCGGGTGCCCGAGACCCCGTTCGAGGGCGTACGGCTCTCGGCACTGCTGGACGCGGCGGGTGTCCGGCCGGGGGCGAAGGCGATCCGCTTCACCTGCTTCGACGGCACCTACAGCGAGAGCCTCACCCTCGCCCAGGCCCGCCGCGCCGACGTACTGGTCGCACTGCGCATGCAGGACCGGCCGGTGTCCCACTCCCACGGCGGCCCGGTCCGGCTCTACGTGGCCCCGATGTACTTCTACAAGTCGGCGAAATGGCTCTCCGGGATCACCGTCACGGACTCCGTACGCCCCGGTTACTGGGAGGAGCTCGGATATGACGTCGACGCCTGGGTCGGCCGGTCCAACGGCCGTGACGACGCCCCCACGACCTGAGGTGCCCGGCCGGGTACGGCGGTTCGGCCGGCCGGTGCGCTGGGTGCACCGCGGCACGGCGGCACTGATGCTGCTCTGCGTGGCCACGGCCGCCTGCCTGTACGTGCCGCAGCTCGCCGAACTCGTCGGGCGCCGCCATCTGGTGGTCACCGTGCACGAGTGGTCCGGGCTGCTGATCCCCGTACCGCTGCTGGCGGGGCTGTTCTCGCGGGCCGTGCGGGGGGACGTCTCGCGGCTCAACCGGTTCGGACCGCACGACCGGAAGTGGCTGCGGGCCGTGCGCCGCCGCGACCACCGGCCCGGCTCCAGGCCCGCCGGGAAGTTCAACGCCGGGCAGAAGCTCTACGCGGCCTGGATCGCGGGTGCGGTGCTGGTGATGGCCGGCACCGGGCTGCTGATGTGGTTCACCGGGCTGGCCCCGCTGATGTGGCGGACCGGCGCCACGTTCGTCCACGACTGGCTGGCGCTGGCGATCGGCATCGTGCTGGGCGGCCACATCGCGATGGCGTACGCCGACCCGGAGGCGCGCCGCGGCATGCGCACCGGGTCGGTCGAGCGGCGTTGGGCCCGTCGGGAGCACGCGCTGTGGCGGATCCCCGCGGACCCGGCCGAACCGCCGGAAGACCGGTGACCGACGATCCGGTCACCGGCCTTCCGGTCTGCTGAACATGCCTAGAGGATCAGCGACAGCAGCAGGATGAAGACCAGCGAGACCACCGAGATGATGGTCTCCATCACCGACCAGGTCTTCACCGTCTGGCCGACGTCCATCCCGAAGTACTCCTTCACCAGCCAGAACCCGGCGTCGTTGACATGGCTGAAGAAGAGCGAACCCGCGCCGACGGCGAGGACCAGCAGCGCGGCGTGCGACGTCGACATGTCGGCCGCCAGCGGGGCGACCAGACCGGCGGCCGAGATGGTCGCCACGGTCGCGGAGCCGGTCGCGAGCCGGATCCCCACGGCGATCAGCCAGCCGAGCAGCAGGGCGGGTATCGACCAGTTCTCGGAGAACTCCAGGATCATCCGGCCGACACCGGCGTCGATGAGGGTCTGCTTGAACCCGCCGCCCGCGCCCACGATCAGCAGCACGCCCGCGATCGGGGCGAGGGACTTCTCGACGGTGGTGGCGAGCCGGCCCTTGGTGAACCCGGCCGCCCGGCCCAGCGTGAACATGCCGACGACGACGGCGGCGAGGAGCGCGATCAGCGGGGAGCCGATCACATCGGTGACCCGCTGGACACCCTGCTCGGGGTCGTCCACCACGATGTCGACCAGTGCCTTGATCAGCATGAGGACGACGGGCAGCAGAATCGTGGCCAGCGTGGCACCGAAGCCGGGCCGGCGGTCCAGGTCCTCGGACGGGCGCTGCGGGATCATATTCTCCGGCGCCTCGATGTCCACCCAGCGGGCGGCGTAGCGGGAGAAGACCGGACCGGCGAGGATCACCGTCGGGATCGCGACCAGCACACCGAGGGCCAGCGTGACGCCCAGGTTGGCGTCGAGCGCGTCGATCGCGACCAGCGGGCCGGGGTGCGGGGGAATGAGTCCGTGCATCACGGAGAGGCCGGCCAGCGCCGGGATCCCGATCCGCATCAGGGAGTAGTTGCCGCGCTTGGCGACGAGCAGCACCACCGGGATCATCAGCACGATCCCGACCTCGAAGAACAGCGGCAGGCCGATGATCGAGGCGATCAGGACCATCGCCCAGGGCATGGCCCGGCCGCTCGCCCGCGCGAGGATGGTGTCGACGATCTGGTCCGCGCCGCCGGAGTCCGCGAGGAGCTTGCCCAGGATCGCGCCGAGCGCGATCAGGACGCCGACGCCCGCGACGGTCGAGCCGAGGCCCGCGGTGAAGCTCGCGATCGTCTTGGCCGGCGCCGCGCCGGCGAACGAACCGAGCGCCAGCGAGCCGATGGTCAGTGCGAGGAACGCGTGCATCTTGAACTTGGTGATGAGCAGGACGATGACGGCGATGCCCGCCAGTACGGCGATGCCCAACTGCGCGTTGCCGGCCGAGGTGATCGGTTCGACGGCGTCCGCTGCCAGCGTCTCGACGCTGAGACTGGTCACGGTGATGATCCTTAGCTGTCCAGCCGGCGCAGTGCCGCGACGGCTCGCTGGGTTATCTCTTCGGGGGTGCCGGACACGTCCACGGCGACGCCGGCCTCGTCGTCCTCAAGGGGCTGGAGGGTGGCGAACTGCGAGTCGAGGAGCGCGGTCGGCATGAAGTGGCCCTTGCGGTCCGCCATCCGTTCCTCGATCAGGGACCGCTCGCCGGTCAGATGCAGGAACAGGGCACCGGGGGCCTCGCCGCGCAGCCGGTCGCGGTAGACCCGCTTCAGCGCGGAGCTGCTGACCACGCCGCCGAGCCCGGCCCGGCCGTGTGCCCACTGCCCGATCGCGTCGAGCCAGGGCCACCGGTCGGCATCCTCCAGCGGGGTTCCGGCCGACATCTTGGCGATGTTCGCGGGGGGATGGAAGTCGTCGCCCTCGGCGTAGGGAACGCCGAGTGCGGCGGCGAGCAGGGGACCGATCGTGGTCTTGCCGGTCCCTGCCACGCCCATCACCACGACGACGTGGGGGGTGCTCATTACGGTGCCTCGCTGTTCTCTTCGATGTCGTCCTCGACATCGGTCCGTCGCGCTACTGAAACCTATACGTACGACTTATTCAAGATGCTGTGACGTAAAAGTCGTACTTAATGTTCCCTGAGGGTCCCCGTACTCTTGTGCTCATGACCACACAGGGCCAGGGGCTGCATACACATGTGCTGGACACCCTCGGTCTGGAGATCGCAGCGGGTGAACACCTGCCCCGTCAGGTGCTGCGTACTGATGAACTGGCCCAGCGATTCGACGTCTCGCGCACGGTCGTACGGGAAGTGATCCGCGTCCTGGAGTCCATGCACCTGGTCGAGTCCCGGCGCCGGGTCGGCGTGACCGTACGGCCCGCCGAGGAGTGGAACGTCTACGACCCGCAGGTCATCCGGTGGCGGCTGGCCGGCGCCGACCGCCCGCGCCAGCTGCGCTCACTGACGGTCCTTCGCTCGGCGATCGAGCCCGTCGCCGCCTCGCTCGCCGCCCGCCACGCCACCCCGGAACAGTGCGCGCAGCTCACCGAACGGGCCCTCGGCATGGTCGCCACCTCGCGCGGCCAGCAGCTGGAGGGGTACCTCGAACACGACATCGCCTTCCACCGGATCGTGCTCAACGCCTCCGGCAACGAGATGTTCGCGCGCCTGGGCGACGTCGTCGCCGAAGTCCTGGCGGGGCGCACCCACCACCAGGTGATGTTCGAGGACCCCGACCCGGCGGCCGTCACCCTCCATGTCCGGCTCGCCGAAGCGGTGCGCGAGGGCGACGCCGCGGAGGCGGAGCGGCTGACGAAGGAGATCGCGGTGGGCGCCCTGCACGAACTCGACGTGCTCGCCCCCTGATCCGACCGCCCTCGGCCTGCCGTTCCTACGGCCTTACGTGCTGCAGCCGCGCGGCGCGGGGACGCAGCCGGCTTCCGGACCCACTTCCACGCGCTGGGCGACCGCGCGGTCCGCCAGGCGCTGGACGCCGTCGAGGCCGCCCGCACCGCCAACGGGCACACCGGCACCCGCCCGCACCTCGCCCATCTCCAGATCGTCCACCCCGACGACTTCCCCCGCTTCCGCGCCCTCGGGGCCACGGCCAACATCCAGCCGCTCGGGGACTGACCCCCGGCATCCCTCCGCGCCGCCACGCGGAGGGACGCCGTACCTCCGGCAGGATCAGCCGGTGTGCCCCTCATGGCCGCCGTGGCCACCGCCGTGCCCGGCGCCGTGGTCGAACTTCATGGCCTGTGGCGGCATCACGACGAACGGCCGCATCATGCCCATGTCCTCGTGCTCCAGCAGATGGCAGTGGTACATGAACCGTCCGTACGCCCCGTCGAACAGGCCGAGCACCTTCACCAGCTGCCCCTGGGGGACCAGGAAGACGTCCTTCCACCCCCGCTCGTTCGGCGGCGTCGGGACCGCGGTGCCGTGGTCGAACTCGACCGGGGAACGGGTCCCGCCGACCGCCGGGTCGAAGCCGTCCAGGGTGTACGCCTCCCGGCCCATCACCTGGAAGTCCGCCAGATGGATGTGCATCGGATGCGTCGGCACACCCAGGTTGAGGAACGACCACTGCTCGTACGTGCTCTCGCCGACCGTGAACCCGAGACCGTCGTTGAAGGTCCGCGCGGTCCTGCGGTACGTGCGCACGGCGCCGTCCTCGCCCCGCACCTGGATCACGCCGTCCGACGGCACCGCCACTCCGGCGGCGTCCTCGACCTCCGTCATCTCCCAGATCTCCGGGTGGCCGCCGCCCCCGAGCGTGCCGGGCGCGGTCAGTACGACGAGCCGGTGCCCGTGCTCCACCTGGCCGTGCTCGTACCGCCGGAAGGAACCGGACAGCACCTCGGGCAGCTCGAAGCCGTCCCGGCGCCCCGTCTCCCGCACCCGGAACTCCATCACCTGCGGGAACGGCACGTCCGCCGCCGGGTCCGGCACGCCGGGGGCGAGCTTCCCCTTGTTGACCAGGCGGACCCGGCGGCCCGCCAGCGACGAGAAGTCGATCAGCAGGTCCATCCGCTCGGCCGGGCCGATCCTCAGCGTCGGCAGCACCTCGTCGAAATCGACCGGCACCGGCCGCGGCAGCAGCCCGCCGTCGCTGCCGATCTGCCGGATGACGCCGGGGACCGGGTTGTTCTCGTCGTCGACCAGCACCAGATCGTAGATCCGCGCGTTGGAGGCGTTGACGAGCCGGAAGCGGTACCAGGCGTCGTCCACGTCCAGGTACGGCCAGATGCGGCCGTTGACCGTGGTGTACGGGCCCAGGAACGGCAGCGAGACCGGCTTCCCGGTCTCCGGGTCGGCCTCCACGACCGTGGTCGTCTTGTGCAGCAGCCGCCCGTTGAGCCGGCCGTCCTCGTCGGTGTCCAGATTGCGGTCCGTGAGGATCAGCGGCAGCTCCCGGTCGCCCGAGGGCAGACCGAGCGCGTCCTCCTCGTCGTCCCTGATCAGATAGGTGCCGACGAGTCCGGCGTACACGTTCCACCGGGTGATGTTCATGGCGTGGTCGTGGTACCACCACTGGGCGGCCTGATGATCGTTCGGATACTCGGAGAGCTGCGCGTCGCCGTGGCCGACCGCGTTGTCCGCCCAGCCGTCGTTGCCGCCGCCCGTCTGCGCGCCGTGCAGATGCGTCACCGTCCACGCGGGCAGCGCCGCGACGTCCGCGTCCGGCTCGACGCCGTCCCGGCCGGGACGGTTGTGCGGCGCCGGCTCACCCGGCTTCACCGGGCCCACCTCCACGGCGGTGACCGGGTACTCGCTCCCCTCCGGGATGCGGTTGGTCCAGGCGATCCTGATCCGCTGCCCGCGCCGCACCTCGATCGTCGGACCGGGCACCGTGCCGTTGTAGCCCCACATCAGGGTCGGCGGCAGCTGCGCGTGCAGCCGCACCCAGGCCGGGGTGAGCGCGATCTCCGTCTCCGTGAGCACGTTCCCGCTGTGCGGACGCAGCACCGGCGGTACGGTCAACGCGTCCGTGTAGGGGACGAGTCCGCCGACCCGCGCCCCGATGTCCTCGTGTTCCCCGCTGATCTTCTCCGTGTGTACGCCCATACGTACGGCAGTCTCGGTCAAGGTACTTCCCCCGTGATCCGTCAGCTTCGGAACCCGGGCCCCTGCCCCCGCAGGTACCGGCTCCGGGCTCCCTCTGCACCGGAAAGGACGTCCCGGAACCGGGCACAGTTCAGCGCTACGTACCCTCTGTCCGAAACCGGTGCGTTCGCGCCGGGGAAGGCCACCCGGTTCGCGCCAACGCGGCGCGCCGCCGTGACACGCTCGCACCGCGTACGGTTGTTCGTGATCGATCTCAGTAAAAGTCGGGAAAGGGAGACCACGGGAATGGCGCAGCAGGTACAAGGGGTCATCGCACCGGGAAAGAACGAGCCGGTACGGGTCGAGACGATTGTCATCCCGGACCCCGGCCCCGGTGAGGCCGTGGTGAAGATCCAGGCGTGCGGCGTGTGCCACACCGACCTGCACTACAAGCAGGGCGGCATCAACGACGAGTTCCCCTTCCTCCTCGGCCACGAGGCCGCGGGCGTCGTGGAGTCCGTCGGCGAGGGCGTCACGGACGTGGCACCGGGCGACTTCGTCGTCCTCAACTGGCGCGCGGTGTGCGGACAGTGCCGTGCCTGTCTGCGCGGCCGCCCCTGGTACTGCTTCGACACCCACAACGCCAAGCAGAAGATGACCCTGCTGGACGGCACGGAGCTGTCGCCCGCACTCGGCATCGGCGCCTTCGCCGAGAAGACCCTGGTCGCCTCCGGCCAGTGCACCAAGGTCGACCCCGAGGTCGCCCCGGCCGTCGCCGGACTCCTCGGCTGCGGCGTGATGGCGGGCATCGGCGCCGCCATCAACACCGGCGAGGTCGGCCGCGGCGACTCGGTCGCCGTCATCGGCTGCGGTGGTGTCGGTGACGCGGCGGTCGTCGGCGCCCGGCTGGCCGGAGCGGCGAAGATCATCGCCGTGGACATCGACGACCGCAAGCTGGAGACGGCGAAGAAGATGGGTGCCACGCACACCGTCAACTCCCGCACCCAGGAACCGGTCGAGGCCATCCGCGCGCTCACCGGCGGCAACGGCGCCGACGTCGTCATCGAGGCGGTCGGCCGCCCGGAGACGTACAAGCAGGCGTTCTACGCCCGCGACCTCGCCGGCACCGTCGTCCTGGTCGGCGTCCCCACCCCGGAGATGCAGATCGAGCTCCCGCTCCTGGACGTCTTCGGCCGCGGCGGCTCGCTCAAGTCCTCCTGGTACGGCGACTGCCTGCCCTCGCGCGACTTCCCGATGCTCATCGACCTGCACCAGCAGGGCCGGATCGACCTCGGCGCGTTCGTCACCGAGACCATCGGACTCGGCGACATCGAGCAGGCCTTCGCCCGGATGCACGACGGCGACGTCCTGCGCTCGGTGGTGGTGTTCTGATGACGGCCCGCATCGACCACCTCGTCACCTCCGGCACCTTCGCCCTCGACGGCGGCGAATGGGACGTCGACAACAACGTGTGGATCGTCGGGGACGACACCGAGGCGGTCGTCATCGACGCCGCCCACGACGCCGCCGCCATCGAGGCCGCACTCGGCGGCCGCACGCTGCGCGCCATCATCTGCACCCACGCGCACAACGACCACATCGACGCGGCACCCGCGCTCGCCGACGCCACCGGCGCGCCGATCCTGCTGCACCCCGACGACCTGCCGCTGTGGAAGCAGACCCACCCGGACCGGGCCCCCGACGGCGAACTGGCCGACGGCCAGGAGCTGAGCGTCGCCGGGACGAGCCTCACCGTCCTGCACACCCCCGGCCACGCGCCCGGCGCCGTCTGCCTGTACGCCCCCGAGCTGTCCACCGTCTTCACCGGTGACACGCTCTTCCAGGGCGGGCCCGGCGCCACCGGCCGGTCGTTCTCCCACTTCCCGACGATCGTCGCGTCGATCAGGGACCGGCTGCTCGCCCTGGACCCGGCCACCGCCGTCCGCACCGGGCACGGCGGCTCCACGACCATCGGCGCGGAGGCCCCGCACCTGGACGAATGGATCGCCCGCGGCCACTGACGACGGCACGGGTGCCGGCGCTCACCCCTCCGGCCACGCGGAGAGCCGCAGCCCGCTCTCGAAGCGGCGCGGCCCTCCCGTGACCGGATCGGTGAACTCCAGCACCCGTGCCAGCAGTTGGAGCGGGCGCGACCAGTCGTCGGGCGCACCCTCCGCCTCGACCACCGGATAGACCGGGTCATGGACGAGCGGCAGACCCAGGCTGTTCATATGGACCCGCAGCTGATGCGTCCGCCCGGTGGCGGGCAGCAGCCGGTAGCGCCCGAGCCCCTCCCGGTGCGCCAGCAGCTCGATCCGGCTCTCGCTGTTCGGCTCGCCCGGCTCCTCCCGGGCGGCGATCACCCCGCGCTCCTTCACGATGCGGCTGCGCACCGTGCGCGGGAGGACCAGCCGCGGCTCGTACGGCGCCACCGCCTCGTACTCCTTGCGCACCAGGCGGTCCCGGAACAGCGTCTGGTACGCGCCCCGCTCCTCGGGCCGGACGACGAACAGCACCAGTCCCGCCGTCAGCCGGTCCAGCCGGTGCGCCGGCTGCAGCAGGGGAGCGCCCAGCTCGCGGCGGAGCCGGGCCACGGCCGTCTCCGTGATGTGCCGGCCGCGCGGTGTCGTCGCCAGGAAGTGCGGCTTGTCCGCGACGACCAGGTGCTCGTCCCGGTACACGACACCGACCGGGAACGGCACCGGCTCCTCCGGCGCGAAGTCCCGGTGGAACCAGAGGTACCGGCCCGCCCCGTACGGCTCCCGGCCCGTCACCGCGCCCCGGACCGAGACGAACAGGCCGCCCGCGAGCATGGAGTCGACCTGCTCCGCCCCGATCGCCTCGCCGAACCGCGCCAGCAGATGATCACGGACCGTGGGCCACTGCCCGTCGGGATCCTCCGGGAGCCGCACCCGGACCGGATCGATCCCGTCACGCTGCGGCAGCGGCGACGGGGGAGGCTTCGCGCGGCCCCTCACCGGAGCCCGCCCGCTGTTCCGCCCGGCCCCGGGGTGCTGGTTCTCATGGTGCGGAGAATCCTTCCACAGGAACGGCGCCCCGCGCGCCGGACCCGTCAGGCGCGCGGGAGGGGCACCTTCTCGGTGCCGCAGCCGATGCGCTCTGCCTCCGCCGCGACATAGCCGGGCAGCAGATCACCGGTGAGCCCGAACTCGCCCTTGTCCGTCTGCGTCAGCTGCTCCACCACGAACACCACGTGACCGGTCTGACAGGACGCCCGGTACACCGCCCGGTTCCCGGCCAGCCTCCCGTAGCCCTTGGTGCCCTTGAAGGGAACGCCGGAGCGCAGCGCGTCCCAGGAGAAGATCTCGGCCAGCGCCGGGTCCACCACCGTCGTCATCCGCAGCACCGGTTCGCGGGAGCCGCCACCGACCTCGCAGACCCGGGCCGGGCCGTTGCCGCCACCACCGACCCGGGTGCGCGACAACTCCTTGCGGTACGCCGCCGGCAGGGCGAGCCCCTTGGTGCCGCAGAGCGCGGCCACGTCGGTGTCCTGCCAGGTCACGACAGCCGGCAGGGTCCGCGGTGACCGGTAGCCGCCCGAGCAGCCGAAGGACCGGATGACCCCGTTGGCCGCCTCCACCAGGGTGTCGGTGAGGGCGACGCGGTCCTCCCGCGCGAGCTCCGAGGTGACGTCCAGGCCCGCCATGCCCATGCTGACGTCCACCACGGTGGGTCCGGAGAACTCGCCGCGCCCCGTGCAGCCCTGGGGCAGCGCCAGCCAGCCGCGCGACGCGGACGCCATACCGGGGAGGCCCTCGCCCAGCGACACCATGCCGGCCGCCAGGAACTCCTGCGGCCACTGCCTACCGTCGGTCCCTCGCAGGCCGTCCAGCTGGTGCACGTCGACGGTCACCTGGCGCATGACCCGGTCGTTCCTGAAACTGGTGATGCGGCACTGTCCGTACGACAGCCCGTCACCCTGCCGGCTGCTCTGCAGCGGCTGTTCGGCGACCTCGGTCCTGCGGTCACCGAAGAGCTCCGACACGGTGGCGTCGCCGAGCGAGTCCCAGCAGGGCGCGGGCCCGAGGAACGGAAGGGTGTCGGTGCGCCAGGCGACCGCACCGGCGCCGAGCAGCGCGCCGACCAGACCGGCGGCGGTGACGGCACGGGCCGTACGGCTCCGCAGCAGGCGGCGCACGAAGGAGGGGCGGTCGCCCGCCGGAACGGTGGGCTCGTCCTTGTCCGGCCCGGCGCCTTCGGGAGTGGTGGATCCGGTTCCGGAGGGACCGGCGTTCTCGGGGTACTTGTCCTCGCTCACGCGTCCTCACCGTCCCCGCACCCGATGCGCTGGCCCACGGACTCCGCGAAGCGGTCGAACACCCGCCGGTCGTCGGGTCTGCCCCGGCCCTTCAGGCCGGTCTCGACGTTTCCGTAGAACACCGTCGGACGGCCACCGCAGGTCGTGCGCAGCAAGCCGTGCGCGGAGCCGGCGGGAAGGCCGTCGAACAGCGCGACCATGCGCGGCCGGCGCGCCATCACATACTGCGCCGACGGCTCGTCGGGTGCGCGTGCGGTCCGCCACGCCACCGAACACGTCTGGAGCCGGTCGGTGACCGTGCCCACCTGCTGCTGGTAGCGCGAACCCTCGCCGAAGTCGAAGGTCATGCCGGGTATCCGGCACAGCGGACTCTCCGCCCGCTCGTCGTCCTCGGCCACCGTCACGATGGGCGAGGTCGTGTGCAGCGGCTCGCCCGGTGCGCAACCGGCCTTCTCCATCGTGGTGTTGGCGGCGTCGAGCAGCATCCGGCCGACATCGGCGGTGCTGCCGATCGCGAACGGCATGGCCACCTTGCCGAGATGGCCGTCGCCCGAGCTGTCGCTCCGGATCGTCACGGCCGACGGCCTGCCGTCCGCGTCGCACTCCTGAGGCAGCACCAGCATGGCCCGGTCACTGGCGACCAGCCCGTCGAGCCCGTCCGGGAGCGGCGAGGCCGAGCCGTGGAAGTACTGGGCTATCCAGGCCCGTCGCTCCTTGGCGCCGGCGGGGACCGGCCCGTACTCCAGGGTGATCTGCTCCTTGAAGGTGAGCGGCTGGTCCGAGTCGTCGTCCTCGACCTCGGAGGTCACCGCCAGGGTGCAGCTGCCGTGCGGCCGACCGGCCGAGGGCGGCGCGGACTCGGTGGCCCGCCGCTCGGAGCCTGACTTGCCGAGTGCCTCGTCGCCGAGGAACGACGCGCCGCTGTCCTGCTCCCACGCCCCCCAGCAGTAGGTGTCGCGGAACGGCCAACTGTCGGTGGCCCAAAGGCCGATGCCGGACGCGAGCACCGCCCCGGTGACCACCCCGGCAAGGACCGTGACCCGCCGTCTTCCCCCGCTGACCATGACATTTCCCCCTTGCGAACCGCGACGGACACAGCGGAGCCGATGCTACGGCGTCAACGGACGGGACGTGCAGGGAGGTTGGAGCCGGCTGCTGGCGCCGCCCTCGGCCGGCGGGCTACGCTGCGCGGCGATGACTACCGGGACGGCCTTGCGCCACACACGGATTGGCTACCCGGCGCTCCACTGAGCGCTGTACGGGCCGGAATCGGCCCGCTGTCCGACCGAGGATCCGGCGCTGCCGCGCGGGCTCCACCTCCTGTCGTGTTGACCACAGATCTGGACGTCAACCACGACAGGAGAAACCATGCCCAGCAAGATGCTGCGGATTCCCACCGCGGACGGCCAGGCCGAGGCCTTCGCCGCCTTCCCCGACCGCGGCGAGCGGCACCCGGGGGTGCTGATGTACGCGGACGGCTTCGGTATCCGGCCCGCGCTGCGGGAGATGGCCCTCGAACTGGCCGGACACGGGTACTACGTGCTCGTCCCCCACCTCTTCCACCGGCACGGTCCGGTGCCGGTGGTCGAACTCCCCGAGCACATCGGGGAAGAGGACCGGCCCCGGGTCATGGCCCAGGTGATGCCCCTGATCCAGGCGCACACCGCTGAACGCGTCCTGAGCGACACCGACGCCTACCTCCGCTTCCTCACCACCCGGCCCGAGGCCGGTGCCGGTCCGGTCGCGGTGACCGGATACTGCGTCGGCGGACTCCTGGCGATGCGCACCGCTGCCGCCCACCCGGGCCAGGTGGCCGCCGTCGCCGGATTCCACGCCCCCGTGGGCGCCGACGGTCCGGGCCTCTTCTCCGGGCTCACCGCCGAGGTGTACCTCGGTCACGCCGAGGGCGACATGACACCCGAGGCGCTCCGCGAGCTCAACCGGTCCCTGGACGCCGCGGGTGTCGGCCACACCTCCGAGATCTACCCCGGCACCGTCCACGGCTTCACCATGGCCGACACCGACGCGTTCAGCGCCTCCGGGCTGCAGCGCCACTGGGACAGCCTGCTGCCCCTCCTGGACCGCACCCTGGCCCATGGCTGAGGTGGCGGCGCGGACCCGGCCGCCACCGTGAGCTGACCGTCAGGCCGGTGGGAGGGCGAGCCTGGCGGCCACGGCGTCGAGGACCCAGTCCAGGCCGGTCGCGAAGGATGCCTCGGCGTCCACGTCGGTGCCGTCGTACACGGCCTTGGACAGCGCCGGGAAGCGGCCCGTGGCCAGCATCCTCGTCAGATGCGGGCCGCGGGCACGCTGCCAGTCGTGCTTGGACAGGCCCGTGGCGCGCTCGGCCCGCAGGTTCGTGATCTCCCGCCTGATCGCACCGTTGAAGTAGGCGCTGACGGTCTCCACGGCGCGCATGACGGTGTCGATGTCGGCGAGGCCGTCGAGGGCGGACAGCGTGGCCTCGCCCACGGCGAGGCCGTTCGGTCCCAGGGCCGGGCGGCCGCCGAGCAGGTCGGCCAGCCATTCATGACGGAGAGCGGCCTGCCGGGTGCGATGGGCGAGGACGCGCAGCGCCTCCCGCCAGTCACCGGGCTGCTCCTCGGGGAGGATCTCCGCCTGGACCTCGTCCAGCATGAGGTCGAACAGCTCCTCCTTGGTGGAGATGTATCCGTACAGCCGCATCGGGCCGGCGTTCAGCCGGGCGGCGACCTTGCGCACCGACACGGCCTCCAGCCCGCCCTCGTCGGCCAGCGTGACGGCGGCGGCGACGATCCGCTCCCGGTCGAGCGGAACGGGGCGCGTCGGCGGCTCCGGCCGGTCCCACACAGTCATGGCCCCATCGTACGCTTGCGATGCATTGCATCGCGGCAATACAGTGTATTGACATGAGACATCGAATCGCCGTGGTCGGCGGCGGCCCTGCCGGCCTTGCCTTCGCCCGTGTCCTGCACCGCCATGGCTACCCCGTCACCGTCCTCGAACGCGATCCAGCCCCCGACGCCCGTCCCCCGGGCGGCACCCTGGACCTGCAGGAAGGGCTGGGCCAGCTCGCGCTGGACAAGGCGGGGCTGCTGGCGGAGTTCCAGGAGCTGTCCCGCCCCGAGGGGCAGGCCATGCGCATCCTGGACACGGACGGAGCCGTCCTGCGCGACTGGCAGCCCCGCCCGGATGACCGGGCCAATCCCGAGATCGACCGCGGACAACTCCGCGACCTGCTGCTCGGCCCCCTCGACGTCCAGTGGGGCCGGGACGTGACGCGGGTGGTGCCGGGGGCCCGGGACGGCGCACTGGTCCGCTTCGCCGACGGGCGGCAGGAGGCGTTCGACCTCGTGGTCGGCGCGGACGGTGCCTGGTCCCGGGTCCGCCCGGCGCTCTCGTCGGCGACACCTCACTACACCGGCGTCACCTATGTCGAGACCTCCCTGGACGACATCGACACCCGCCACCCCGATCTCGCCCGGCTGGTCGGCGACGGCTCCCTGGCCGTGTTCGGCGTGAACCGGGCCCTCGTCGCCCAGCGCAACAGCGGCGGCCACGTCAAGGCGTACGCCCAGTTCCGCGCGCCGCTGGACTGGCACGCGGACCTGGACCTGGCCGACGTCGAGGCCATGCGATCGAGCCTGCTGGCGCTGTTCGACGGCTGGGCCGCTCCCGTCCTCGATCTCCTCCGCCGCGGCACCGCCTTCGTCCACCGCCCCCTCTACGTCCTGCCCGTGTCCCATACCTGGGCCCATGTCTCCGGGGTGACGCTGCTGGGCGACGCCGCCCATCTGATGCCCCCTCTGGGGGCGGGCGCGAACCTCGCGATGCTGGAAGGCGCCGAACTCGCCGAGTCCATCGCCACTTGCGCCGGAGACCTGGACGAGACCGTCCGCGCCTTCGAGGAGCAGATGTGGGCACGGGCCGGCAGGTGGGCGGGGATGACGGCGGCCGGTCTGGAACGCCTCTTGGGCCCGGACCCCGCCGAGGCCCTCGCCGTCTTCGACGAGGTCCAGCCGTCCTGACCGCCGGGCGCGCGAGCACGTCGCGGCCCGAGAAACAGAAAAACCCCACATGAAGTGGGGTTCCTGCTGGTGTCCGAGGGGGGACTTGAACCCCCACGCCCGATAAAGGGCACTAGCACCTCAAGCTAGCGCGTCTGCCATTCCGCCACCCGGACCAGGTGTCTGTCTCGCGGGCCGTGCCCGTTCCGACGTGGAAAACCATAGCAAACATTGGGAGGTGCTCGATCACGCGCGGGTCGGTGTGAAGGGCGCATGACGAGAGGTGGGGGGCCTTGGGCGTGCGGGCCGGGCGCGGGAGGATGAGGGGGAGCACCGCAGCGACAGTGGAAGGAACCAGCGTGAGCGAGACCAGAGCGGCCCGGACCGGCTCGGGCGAGAGCGCCGAGAACGAGGTCGTGGACCTCTGTCGTGATCTGATCCGGATCGACACCAGCAACTACGGGGACCATTCGGGGCCGGGCGAGCGGCTGGCCGCCGAGTACGTGGCCGAGAAGCTCGCCGAGGTCGGGCTGGAGCCGCAGATCTTCGAGTCCCACAAGGGCCGTGCCTCCACGGTGGCACGGATCGAGGGCGAGGACTCCTCCAAGCCGGCCCTGCTGATCCACGGCCACACCGACGTCGTCCCGGCGAACGCCGACGACTGGACGCACCACCCCTTCTCGGGCGAGATCGCGGACGGCTGCGTGTGGGGCCGCGGCGCGGTCGACATGAAGGACATGGACGCGATGACCCTCGCGGTCGTGCGCGAGCGGATGCGCAGCGGCCGCAAGCCCCCGCGGGACATCGTGCTGGCCTTCCTCGCGGACGAGGAGGCGGGCGGCACCTACGGGGCCCGCTATCTCGTCGACAAGCACCCCGGCCTGTTCGAGGGCGTCACCGAGGCGATCGGCGAGGTCGGCGGCTTCTCGTTCACGGTCAACGAGAACCTGCGGCTCTACCTCGTGGAGACCGCCCAGAAGGGCATGCACTGGATGCGGCTGACCGTGGACGGCACGGCCGGCCACGGTTCCATGACCAACGACGACAACGCGATCACCGAGCTGTGCGAGGCGGTCGGGCGGCTCGGCCGGCACAAGTGGCCGGTGCGGGTGACCAAGACGGTGCGGTCCTTCCTGGACGAGCTGTCCGACGCGCTGGGCACCCCGCTGGACCCCGAGGACATGGACGCAACGCTGGCCAAGCTGGGCGGCATCGCGAAAATGGTCGGCGCCACCCTGCGCAACTCCGCCGCCCCCACCATGCTGGGCGCGGGCTACAAGGTGAACGTGATCCCCGGGCAGGCCACCGCCCATGTCGACGGCCGCTTCCTGCCGGGGTACGAGCAGGAGTTCCTGGCCGACCTCGACCGGATCCTCGGCCCGCGCGTCAAGCGCGAGGACGTGCACGGCGACAAGGCACTGGAGACCGATTTCGACGGTTCGCTGGTGGACGCGATGCAGATCGCGCTCAGGGCGGAGGACCCGATCGCCCGCGCGGTCCCGTACATGCTCTCGGGCGGTACGGACGCCAAGTCCTTCGACGACCTGGGGATCCGCTGCTTCGGATTCGCCCCGCTGAAGCTCCCCCCGGAGCTCGATTTCGCGGGCATGTTCCACGGTGTGGACGAGCGGGTGCCGGTCGACGGCCTGAAGTTCGGCGTGCGGGTTCTTGACCGTTTCATCGACAACAGCTGACCTCGCGCCGACTTAATCGACAGCGTGTGCGTACAGACCGGAATGAGTGAAAGGGGCTTCCTGCTCGTAGCCCGATTGCTTTCTCCTCGTTACAGGTGATGCGGTCCGCGGCTGGGACCGCATTTGCCAACTAGGAGGAATAATGATCAAGAAGATCGTCGCCGCTGCGGCTGTCACCGGTGGTCTGGTGCTCGCGGGCGCCGGCATGGCCGTCGCCGACGCCGGCGCCCAGGGTGCCGCTATCGGCAGCCCCGGCGTGCTCTCGGGCAACGTCATCCAGGTTCCGGTTCACGTTCCCGTGAACCTGTGCGGCAACACCGTGAACGTCATCGGTCTGCTGAACCCGTCCTTCGGCAACACCTGCGTCAACGCCTGACGTTGTGCGTCAACCCGCAAGGGTTTGAGCCCGGTCGGCCCCGGAGCGCGCGCCATGTGCTCCGGGGCCGCCGGGTCCTTTGCCTCCGCACGGTCAAGTCCGGGGGTATTCCGGAAGGTAGAAGGCAGGAAACAACCTATGCGACAGGTCACGCGTAAAGGCCTGATCACCATGGCGGCTGCGGGCGGCGTTCTCGCGCTCAGTGGCGGTTACGCGCACGCCGACGCGGGAGCGTCCGGCGGCGCATCGAATTCCCCGGGGGTGCTTTCAGGGAATTCGGTACAGATCCCGGTCGAGGTTCCGGTGAACGTCTGCGGTAACTCCGTGAGCGTCGTCGGACTGCTCAACCCGGCCATGGGAAACACGTGCAAAAACGGTTCGGGAGGTGCGGCCGCGGGCCGGACCGGATCGACCGCGGGTACGTCGGGCGCTCACGCGCCGGACAGCCGGACCTCCGGCAGCCGCGCGTCGGACGACCACGGCCAGGGGGCGCGGACGGGCACCGGCAAGCACCGGGCCGCCCGTACCGACAACGGGGGCGGGGCAACGGCGGAGGGGTACGCACAGGGCTCACCCGGTCTGCTCTCGGGCAACCAGGTCCAGGTCCCCATCGACATCCCCGTGAACGCCTGCGGGAACAGCATCGACATCATCGGGCTGCTGAACCCCAGCTTCGGCAACACGTGCGAGAACGAGAGCACGCCGCAGGTCGACGTTCCGGCCCCGCCTCCGGTGACCCCGGTCACCCACGAGGCACCGCCGGCACCCGGACCGCGCACCGTCCCGAACGTGCCGGAGCCGCGGAGCATGCCCCCGGGCACCCCGCAGCTCGCACACACCGGATCGGGCGGCCTCGACGTGCTGATCCCGGCGAGCGTGGGTCTGCTGCTGGCAGGCGCGGGCACGGTGCTCTACCGCCGCGGCAGGGCCGCCTAGCGAACCGGCAGCAGGCAACGGCGAACGGAGCGGGCCCCGCGGCAGCGGGGCCCGCTCCGTTTCACCAGGTGGCCCGCAGCTGGCGGATGATCCGCCGGCGCAGCCGGACCCGGCGGCTGCCGTCGCGACGCAGCGACAGCCGGTCCAACTCCCAGTGCCCGTACTCCGCATGGTCGGTCAGCAGGCGGGTCGTCTCCTTCCGGGACACCCCGCGCGGCACGTACACGTCGACAAATTCGTATTCCGGCATCGCATCTATTGTGCGGGCAGAGCCCCTGTACGGATAGCGTCTGCCCTATGTCTGATGCTGCGCAGCCATCTGCTGCCGAGGTACGCGCCGCCGCCGATGCGGTCAAGGTCGCGCTCGACCGTCACCTCGACGCGGTCGAACGCCGGTCCGGGGACGACGACCCCGCTGTTTACGACGCGTTCAACGCACTGGCCGCTGCGGCGGAGGTCTATGACGAACTCCTCTACGACCGCCACGACGAGGTCACCCCCTTCGAGATCCCGGGCGCGGAGGACTCCCTGCCGCCCTACAGCGGTCCCGAGGAGCCGAACGCACTCAGTGTGCTGATCCGCCGCGACTACGCGGTGGTGGAGCCGCAGCGGCTGCTCGCCCAGGCGCAGCGGCTCGCGGACCTGGACCCGGACAGCCGGGGCAGCGGGACCGCGGCCGTGGTCGGCGGCAGCGTCCACGCGGCGCTGGGGGTGGTGTTCGGGGAGTACGAGGCGGACGAGATCGCCTCCCGGCACACGGAATTCGGCCTTGAGGAGGGTGACTCCACCCTCTGGGTCGCGGCGGCGGACGAACTGCCGGAGCCGGGGGAGTGGCTGGGCGCGCCCTTCGACGACGCCGACCCGCAGCTGGTGATCTGCCGTTTCGACGCCAGTGCCGTCTTCGACGAGGACGAGCTGGACGAGGAACTGGACGGTCTGGCGAGGGACAGCTCCTGACCGGTGCCGTGCCGGAGGGCCGGGCGGACGCGCGACGCATCCGCCCGGCCCTCCCGTCTCAGCCGTCCGACGCCTCCAGCAACATGCGCAGCCGGGTCGTGCGGTCCTGCGCGGGGGACTCGGCGACGGCGCGCGGCAGGGCCTGATCCACCCCGTGCACCACCGACAGATGCCGCTCACCCCGGCTGAAGGCGGTGTAGACCCAGGGGCGGCTGAGCCCCTGCGCCGCGTCACCGGGCAGTACGACGACCACCGCGGGCCACCGCATACCGGCCGCCTGATGGGCGCTGAGCGCCCAGGCGTGGCGCACGGACGCCTCCACCCGCTCCTGCGGCACGACGACCGGGGTCCCCGCGCAGTCCAGGTGCAGGCCCTCGGTGTCGGCCGAGACGACCACGCCGGGCACGGTCCTGCCCGGTGCGGGGACATGGGCGATCCGGTCGCCGGGGTCGAAGCCGCCGAACCGTCCGGGGCCGGGGTTGAGCCGCTGCTTGAGCGCCTCGTTCAGCGCCCGGGTACCCGCGGAGCCGCCGTGGCCGACGGTGATCACCTGGGTGCCGGACGACGGCACACCGATGGCGCGCGGCACCGAGTCGGCGACCAGCTGCACCGTGCGGTGCACCGCCTCGCCCGCGTCACGCACGGGCACGATCACCACTTCCCGGCCCGGCGCCGCCACCTGGTTCAGCTCCCCGATACCGATGCCGGAGACCAGCTCACCGATCGGACCGGGGTCCGGCGTACGGGAGACGATCTGCGGGCACGCACGGGCGGCCAGCACATCGGCGAACACCCGCCCCGCACCCGCAGAGCCCAGCACGCCCGGATCGCCGCTGAGTACCAGACGGGTCCCGTCGGCCAGGGCCTCCACCAGCATCGCGCCGGTCTCGACGTCGAGCTGCGGGGCGTCCAGCACGACGAGGAGATCGACGGCCACGGCC
Organism: Streptomyces sp. NPDC091387; assembly: GCF_044756945.1. Classification (NCBI taxonomy): domain Bacteria; kingdom Bacillati; phylum Actinomycetota; class Actinomycetes; order Kitasatosporales; family Streptomycetaceae; genus Streptomyces; species Streptomyces sp. NPDC091387. The sequence continues at coordinate 316,000 of NZ_JBIVTZ010000005.1, read as the reverse complement.
CCCTCCTCGTCCCGTCCGGGGCCCTCGGTGCCGGAGAGCAGCCCGGCCAGTGTGACGGCCGCCGACGGGTCGCCGACCGCCTCGGCCAGCCGCTGCCGGCCGTCCACGCTGTGGGTGGCGCCCAGCGCCCGCAGACCGAGGCCGCTCGCCGCCGCGATCAGCGCCGCGGGCTCGGCCCTGGCGGCCTCGCCGCCGGTGTGCGCGACGAGCCCGTGGGCCGCGGCCGTACGGATCAGCTCGGCGGCCGAGGGGGAGGGCGCGGACGAGGCGGCCTCCGACCAGTCGGCGTCCTTCTCGCAGGCGTTCACCAGCCGGGCCAGCCCGTCGGCGAGGCTCTCCTCGGCCAGCGCGTACCGGTCGAGGCCGAGGAACACCTGCACCGGCTCCCGCCCGTCCCCGGCCTCCGCGCCCTCGTCGGAGTCGGCGCCCGCGGCCGGGTCCTCGGCCGGGTCCTCGGTCTCCTCGTCCTCCGGGCCGTCCTGGAAGACCAGGACGACGCCCTCGGCGACGGCGTGCCGCACGGCCGCTTCGGGGTCGGCCACCGCCCGCCCGGCGAGCGCGGCCCGCACCTCCGCGGCGTCCAGCGCGGTGTGGCCCTGGAGCGCGGCGCGCTCCAGCAGCCAGCCGACCAGGGCCGCGGTGCGCCGCTCGTCGTCGGGCCCGCACCCATCACCCAGGAGCGCCCGTGCGAAGCCGTCCGCCTGCTCGGGCCCGACGCCGGGGAGGGAGAGCAACTGCCAGGGGTCCTCGCGCAGGGCCTCGGCGGCCTGTGCGCCGAGCGTTCCGGCGGCCGGGGCGGCCAGGTTCTCGGGAGCCCCGCCGGCGGCCAGCACGGCCGCCACGGCGGCGACCGCCTCCGGAGCGGCGCCCAGGGGGGCGCGGACGGACTCGGCGGCCCGTTCCCGGACCGGGGGCGGCGCGGGGACGGTCCGGCGGGGCGCGGTGGGAGCGGGGGAGTCGAAGAACGCGGCTCCCGGCTTCTCGCCGCTCTCCACGGCGCGCACGGCGGCCAGCAGATCGGCGGCCGGTCCGCTCAGCTTCGTACCGGCGGGGATGGGGCCGTCCTTCTCGGCCTTGCGCTTCTCGATCCGCTCCAGCAGCTCGCGCTGGGCGGCCAGCTCCGCCTCGGCCTCGGAGACGGCCGGGGCAGCCGGGGTGTCACCGTCGGCGCTCCCGTCGGTCCCCGCGGCGGGGTCCGTGCCGGCCGCCGCCTCGTCATCGGTACCGTCGGCGCTTTCCTCGTCGCTCGCTTCGGAGGCCGCCTCTTCGGGCCCGGCCGCCGACTCCTCGGCCGGGGTGTCCGTGGAGGCGTCCGCGACGACGCTGTCGTCGTCGGTGGCCGAGGGGCCGGGGGATTCCCCCCGGGGAAGCGCAGTCACAGCGTGCTCCAGTCCTGGTCGGGATAGCGGTGCACGGGCGCCGACACATCGTCGAGCGCGCGGCAGATCTCGTCAGGAAGACTAAGCGCCTCCACTGACAATGCCTCCGCGAGCTGCCGCGCGTTGCGCGCGCCGACGATCGGGGCCACCACCCCCGGCCGGTCCCGCACCCAGGCGAGCGCCACCTGGAGCGGCGTCGTGGCCAGCCCGTCGGCCGCGGTCGCCACGGCGTCCACGATGCGGCTCGCCGGGTCGTCGAGGTACGGCTCGACGAACGGGGCCAGCAGCTCGGAGGCGCCGCGCGAGTCCGCCGGGGTGCCGGTGCGGTACTTGGCGGTCAGCACGCCCCGGCCCAGCGGCGACGACGGCAGCAGCCCGACACCGAGGTCGAGCGCCGCCGGCAACACCTCGCGCTCCACGCCCCGTTGCAGCAGCGAGTACTCCATCTGCGTACTGGCCAGCCGGGTCCGCACGCCGGGCGAGGCCAGCTGCCAGGTCGCGGCCTTGGCGAGTTGCCAGCCGCAGAAGTTCGACACCCCCGCGTACCGGGCGCGCCCGCTGGACACCGCGATGTCGAGTGCCTGGAGCGTCTCGTCCAGCGGCGTCACCGGGTCGAAGGCGTGCACCTGCCACAGGTCCACGTAGTCGGTGTCGAGCCGGGCCAGCGAGGCGTCGAGGGCGGCCAGCAGGTGCCCGCGCGAACCGTTGAACCTGCGGTAGGGGTCGGGCACGCTGCCGGCCTTGGTCGCGATGACCAGATCGTGCCGCGGCACCAGGTTGTCGACGAGGCGCCCGAGCAGGTACTCGGACTCGCCGCCGCCGTACACGTCCGCGGTGTCGACCAGGGTGCCGCCCACCTCCCAGAAGGCCTTCAGCTGCTCGGCAGCGTCGTGCTCGTCGGTGTCCCGGCCCCAGGTGAGGGTGCCGAGCCCGATCCGGGACACTCGAAGGCCGGTGCGGCCGAGATGCCTCTGCTCCATGGGCGCTGAGATTACTGGCCAGGGGTCCGGTCGTCGCAGGGCTGTGGACAACCGGGGCCCGGGTCACCCCTGCCGGATCGTGTTCCCGCGCGCTAGAGTCCGGAGCACAGGGACGTTACTGATCAGTAAGGGGAGCGGTTATGCGGCTCGGCATCAATCTCGGTTACTGGGGCGCGGGCATGGACGGGGACAACCTCGCCGTCGCGCAGGAGGCCGACCGGCTCGGCTACGACGTCTGCTGGGCGGCCGAGGCCTACGGTTCGGACGCCCCGACCGTGCTGACCTGGGTGGCCGCGCAGACCGAGTCCATCGACATCGGCTCCGCGATCATGCAGATCCCGGCCCGCCAGCCCGCCATGACGGCGATGACCGCGGCTACCCTCGACTCGCTCTCCGGCGGCCGGTTCCGGCTCGGCCTCGGGGTGTCGGGACCGCAGGTCTCCGAGGGCTGGTACGGCGTCAAGTTCGACAAGCCGCTGGCCCGCACCCGGGAGTACGTCGAGATCGTCCGCAAGGCGATGACCCGCGAGCGGCTCTCGTACGAGGGGCAGCACTGGACGCTCCCGCTGCCGGACGGACCGGGCAAGCCGATCAAGCTGACCGTCCACCCGCAGCGCGAGCACATCCCGCTGTACATCGCCGCGATCGGCCCGAAGAACCTGGAGCAGACCGGCGAGATCGCGGACGGGGCACTGCTGATCTTCCCCTCCGCGGACCACCTGGAGGACACCGCGGTGAAGCATCTGCGGGCGGGCCGGGAGAAGGCCGGCAAGACCATGGAGGGCTTCGACGTCTGCCCGACCCTGCCGCTCGCCGTCGGCGACGACGTCAACGGCCTCGCCGACATGTTCCGGCCGTACACCGCGCTGTACGTCGGCGGTATGGGCAGCCGCAAGCAGAACTTCTACAACCAGCTCGCCCGGCGCATGGGGTACGAGAAGGAAGCCGCCGAGGTCCAGGACAAGTACCTGTCCGGCGACAAGAGCGGTGCGGCCGCCGCCGTACCGCACCAGCTGATCGACCAGACCACGCTGCTGGGGTCGGTGGAGCGGATCTCCGACCGGATGCAGGCCTACGCGGCCGCGGGGGTCACCACCCTGACCCTGGCCCCGGCCGGCTTCACGCTCGACGAGCGGATCGCCGCGCTGCGGGCCGGTACGGACGCGCTGGAGCGGTCCGGGCTCGCCTGAGGCCCGTTGCCGGAAGCCGGGCCGTACTACGGCCGTGGTGGGGGCTCGGGGGGTCTCCCCGCCACGGCCGTCACACGGGACAACGCGACCGGGGCGGTCTGGTTACGGGGCATGTGCGGAAACGGTTCCCCAACGTTGTATCCGCACCGCGTGCACGTTCGGCCCAGTCCGGGGGCCTTCCTGTTGCCCGTCGGTGCCGGGAGCATTTGACTGTCGCTCGGCGGATGCCGGCACGGAGGTGGCAGTGATGCTCTCGGCAAAGAACCTGTTCCAGGAGATTCTCGACGACGACGAGTCGTTCCGGCTGTTCTGCTCCATCGCCGCCGGCGGGGAGTCCCAGGGAGGCTGGGAGAACGGCCGCATCGCGGCCCTCGCACCCGCCAGCCAGCGCGCGCTGGCCCCCAAGATCGCCCGGCACGGAGCCGACGAGGACAAGCACGGCCGGATCTTCAACGCCCTGCTCAGGAAGCGCGGACTCACACCCGTCGAGGTCCCGCACGAGACCGACTACACGATGCTGCTGGAGAAGTACGGCATCGGCCTCCCCCATGAGCAGCTGGGGCGGGAGGAGCCGCTCGCCGAGCGCGACATCATCACCTACCTCGCACACAGCCGGGTGACCGAGCAGCGCGCCTCCGAGCAGATGCGGCTGCTGCGGAGGTACTTCGCCGACCACCCCGACCTGGGCCGCGCGGTGCGGATGATCTCGAACGACGAGGACAACCACCTGGCGTACTGCCACGAGGAACTGCTGCGCTTCGCCCGGTCGGGACACGGCCGTACGATCCAGAGCATCCTGCGCGAGTGCGCGCTCGGCGAGATCCGCGTCTACCGCGACGTCAGCCTCGCGGTGATGGACCACATGGGCCGCATCCTGGGCTGGCCGAGGGCCAAGGCCGCGGTGCTGGCCGCGGGAATCCACGCCGTCTACGCGTACGAGCGCCTCGTGGGCTGGCGGCGCATGGTGAGCCTGGTGCCGCCCGAGCGGCGCGACGCGCTGGGCGGTCCGGCCGTGCCGGCGCCCGAGTTCGGCTGAGGGGCTGTCGCGTGACCGCCGGCCCCGCCGCCCCCGTCAGAGCCAGCCGCGCCGCTTGAACTGCCGGTACAGGCCCAGGACCACGCCCGCCATCAGCAGGATCACCGCCGGATAGGCCCACGCCCACTTCAGTTCCGGCATGTGCTCGAAGTTCATGCCGTAGATCCCCGCGACCATGGTCGGCACCGCCGCCATCGCCGCCCAGGCCGAGATCTTGCGCATGTCGTCGTTCTGCCGCACTCCCATCTGGGCGAGGTGCGCGGACAGGATGTCGGAGAGCAGCCGGTCGAGCCCCTCCACCTGCTCGTTGGCGCGCGTCAGATGGTCCTGGACGTCCCGGAAGAAGGGCTGCGACTGCTCGCGGACGAAGGGCACCCCCGCGCTCGCCAGCCGGGCCATCGGGGCGGCCAGCGGGACCGTCGCCCTGCGGAACTCCAGCACCTGGCGCTTGAAGGTGTAGATGCGGGCCGCGGTGTTCTTGGAGTCGCCGGTGACGGACGGGGCGAAGACCTCCGTCTCCAGCTCCTCCAGGTCGACCTGGAGCTCGCCCGCGACATCGATGTAGTGGTCCACGACCGCGTCGCTGATCGCGTACAGCACCGCCGTGGGCCCGTGCTTGAGCACATCGGCCTCCGACTCCAGCCGGCGGCGCACGGCGGCCAGCGGCGCGGCCTCGCCGTGCCGGACCGTCACCACGAACGAGTCGCCTATGAACACCATCAGTTCGTCCGTGCTGACCGTGTCGCTCTCGTGGTCGTACAGGACCGGCTTTATCACCGCGAACATCGAGTCGTCGTACACCTCCAGCTTCGGCCGCTGGTGCGCGGCCAGGGCGTCCTCCACCGCCAGCGGGTGCAGCCCGAACTCGCTGCTGACCAGTTCGAACTCCTTCTCCGTCGGTTCGTGCAGGCCGATCCACAAGAAGGCGTCGCCGGTGGCCCGGGCCTCTTCGAGAGCGTCGGAGAAGTCGGCCGGGCCGTCGGTGCGGCGTCCGTCCCGGTAGATGGCGCAGTCCACGATCACGGCGCGCATTCTGCCCTGCTCCGGTCCCCGGCGCACCTTTGCCGGAGCGGCGGCCTACGCTGGCCCGTATGCCCACCCTGATCCTCGTACGCCACGGACGCTCCACCGCCAACACGGCTGCCGTGCTCGCGGGCCGGACTCCCGGAGTCGCGCTCGACGAGCGCGGCGCAGAGCAGGCCGCGGCGCTCCCCGGCCGGCTGGCCGCGCTGCCCATCGCCGCGGTCGTCAGCAGCCCCCTGCAGCGCTGCCGCGAGACGCTGCGGCCGCTGCTCGACGCCCGGCCGGACCTGCCGCTGCACACCGAGGAGCGGATCAGCGAGTGCGACTACGGCGACTGGTCGGGCCGCAAGCTCGCGGAGCTCGCCGACGAGCCGCTGATGACGGTCGTGCAGCAGCACCCCTCGGCGGCGGCGTTCCCCGGCGGCGAGTCCATGAGGGCGATGCAGGCACGCGCCGTCGACGCGGTCCGGGAGTGGAACGCCCGGATCGAGGCGGAGCACGGCGAGAACGCCGTCTACGTGATGTGCTCGCACGGCGACATCATCAAGTCCCTCGTCGCCGACGCGCTCGGCATGCACCTGGACCTCTTCCAGCGGGTCCACGCCGACCCGTGCTCGGTCACCGCGATCCGCTACACCAGGCTGCGGCCCTTCCTGCTGAGGCTCGGTGACACGGGCGATCTGGCCTCGCTGGCCCCGCGCGAACCGGCCCCCGACGAGGGCGGGACGGCGGACGGAGAGGCCGATGCCGCGGTCGGGGGCGGCGCTGGGGCGCCGTGATCGCTCCGCGCAGTAGGGTGGACGCGCCGTAGGCGCCATTCCGGGAGATCCCTCCCGTGCCCCGGCCGACCCCTCATCCGCGTCAAATCACAAGGGAGACAGGACGTGTCCCGTCAGGTGTTCCTCTACGACCCCCCGGACCGTTTCGTGGCCGGTACGGTCGGGCTGCCTGGACGTCGTACGTTCTTCCTGCAGGCATCCTCAGGCGGACGTGTCACCAGCGTGGCCCTGGAGAAGACCCAAGTCGCCGCGCTCGCCGAGCGGGTGGAAGAACTGCTCGACGAGGTGGTCCGCCGCACCGGGGGAAATTCCCCGGTGCCCGCGGTGGCCCCGATGGACGTCACCGACACCGCTCCGCTCGACGTCCCCGTCGAGGAGGAGTTCCGCGTCGGCACGATGGCACTCGCCTGGGACGGCGAGGAACAACGCATGATCGTCGAGGCGCAGGCCCTGGTCGAGCTGGACGCGGAATCCGTCGAGGATCTCGCGGAGGCCGAGGAGCGGCTCCTCCAGGACGAGGAGAACGGCCCGCCGATGCTCCGGGTCCGGCTCAGCGGGGCGCAGGCCCGTGCCTTCGCCAAGCGCGCCCTGGACGTCGTGAACGCCGGCCGCCCGCCGTGTCCGCTGTGCAGTCTCCCGCTCGATCCGGAAGGACACGTATGCCCCCGCCAGAACGGATACCGCCGCGGGGCCTGACCGACGCCGAGCGGATGACCCTGCTCGGCAAGGGCGAGCTCACCGTTCTCGGACAGGTCCGGGGAGCGTCCAACGCGGTGCTGTACTGCTCGGTCGCGTACGAGGGCGAGCAGACGCACTGCGTCTACAAGCCGGTGGCCGGCGAACAGCCCCTGTGGGACTTCCCCGACGGCACGCTCGCCCAGCGCGAGGTGGCCGCCTACGAGGTCTCCGAGGCGACCGGCTGGGGTCTGGTGCCGCCGACCGTGCTGCGGGACGGGCCCTACGGCCAGGGCATGTGCCAGCTGTGGATCGAGGCCGCACCGCGGGACGAGGACGAACCGGGGCTGCTCGCGCTCGTCGAGGACGAGGAGCCGGCCGAGGGCTGGAAGGCCGTGGCCCTCGCCGAGGTCGGTGAGGGGAAGACCGCGCTGCTGGTCCACGCGGACGACCCCAGGCTGCGGCGGCTCGCGGTCCTGGACGCCGTGATCAACAACGGCGACCGGAAGGGCGGACACTTGCTGCCCGCGCCCGACGGCCGGCTGTACGGGATCGATCACGGCGTCACCTTCAACGCCGAGGACAAGCTGCGCACCCTGCTGTGGGGCTGGGCGGGCGAGCCGCTGCCGGCGGAGGCCGTGGAGGTGCTCGACCGGCTGGCCGGGGAGCTGGAGGCGGGGGCCGCGCTGGTCACCCGGCTGGGCGAACTGATCACCGCGGCCGAGATCGAGGCGCTGCGGGCCCGTGTGGCGGGGCTGCGGTCGACGGGGCTCCACCGGGAGCCGAGCGGTGGGTGGCCGGCCATTCCGTGGCCGCCGGTATAGGCCGGGGCCCGGCGGGCGGCCCCTGACGCGACCGCCCCTCCCGGACCGGCCCGGGTACGCGGCCGGGGGAGCGACGCACCTTTCCGGGCCGCGCGCAAGAGTGCCTCTTCGGACAGGTTGCCCCCTCCGGTTCGTATCCGGAAGCCGCGTCCGGTTACGCTCATCGCATGCATGCCTGGCCCGCTTCTGAGGTCCCCGCCCTGCCTGGCAAGGGCCGCGACCTTCGGATCCACGACACCGCGACCGGCGGACGGATCACCCTTGACCCCGGTCCCGTCGCCCGCATCTATGTCTGCGGCATCACGCCGTACGACGCGACCCATATGGGTCATGCGGCGACTTACAACGCGTTCGACCTCGTTCAGCGCGTGTGGCTCGACACCAAGCGGCAGGTTCACTATGTCCAGAACGTGACCGACGTGGACGATCCGCTGCTGGAGCGGGCCGTGCGCGACGGTGAGGACTGGACCGAGCTCGCCGAGCGCGAGACGGCCCTGTTCCGTGAGGACATGACTGCCCTGCGCATGCTCCCGCCGCAGCACTACATCGGAGCCGTCGAGGCGATACCCGGCATCGTGCCGCTCGTCGAACGACTCCGTGACGCGGGCGCCGCCTACGACCTCGACGGCGATGTGTACTTCTCCGTCGACACCGACCCGCGCTTCGGCCAGGTCTCCAACCTGGACGCCGAGGCGATGCGGCTGCTCTCCGCGGAGCGCGGCGGCGACCCGGAGCGCCCGGGTAAGAAGAACCCCCTCGACCCGATGCTCTGGATGGCCGCCCGTGAGGGCGAGCCGAGCTGGGACGGCGCCTCGCTCGGTGCCGGCCGGCCCGGCTGGCACATCGAGTGCGTCGCCATCGCCCTGGACCACCTCGGCATGGGCTTCGACGTCCAGGGAGGCGGCTCCGACCTCGCCTTCCCGCACCACGAGATGGGCGCCTCGCACGCCCAGGTGCTGACCGGCGAGCACCCGTTCGCCCAGGCGTACGTGCACGCCGGCATGGTCGGCCTGGACGGCGAGAAGATGTCGAAGTCCAAGGGGAACCTGGTCTTCGTCTCGGTGCTCCGCCGCGACGGCGTGGACCCGGCGGCGATCCGTCTCGCCCTGCTCTCGCACCACTACCGGTCCGACTGGGAGTGGACCGATCAGGTGCTCGCCGACGCGGTCGAGCGGCTCGCTCGCTGGCGCGCCGCCGTCTCGCGGCCCGACGGGCTCTCCGCCGACGCCCTGGTCGAGGAGGTCCGCGAGGCCCTCGCCGACGATCTGGACACCCCGGCGGCCCTGGCCGCGGTGGACCGCTGGGCCGAGCGGCAGACCGCCGACGGCGGCACGGACGAGGGGGCGCCGGGACTCGTCTCGCGCACCGTCGACGCGCTGCTTGGTGTCGCGCTGTAACTGCCCGCGGTATTACGTCCGTTCACCGGCCCCGAACTTCTTGATGAAGTTCGGGGCCGGTTCCGTTTTGTCCATGGTCAAATGCTCGATGCTGCGCTAAAAGCGCTCTATGCAATCATCCACACGCATCAGAACGGCAGTTGTTGCAGCGCTGCTGGGGCTGTTCGCCGTCCTCTCCGGACCGGGCAGCGCACAGGCGGATCCGGCCGCCCCCACCGGGTCGACGGTCGGCGATCTCACCGGCTTCTCGGCCGACGGATCCGTCTACCACCTGCGTGCGGGGGCCGCCGAGGCCCGCGTCAGCTTCGTGTCCGACGAGACCTTCCGGATCGAACTCGCCCCGGACGGCACGTTCTCCGACCCGGCCGGCGACGCCATCGTGCTGCCCCAGGGATCGCCGCCCCGCACCCGGTGGAAGGAGCGCAGCGACCGTTACGACCTCTCCACCGGGGACGTCACGCTGCGTGCATACAAGTCGCCTCTGCGATTCGCCCTGTACCGGGCCGACGGCAGCCGGGTCTGGTCCGAGGCCAAGGGGCTCAGCTGGGACGGCGAGAAGACCACCCAGACCCTCGCACGCGGCGGCGACGAGCAGTTCTACGGCGCCGGTATGCAGAACGGCCGCGGCAACACCTCGCACCGCGGTCAGACCGTCGAGGTCGGCGTCGACTACAACTGGGACGACGGCGGACACCCCAACTCGGTGCCGTTCTACCTCTCGTCGGCCGGCTACGGCGTGTTCCGCAACACCTTCGCGCCCAACACCTACGCCTTCACCGACCCGGTGACCGCCAGCGCTGAGGAACAGCGCTTCGACGCCTACTACTTCGCGGGTGACGCCAAGGACGTCATAGGCCAGTACACGAAGCTCACCGGCAAGCCGTTCCTGCCGCCCGTGTACGGCATGGAGATCGGTGACGCCGACTGCTACCTGCACAACGCCAACCGCGGCGAGCGTCACACCCTGGACTCGCTGAAGGTGGCCGACGGCTACGTCGAGAACGACATGCCGAACGGCTGGATGCTCGTCAACGACGGCTACGGCTGCGGTCACGAGGACCTCGCGGAGACCGCCAAGGGCCTCCAGGACCGCGACATGCAGCTCGGCCTGTGGACCCAGGACGGCATCGACAAGATCGCTGAACAGGTCAAGGCCGGCCAGCGCGTCGCCAAGCTCGACGTGGCCTGGATCGGGGACGGCTACAAGTTCGCCCTGGACGGCTGCAAGGACGCCTACAAGGGCATCGAGGACAACAGCGACGCCCGCGGCTTCACCTACGCCCCCGAGAGCTGGTCGGGCGCGCAGCGCTGCGGTGTCCAGTGGTCCGGCGACCAGTACGGCACCTGGGACTACATCCGGTGGCAGATCCCGACCTACGCGGGCGCCACGATGTCCGGCCTCGCCTACACCACGGGCGACGTCGACGGCATCTTCGGCGGCAGCGCCAAGACGTACACCCGTGACCTCCAGTGGAAGATGTTCCTGGGGACCACGATGACCATGGACGGCTGGGCGGCCAGCGACAAGCAGCCCTTCCGCTACGGGGAGCCCTACACCTCCGTCAACCGCGACTACCTCAAGCTCAAGGAGTCGCTGCTGCCCTACCAGTACTCCTACGCGCACGAGGCGACGAAGACCGGCGTCGGCATGGTCCGCCCGCTGGTGCTGGAGTACCCGGACGACCCGAAGGCCGCGACGGACGCGGCGAAGTACGAGTTCATGTCCGGCGAGGACTTCCTCGTCGCCCCGGTCTACCAGGACAGCACCGAGCGCGACGGCATCTACCTGCCGAAGGGCACCTGGACCGACTACTGGACCGGGCGGACCTACCAGGGCCCGACCACCGTCAACGACTACAGCGCCCCGCTCGACACCCTGCCGCTGTTCGTCAGGGGCGGCGCCGCCGTGCCGATGTGGCCGGGCATCCGCTCGTACAAGGACCGCACCGCCGGCTCCCCGCTCGCCTGGGACATCTACCCGCAGGGCAAGTCCTCGTTCACCCTGTACGAGGACGACGGCGTGACCCGCAAGCACCGCGACGGCGCGTACGCCACCCAGACCGCCGATGTCCGCGCGCCGGCCAAGGGCGCGGGCGACATCACCGTGAACATCGGTGAGAGCAAGGGCAAGTTCACCGGGAAGCAGAGCGGCCGCCCGTACGAGTTCAGTGTGCACACCGGCTCCGAGCCGAGCGCGGTGAAGCTCACCGGCAAGCTGCCCCGGCTCGGCTCCGCCGCCGCGTACGCCTCGGCGAAGCAGGGCTGGTGGTACGACCGCGACGACCGCGGTGGTGTGGTGAAGATCAAGACGGCACCGCTGTCCACGGGCAAGAAGTTCTCCGTGAAGCTGGAGAACACCAGCGCGGTCGGCGGACGGAACGCGGCCGCGACGGCCACCGTCTCCGCGCCGCAGGGCCAGGAGATCGGCGCGGGCGCCACGGGCACCGTCGCCGTCGACGTCACCGCGGGCAAGGCCGATGTCACGGACGCGGCCGTCTCCCTGGACGTCCCCAAGGGCTGGAAGACCACCGCGGCCCCCGCGGTGCACCGGATCCCGGCGGGCACCACCCGGCGGGTCGAGGTGTCGGTCACCCCGGCGAAGGACGCCGCGCCGGGGGAGGCGCGGATCACCGCGCGCGCCCGCTACCGCTCTGCGGGTGAATCCCGTACGGCGGTCCGGCGGATCGCCGCCGGGGTGATGCCGGCGCCGCCCACCGGTGAGGTGTGGGCGAGCGATCTGGAGTGGCTGAGTTCGGTCAACGGCTACGGTCCGGCGGAGCGCGACCGCAGCAACGGCGAATCGGGCGCGGCCGACGGCGGCCCGCTCACGCTGGCCGGGAAGGTGTACGAGAAGGGGATCGGCACTCATGCCGACTCCGACATCGAGGTCTATCTCGGCGGACAGTGCTCGAAGTTCACCGCGGACGCGGGGATCGACGACGAGATCGACGGATACGGCGAGGTGGCGTTCTCCGTCGAGGCCGACGGCAAGGTGCTCTGGACCTCGCCGAAGGTGACGGGGGCGTCGGCGACCGTACCGGTGGACGTGCCGCTCGACGGCGCGCGCCATGTGCGTCTGAAGGTCACGGACACCAACGGGTCCAAGACCGGCGACCACGGTGACTGGGGCGCCGCGCGCTTCACCTGCTCCTGAGTGTCCGCGACGAAGCTAGGGAGCCGGGCGGGTGTCCACCCGCCCGGCTCCCGGCTGTCCGGCTCAGTCCTCCGACGAATCCTCCGACGCGCTCCCCGGCGAGTCCTCCGGCGGATCCTGCGAGGCATCCTCCGGGGCACTTCCCGGGGCGGCCTCCGGCCGTCCGCCCGGTGCGGAGCCCGGCGCGGAGCCTCCCGAGGAGCCGGTCGCGGACCCGCTTCCCGATCCGCTCACCGGCCCCGGTCCGGTATCCGGCCGGGTCGGCTTCGGCGGCCTGGTCCGGCCGCTCGACGTGTCCCGCAGATACGAGCCGTCGCCGCTCTCCGTCGCGTGTCCGCCCGGACCGGAACCCGGGCCGGGGTCCCGGCGCCGCAGATAGCGCTCGAACTCCCGGGCGATGGCCTCGCCGCTCGCCTCGGGAAGCTCCGCGGTGTCCCGGGCCTCCTCCAGCGTCTGCACGTACTCCGCCACCTCGCTGTCCTCGGCGGCCAGTTGGTCGACCCCGAGCTGCCAGGCGCGCGCGTCCTCGGCCAGTTCACCCAGCGGGATGCGCAGCCCGATGAGATCCTCCAGGCGGTTCAGCAGCGCCAGGGTGGCCTTCGGGTTGGGCGGCTGCGACACGTAGTGCGGCACCGCCGCCCACAGGCTCACGGCCGGCACACCCGCGTGGGTGCACGCCTCCTGGAGGATGCCGACGATGCCGGTCGGCCCCTCGTACCTGGTCTCCTCCAGGTCCATGGTCCGCGCCAGGTCCGGATCGGACGTGACGCCGCTGACCGGTACCGGACGGGTGTGCGGGGTGTCGCCGAGCAGCGCACCGAGCACCACCACCATCTCGACGCCCAGCTCATGGGCGAAGCCCAGGATCTCGTTGCAGAACGAGCGCCAGCGCATCGACGGCTCGATGCCCCGGACCAGGACGAGGTCGCGGGGCTTGTCCCCGCCGATGCGGACCACGGAGAGCCGGGTCGTCGGCCAGGTGACCTTGCGCACCCCGCCGTCCAGCCACACCGTCGGGCGGTTGACCTGGAAGTCGTAGTAGTCCTCGGCGTCCAGCGCCGCGAACACCTCGCCCTTCCACTCCCGGTCCAGGTGCGCGACCGCGGTGGAAGCGGCGTCACCTGCGTCGTTCCACCCCTCGAACGCGGCCACCATGACCGGGTCGATCAGCTCGGGAACGCCCTCGAGCTCGATCACCCAGGCCTCCTTCCGAAGTTCCCTTGCGTACGGAACAACCTTACGGCTTCCGGCCACCCTCGCCGCAGTCCCTGCGGACGGCCGGGCGAACCCGGGCCACGAAGGTGCATCACCGGCCGAATCAGGGCATCAGGCCCGCCATACATCCGAGCTGTGTGGGGGCAATTTCGCCTCAACCCTGGACGTTGGGGCCTTCGGGGCGCTATACATCGGATGACCAGAGCAGAGGTCCGATGTTATTTCCCCTGGGGGCGCGCATGAGTCAGACCGTCACGGATTTCGAGGTTCACGACATCCGTTTTCCGACCTCGGAACAACTGGACGGCTCGGACGCCATGAACCCCGATCCCGACTACTCGGCTGCCTATGTCGTACTGCGTACCGACGCCGCGGACCATGATGGTGGCGGTATCGAGGGACATGGCTTCTGTTTCACCATCGGGCGCGGCAACGAGGTGATGGCGGCCGCCATCCAGGCGCTGCGGCCCTATGTGGTGGGGCGTCCCGTGCCCCGCACCGCGGCCGACCTCGGTGCGCTGTACCGGGACCTCACCCACGATTCCCAACTCCGCTGGCTGGGGCCCGAGAAGGGCGTGATGCACATGGCGGCCGGCGCGGTCGTCAACGCCGCCTGGGACCTGGCGGCGAAGCGGGCGGACAGACCCGTCTGGCAGTTCCTGGCCGAGATGACGCCCGAGGAGCTCGTCTCCCTCGTCGACTTCCGCTACCTCAGCGACGCCCTCACCCCCGAGGAGGCGCTCGCGATCCTGCGCGCCGCCGAACCGGGCCGGGCCGAGCGGGCCGAGCGGCTGCGCGCCGAGGGATACCCCGCCTACACCACCTCGCCCGGCTGGCTCGGCTACTCCGACGACAAGCTGGTCAGACTGGCGAAGGAGGCGGTCGCCGACGGCTTCACCCAGATCAAACTGAAGGTCGGCGGAAACCTTGAGGACGACGTCCGCAGGCTCGGGCTCGCCCGCGAGGCCGTCGGCACCGACGTACGGATCGCGGTCGACGCCAACCAGCGCTGGGACGTCGCCGACGCGGTGGAGTGGATGACCGCGCTCGCGCCGTACGACCCGCACTGGATCGAGGAGCCGACCAGCCCCGACGACATCCTCGGCCACGCCGCCGTGCGCGCCGGGCAGCCGGTCAAGGTCGCCACCGGCGAACACGTCGCCAACCGGGTCGTGTTCAAGCAGCTGCTCCAGGCCGGCGCGGTCGACTTCGTCCAGATCGACGCCGCGCGGGTCGCGGGTGTCAACGAGAACCTGGCGATCCTGCTGCTCGCCGCCAAGTACGGCGTTCCGGTCTGCCCGCACGCGGGCGGCGTCGGACTGTGCGAGCTGGTGCAGCACCTCTCGATGTTCGACTATGTGGCGGTCTCCGGCACCTGGGAGGACCGAGTGATCGAATACGTCGATCATCTGCACGAACACTTCGCCGACCCCACCGTGATCGACTCGGGCCGCTACCGGACGCCTTCGTCCCCGGGCTTCTCCGCCCGGATGCTTCCCGAGTCGATCGCCGCACACCGCTACCCGCAGGGCCCCGTATGGCAGGCCCGCCGCACCACTGAGGAGGACGGCCGATGACCGGCACACGCGACTTCGAGGGAATGAACGCCCTGGTGACGGGCGGTGCCTCCGGGATCGGGGCCGCCGTCGCGACCATGCTCCTGGAGCGCGGGGCCCGTGTGGCGGTCCTCGACCGGGAGACCGCGGGCGCCCCCGAGGGCACCCTCGCCGTCGAGGCGGACGTCAGCGACGACGCGGCCGTGCGCGAGGCGGTCGACCGGGCGGCAGCCGAACTGGGCTCCCTGCACACGCTCGTGTCGAACGCGGGCATCGGTTCCATCGGCACCGTCGAGGACAACGACGACGACGAGTGGACCCGGGTCCTGGACATCAACGTCCTCGGCATGGTCCGCACCGCCCGGCACGCCCTGCCGCATCTGCGGCGCGCCGCCGCCGAGCGCCCCGGCGCCGTCTCGATCACCCAGACCTGTTCGATCGCCGCGACCGCCGGGCTGCCGCAGCGCGCCCTGTACAGCGCGAGCAAGGGCGCGGTCCTCTCGCTGACCCTCGCGATGGCCGCCGACCACGTCCGCGAGGGCGTCCGTGTCAACTGCGTCAACCCCGGCACCGCGGACACCCCGTGGGTCGGCCGGCTGCTCGGCCAGGCCGACGACCCGGCCGCAGAGCGCGCGGCGCTCAGCGCCCGGCAGCCGCTGGGCCGGCTGGTCTCCGCCGACGAGGTGGCCGCCGCGGTCGTCTACCTCGCCAGCCCCGCCGCGGCCTCCGTGACGGGTACCGCACTGGCCGTCGACGGCGGAATGCAGGGCCTGCGCCTGCGCCCCGCCGGCAGCTGACCTGAGGGTGCGCTGCCCGAGCCGAACACCTGGGCCGCACACCCCGCACCCCAGTAATGCCATCAGATCTCCGAGCCGGTACTCCACAAAGGAACGGGACACCAATGAGAGTGCGTACGACGAGTGCGGCAGCCTGCGCCGTACTGCTGGCCGTCACTGCCCTCGCGGGCTGCAACCGCGAATCATCGGACGACGGTGCGGGTGGCGGGAAGGTCGGTATCGACCTGCCGCGCAGCGACAGCGACTTCTGGAACTCCTACCAGAACTACATCCAGAAGGGGGTCAAGAGCGGCGAGGTCAAGGCGCTGCCGCTGACCAACTCGCAGAACGACATCGGCAAGCTGGTCGCCAATGTCCAGACCTTCACCGACCAGGGCGCCAAGGCCGTGGTGATGGCTCCTCAGGACACCGGCGCGATAGCCGAGTCGCTGAGCACCCTGAACGAGAAGAAGATCCCGGTCATCAGCGTCGACACCCGCCCCGACAAGGGCGACATCTACATGGTGGTGCGCGCCGACAACAAGGCGTACGGGGCCAACGCCTGCAAGTACCTCGGCGAGCAGCTGAAGGGCAAGGGCAAGGTCGTCGAGTTCCAGGGCGACCTCTCCTCGATCAACGGCCGCGACCGCTCCGAGGCCTTCAAGACCTGCATGGAGAAGGACTTCCCGGACATCAAGGTGTTCGAGCTGGCCACCGACTGGAAGGGTGACGTCGCCTCCGCGAAGCTCCAGTCGACGCTGGCCGCCCACCCCGACATCAACGGCATCTACATGCAGGCGGGCGGTGTCTTCCTGCAGCCGACCCTCGCGCTCCTGGAGCAGAAGAAGCTGCTGAAGCCGGCCGGTTCGCCGGGCCACATCACCATCATCTCCAACGACGGCATCCCGGAGGAGTTCGACGCCATCAAGGCCGGGAAGATCGACGCGACGATCTCCCAGCCGGCCGACCTGTACGCGAAGTACGCGCTGTACTACGCGAAGGCGGCGCTGGACGGGAAGACCTTCAAGGAGGGCCCGACCGACCACGACTCCAACATCATCAAGATCCCCAACGGCTTCGAGGACCAGCTCCCCGCGCCGCTGGTGACCAAGGACAACGTCGACGACCCGAAGCTGTGGGCCAACCAGCTGGAGAAGAAGAGCTAGCCATGGACCAGGCACCACCACCTGCCGTACAGGCGGAAGGCGTTGTCAAACGCTTCGGACCCACCGTCGCGCTCGACGGGGTGCAGCTCACCGTGCGACCCGGTGAGTCGCACGCCCTCGTCGGCCGCAACGGCGCGGGCAAGTCGACCCTGGTCAGCGTGCTGACCGGACTCCACAGGGCCGACGCGGGCACGGTCACCTTCGGCGGGGAGCCCGCGCCCGCCTTCGGGGACACCACGGCCTGGCAGTCGAAGGTCGCCTGCGTCTACCAGAAGTCCATGGTCGTCCCCGATCTGACCGTCGCGGAGAACCTCTTCCTCAACCGGTTCGACGACAACGCCCGCTGGATCAGCTGGGGGCGGCTGCGCAAGCGCGCGGAGCAGCTCCTCGCCGACTACGGCGTCCAGGTCGACCCGAACACCCGGGCCCGCGATCTCGCCGTCGAGCAGCGTCAGTTCGTCGAGATCGCCCGCGCGCTGTCCTTCGGCGCGCGGCTGATCATCCTCGACGAGCCGACCGCCCAGCTCGACGCCCGGGGCATCGGGCGGCTCTTCGACAAGCTCCGGGAACTGCAGAGCCAGGGAGTGGCGTTCCTCTTCATCTCCCACCACCTGCAGGAGGTGTACGAGCTCTGCACGGCGGTCACCGTCTACCGCGACGCCCGCCACGTCCTGACCGCCCCGGTGGCGGACGTGTCGAAGACGGATCTGGTGGCGGCGATGACGGGCGAGAAGTCCGGCGGCGCCGTCGCCTGGCACGCGGCCGGCACCGCCACACCGCCCGACGCGTCGGCGGAGCCCGTCCTGCGCACCGAGGGGCTCACCCTGGAGGGCAGGTTCGAACCGCTGGACCTCCAGGTGCGCCCCGGTGAGGTGCTCGGCCTGGCCGGCTCTGCGGCGAGCGGCAACACCGCGCTGGGCGAGGTCCTGGCGGGGATGCGCAAGGCGGGCGGCGGCACGGTCCGGGTGCACGGCGAGGCCGTGCGCTCGGGGAGCGTGCCGCACGCGCTGGCCGCCGGAATCGGCTACATCCCCGAGGACCGGCACGACCAGGGCCTCGTCCTGCAGCGCAGCGTCGCCGAGAACGCCACCCTCACGGTCACCGACCAGCTCGGACCGTGGGGAACCGTACTGCCCTCCCGTACGCGGGAGTTCGCCCGGGGCATGATCGACTCGCTGGACATCAAGACCCAGGGCCCCGAGCAGCCCGTCTCCGGGCTCTCCGGCGGCAACCAGCAGAAGGTGGTGGTCGCCCGCGCGCTGGCCCGCAAGCCCAGCGTGCTGGTGGCCGTCCGGCCCACCGCGGGGGTGGACGTCAAGTCCAAGGACTCGCTCCTCGGGGTCGTCCGGC
Organism: Streptomyces sp. NPDC091387; assembly: GCF_044756945.1. Taxonomy (NCBI): domain Bacteria; kingdom Bacillati; phylum Actinomycetota; class Actinomycetes; order Kitasatosporales; family Streptomycetaceae; genus Streptomyces; species Streptomyces sp. NPDC091387. Next base: position 297,500 of record NZ_JBIVTZ010000005.1, on the reverse strand, counting down.
GGGTCGCCGACGAGGGCAATGCCGCAGTCGTCGTCTCGGACGAGCTGGACGATCTGCGGGTCTGCGACCGGGTGCTCGCCCTGTTCCACGGGCGAGTGGTCGCCACGTTCGCAAGCGGGTGGAGCGACGGGGAACTCGTCGCCGCCATGGAAGGTGTGGGGGAAAGGGAATGACCGGCACGATACGGCCGTCCACGGCCGACGACATCAACAGGGAACCGAAGGGCGGGCTCGGCGACGACAGTCCGCTGAGCCGGCTCAAGCTGATCCGGTGGAGCGACTTCTCCCTGGTGCCGGTGATCCTGGTGCTGATGGTGATCGGCTTCATCGTCTCGCCGGTCTTCCTGACCTCGGACAACCTGATCAGCGTCGTCCAGCAGTCCTCCGAGCTCAGCCTGCTGGTCCTGGGCCAGGCGCTGATCCTGATCTGCGGGCGGATGGACCTGTCGCTGGAGTCGACGATCGGCATCGCGCCCGTCGTCGCCATGTGGCTGGTGCTGCCCGGCGACGACGGCCGCTTCGCCGGCCTGGGGGTCCTCCCCACCTGGATGGCGATTCCGCTCTGCCTGCTGGTGGGCCTCGTCATCGGCGCGATCAACGGCTTCCTGATGCTGAAGCTGCGGGTCAACGGCTTCATCGCCACGCTCGGCATGCTGACGATGCTGCGCGGACTCCACATCGGCATCACCGAGGGCAAGTCCATCACCGACGTCCCGGAGTCCTTCCGCTACCTGGGCAAGAGCCAGTGGTTCGGTGTTCCGGCCGCGGTCTGGATCTGCCTGGTGCTCTTCGCGATCGGCGGCGCGGCGCTGGCCTGGCTGCGGCACGGACGCTCGCTGTACGCGATCGGCGGCAACCCGGAAGCGGCGCGTGCCGCGGGTATCCGGGTCGACCGGGTCACCTGGATCGTGCTCGCCATCGGCGGTCTGCTGGCGGCCTTCGCGGGCATCCTCTACACCGGCCACTACGGCGCGGTCGCCGCGACGCAGGGCAACGGCTGGATCTTCCAGGTGTTCGCCGCGGCGGTCATCGGCGGTATCAGCCTCAAGGGCGGGCGCGGCACCCTGTTCGGTGCGCTGACCGGCGTACTGACGCTTCAGCTGGTGGTCAACGTGATGACCCTCGGTGGCGTCCCGGCCCTCTGGAACCAGTTCCTCAACGGCGCGATCATCATCGTCGCGCTGGTCATCTCCCGCTTCGCGAGCGGTGAGAAGCAGGACTGAGCGGTACCAGCTCAAAAGAACGCCGGTGGGGCTGAATTCTCTTCAGCCCCACCGGCGTTCCGGGTGCGGGGCGGAGCCCCGGTTCACCCCGCACCCTCCGCTACAGCGTCGACCGCAGCCACTGCTCCACGCTGGCCACATGCACCGTCGCCCAGGACCGCGCGGCCTCCGCGTCACGGTCCCGCAGCGCCGACACGATCGCCCGGTGCTCGTGCAGCGTCCGGCTCACCGCGTCCTCCTGGGTCAGACCGCGCCAGACCCGGGCCCGCGTCGTCGGCCCGGAAAGACCGTCGAGCAGCGAGCAGAGCACCGAGTTGCCCGACGACTGGACGATGCCGCGGTGGAATTCCAGATCGCAGGCCACGAGCTCCTCGACCGAGGGGCGGCTGCCCAGGGCGTCCAGCTGGGAGCTCAGCAGATCCAGCTGCTCCTCGGTGATCCGGCTCGCCGCCATCGCGGTCGCGGCCGGCTCCAGGATCCGGCGGACCGCCAGGAACTCCAGCACCGTGTCGTCGCGGTGGAAATCCACCACGAAGCTCAGCGCCTCCAGCAGCAACTGCGGATCCAGACTGGTGACATACGTGCCGTCGCCCTGGCGCACGTCGAGAATGCGGATCAGCGACAGGGCGCGCACCGCCTCCCGCAGCGAGTTGCGGGACAGGCCGAGCTCCGCGGCGAGTTCGCTCTCCTTGGGGAGACGATCGCCGGGCCGTAGCGCACCCGAGACGATCATTCCCTTGATCTTCTCGATGGCCTCGTCAGTGACAGCCATGGGCGACCTCCAGACATCCGATGTATCGCCCTATTATGCGTCCCCGGAGGCGCCGGGTGCGCACTTCGGAGCAACCCGTGCGACGGCGGCCCCCCTGGGTGAGTTGTTTCGCCCGGTTCCGTCCTGCGGGGTCCGAAAGCGTCCACCGCGGCCGGCACACGCGGGAGGGGGCGGCGTCCACGGATGGACGCCGCCCCCTCCCGGCGCGTCAGCTCCTGCGGTCGCCGAGCACGGACTCGACGCCGGCCCGGATCTCGTCCGTGGCCAGACCCCGGATCGTCAGCGTCGTCCGGCGCCGCAGCACGTCGTCCGCCGTCTCGGCCCACTCGTGGTCGCGGGCGTAGGCGACCTGCGCCCAGATCTCCGGCGCGTCCGGGTGGATGCGCGCGGCGAGCGCCGGGTTCTCGTTGGCCAGCCGGGCGATGTCGAAGGACAGCGAACCGTAGTGCGTCGCCAGGTGCCGTGCCGTGTCGGCGGACATCCGAGGTCCGGGAGTGCCGCCGTCGACCAGCAGCCGGTGCGCCACCGCGTTCGGGTTGGCGATCCCGGGCAGCGGGAGCTTCTTCGGCAGCCGGGCCATCGGCTCCATGTCCTCGCCCAGCGGGTGCCCGGGGAGCGCGGCCAGCTTGTTCATCACGGTGCGGCCGATGTGGCGGAACGTCGTCCACTTGCCGCCCGCCACCGACAGCATCCCGCCGCGGCCCTCCGTCACGACGGTCTCGCGCTTGGCCTTGGCGGTACCGCCAGGACCACCCGGCAGCACCCGCAGACCCGCGAAGGAGTACGTGATCAGGTCGCGCGACAGCTGCTGGTCCCGGACCGAGAACGCCGCCTCGTCCAGGATCTGCGCGGTGTCCTGCTCGGTGACCGCGACATCCGCCGGATCGCCCTCGTACTCCTCGTCCGTCGTACCCAGCAGCAGCATGTCCTCCCACGGCAGGGCGAACGTGATCCGGTACTTGTCGATCGGGGTGGCGAGCGCGGCCTTCCACGGGCGGGTCCGCTTCAGGACGAGGTGCGCGCCCTTGGAGAGACGTATGGAGGGCGCCGCGTCCGGGTTCTCCATCTTCCGCAGGTGGTCGACCCACGGCCCGGTGGCGTTGAGCACCAGCCGGGCGTCGATCCCGAACTCCGTGCCGTCCACGGAATCCTGCAGCTCGGCACCGGTTACCCGGCCCCTGGTGAAGCGGAGCCCGGTCACGGCGGCGTGGTTGAGCACGGCGGCGCCCGCCTCGACGGCCGCACGGACCGTCATCAGCGCCATCCGCGCGTCGTTCATCTGGTCGTCGCCGTAGACCGCGACGGCCTTCAGGTTGTCGGTACGCAGCTCCGGCACGTCGCGCTGGGCCTTCGCCGGGCTGATCACGTGGCCGACGCCGTCACCGAAGGCGGAGAGCGCCGAGTACGCGAACACGCCCGCGCCGAGCTTGGCCGCGCCGTGCGGCCCGCCCTTGTAGACCGGCAGGTAGAAGGTGAGCGGGTTGGCGAGGTGCGGTGCGACCTGACGGGACACCGCACGCCGCTCGAAGTGGTTCTCCGCCACCAGCTTCACCGCACCGGTCTGCAGGTAGCGCAGACCGCCGTGGAGCAGCTTGGAGGAGGCGGAGGAGGTGGCGCCGGCGAAGTCGCCGGCGTCCACCAGGGCCACCCGCAGTCCGGACTGCGCGGCGTGCCAGGCGGTGGAGATGCCCAGGATGCCGCCGCCGATCACCAGGAGGTCGTACGTCGCCTTGGAAAGCTGCTCCCGGGTCTCGGCGCGGCTCGGAAGGGAGCCGGAGGCCGGATGCGTCCCGAGGGCGGGGACGCTCTGCAGGGTGGTCATGTTCTCTACTCCTCGGCTGTGCTGTCGTCGAGCCAGCCCATGGAGCGTTCCACGGCCTTGAGCCAGCTCTTGTACTCGCGGTCGCGGGTGTCCGCGTCCATGCGGGGGGTCCACTCGGCGGCCCGGCGCCAGTTGGCGCGCAGCGCGTCGGTGTCCGGCCAGAAGCCGACGGCGAGGCCGGCGGCGTAGGCGGCGCCGAGGCAGGTGGTCTCGGCGACCATGGGCCGCACCACGGGTGCGTCCAGGAAGTCGGCGAGCGTCTGCATCAGCAGGTTGTTGGAGGTCATGCCGCCGTCGACCTTGAGCGCGGTCAGCTCGACGCCGGAGTCCTTGGTCATGGCGTCGCTGATCTCGCGGGTCTGCCAGGCGGTGGCCTCCAGCACGGCACGGGCGATGTGCGCCTTGGTGACGTAGCGGGTGAGGCCGGCGATGACGCCGCGGGCGTCGGGGCGCCAGTACGGGGCGAACAGTCCGGAGAAGGCCGGCACGAAGTACGCGCCGCCGTTGTCCTCGACCGACGAGGCCAGGGTCTCGATCTCGGCCGCGGACTGGATCAGGCCCATCTGGTCGCGCATCCACTGCACCAGCGAACCGGTGACGGCGATCGACCCCTCCAGGGCGTAGACCGGCTTCTGCTCGCCGATCTGGTAGCCGACCGTGGTCAGCAGCCCGTTGTAGGAGTTGACGGGCGTCTCGCCGGTGTTCAGCAGCATGAAGGTGCCGGTGCCGTACGTGGACTTGGCCTCGCCCTCGGCGAAACACGTCTGGCCGAACAGCGCGGCCTGCTGGTCACCGAGTGCGGAGGCGACCGGTACGCCGTCGAGCACGCCGCCCTTGGCGTGGCCGTAGACCTCGGCCGAGGACCGGATCTCGGGCAGTACCGCGGCCGGAATGCCGATGGACGCGAGGATCTTGCTGTCCCACGCCATGTTGTGCAGGTTCATCAGGAGCGTGCGCGAGGCGTTGGTGACGTCGGTGACGTGCACGCCGCCCTCGGTGCCGCCGGTCAGGTTCCAGATGATCCAGGAGTCCATGGTGCCGAAGAGGATGTCGCCGCGCTCGGCGCGCTCGCGCAGACCCTCGACGTTGTCGAGCAGCCAGCGGACCTTGGGCCCGGCGAAGTACGAGGCGAGCGGCAGCCCGGTCTCGCGGCGGAAGCGGTCCTGGCCCACGTTGCGGCCGAGCTCCTTGCAGAGCGCGTCGGTGCGGGTGTCCTGCCAGACGAGGGCGTTGTGGACGGGCTCACCGGTGTTCTTGTCCCACATCAGCGTGGTCTCGCGCTGGTTGGTGATACCGATCGCCTTCACGTCGGCGGCGGTGATGCCCGCCTTGACGATGGCGCTCGCCACGACCTCCTGGACGTTCTCCCAGATCTCGGTCGCGTTGTGCTCGACCCAGCCCGGCTTCGGGAAGATCTGCTCGTGCTCCTTCTGGTCGACGGAGACGATCCGGCCGTCCTTGTCGAAGACGATGCAGCGGCTGGAGGTGGTGCCCTGGTCGATGGCCGCGATGAACGGCCCGGTCCCGTGGGTGCCGGTGGTAGGTGCGTCGGTCACGGTGTGCTCCCGGAGGTCTGTGAGGTCTTGGGGTTACGGCGCGGGCTCTGCGGCTCAGGCGAACGCGAGGTTGTAGAGCCCGCCCGCGAGCGCGCCGCCGATGAGGGGGCCGACGACCGGGATCCAGGCGTAGCCCCAGTCGGAACCGCCCTTGTTCGGCAGCGGAAGCAGCGCGTGCACGATACGCGGACCGAGGTCGCGAACCGGGTTGATCGCGTATCCCGTCGGGCCGCCGAGCGAGAGGCCGATGGCGACGACGACCAGGGCGGTGATCAGCGCGCCGAGCGTACCGAGGCCGTTGCCGTTGTCATTGAGGCCCTGGGTGAGGATCGCCAGGACGAGTACGACGGTGGCGATGACCTCGGTGACGACGTTCTGCACGACGTTGCGGATCTCGGGGCCCGTCGAGAAGATGCCGAGCACCGGTCCCGCCTTGGGGGCCGCCGCCGGGTCGACCATGCCCTCTTCACCCGTATGGGCCTTCAGGATCTCCGGATCCGTCAGATGCGCCCGGAACTGCCCGTAGTAGGTCAGCCAGACCAGTACGGCGCCGATCATCGCGCCGAGGAGCTGGGAGGCGAGGTAGAGCGGTACGTCGCTCCACTTGGTACCGCCCTCGATCGCCAGGCCGATGGTGACGGCCGGGTTGAGATGCGCGCCGGAAACGCCGCCCACCAGATACGCGCCGGTCAGGACCGCGAAACCCCACCCGAAGGTGACCGCGAGCCAGCCGGCGTTCTGTGCCTTCGAGTGCTTGAGGGTGACGGCGGCACAGACACCGGCGCCGAGCAGGATGAGCACGGCGGTACCTATGGTCTCGCCGATGAAGATGTCGGAGCTGGACACCCGCGACTCCTTTGTCCTTCGTCCAGGAAGCCGAACCCCGGGTCCCTCCGGTGGTCCGCGCCCTCATGTGAGGGCGTTACCGGCCCTTGGCACTGTCACACCCTAACGCTTGTTTCCGTTAGGCGTTCGACAATGCCGACCGGTGAACGGCAGTGTTTCCCCCAGGTGAATGGGGCGTCAAGGGGTCTGTGGCCTATAACTCGATTGAGCGACTCATTCCCGATGATCCCGAACGGACCTCAGAAGCGCCGGGCGCCCAGATCCCGGGAGACGGCGCGGGCGCAGTCGCGCACCGCCGCGACGAGGTCGGGCCGCAGCTCGCCGTCCGCGCGGACCCGCTCCACCGCACCGGTCACGGCCACGGCGCCGACCGGCATCCGGCGCCGGTCGTGGATCGGGGCGGCCACCGCGGCGACGCCCTCCCAGGTCTCCTCCGTGTCCGCCGCCCAGCCGCGTGCGCGGATCAGGTCGAGCATCGACTCGAACTCCTCCGGATCGGTGACGGTGCGGGGCGTGAAGGACTGCCGCTCGGACTCCATGGCCTCCGTGTGCGCCACCGGGTCGTAGGCCGCCAGCACCTTGCCCAGGGCCGTGGAGTGCAGCGGCTGCATGGCCCCGACCTCCAGGACCTGCCGGCTGTCGTCGGGCCGGAAGACGTGGTGGACGATGAGGACGCCCTGCTGGTGCAGGACGCCCAGATGGACGCTCTCGCCGCTGGAGCGGGCCAGGTCGTCCGTCCAGACCAGTGCGCGGGCCCGCAGCTCGTGGACGTCCAGATAGCTGTTGCCCAGGCGCAGCAGCTCGGCGCCGAGCTGATAGCGGCCGGAAGCGGTGTCCTGCTCGACGAAGCCCTCGTGCTGGAGCGTGCGCAGGATGCCGTGCGCGGTGCCCTTGGCCAGGCCCAGCGAGGAGGAGATGTCGGAGAGTCCCAGTCGCCGCTCGCCGCCCGCCAGCAGCCGCAGCATCGCGGCCGCCCGCTCCAGCGACTGGATGTTCTTGGCCATCGCGCCGTACTCCTCCACTGTGGTTCGACAATGCTGAACAGTATCGGTCCATGCCGACCCATGCTCCATCGCAGGAGAAGTCTGCGGCACCCCGCCGGCCCGGACGGCCCCCGGAACAGCATGCAGTCCGATTCGTGGGACAGAGTGACGTCCCGGGACGCCGCCCGGCTACCCTGGCCGGGTGCGCCTTCCGCCGAAGCCGCAAAGCCGACAGCCGTCGCATCCCAGGGAGTACATCCATGGCCTCGTCGCCGACCCCTTCCGCCGACAGCCGGACCCGATCCGCAGCCCTCCGCGAAGCGCTCGCCACCCGTGTGGTGGTGGCCGACGGCGCCATGGGCACCATGCTCCAGGCCCAGGACCCCACCCTTGAGGACTTCCAGGACCTCGAAGGCTGCAACGAGATCCTGAACCTGACCCGTCCCGACATCGTGCGGTCCGTGCACGAGGAGTACTTCGCGGTCGGTGTGGACTGCGTGGAGACGAACACCTTCGGCGCCAACACCGCGGCGCTCGGCGAGTACGACATTCCCGAGCGGGTCCACGAGCTGTCCGAGTCCGGCGCGCGCATCGCCCGCGAGGTCGCCGACGAGTTCACCGCCTCGACCGGGCAGCAGCGCTGGGTGCTCGGCTCCATGGGCCCCGGGACGAAGCTGCCGACGCTCGGCCACGCCCCGTACGTGAAGCTCCGCGACGGGTTCCAGCAGAACGCCGAGGGGCTGATCGCGGGTGGCGCGGACGCGCTCATCGTCGAGACGACCCAGGACCTCCTGCAGACCAAGGCCGGCATCCTGGGCGCGCGGCGCGCGCTGGAGGCGCTGGGCAGCGACCTGCCGCTACTGGTCTCCCTCGCCTTCGAGACGACCGGGACGATGCTCCTCGGCTCGGAGATCGGCGCCGCCCTGACGGCCCTGGAGCCGCTCGGCGTCGACATGATCGGCCTGAACTGCTCGACCGGACCGGCCGAGATGAGCGAGCACCTGCGCTACCTCACACGCCACTCCCGCATCCCGCTGCTCTGCATGCCCAACGCCGGACTGCCGGTCCTGACCAAGGACGGCGCGCACTTCCCGCTCGGCCCCGAGGGACTCGCCGACGCCCAGCAGACGTTCGTCCAGGAGTACGGGCTCTCGCTGGTCGGCGGCTGCTGCGGTACGACCCCGGAGCACCTGCGCCAGGTCGTCGACCGGGTCCGGGGCTCCGCCCTCACCACCCGCGACCCGCGCCCCGAGCCGGGCGCCGCGTCGCTCTACCAGACGGTGCCGTTCCGCCAGGACACCTCGTACCTCGCGATCGGTGAGCGTACGAACGCCAACGGCTCCAAGAAGTTCCGCGAGGCCATGCTGGACGCCCGCTGGGACGACTGCGTGGAGATGGCGCGTGACCAGATCCGCGAGGGCGCGCACATGCTCGACCTCTGCGTCGACTACGTGGGCCGCGACGGCGTCGCGGACATGGAGGAGCTGGCCGGCCGCTTCGCGACCGCCTCGACCCTGCCGATCGTGCTCGACTCCACCGAGCTCCCCGTGCTCCGGGCCGGGCTGGAGAAGCTCGGCGGCCGCGCGGTCCTCAATTCGGTGAACTACGAGGACGGCGACGGGCCCGAGTCGCGCTTCGTCCAGGTGACCAGACTCGCCGCGGAGCACGGCGCGGCCCTGATCGCGCTGACCATCGACGAGGAGGGCCAGGCCCGCACCGTCGAGCACAAGGTCGCCATCGCGGAGCGCCTCATCGAGGACCTGACCGGCAACTGGGGCATCCAGGAGTCGGACATCCTCATCGACTGCCTCACCTTCACCATCTGCACCGGCCAGGAGGAGTCGCGGGGCGACGGCATCGCGACGATCGGGGCGATCCGCGAGCTGAAGAAGCGCCACCCGGACGTCCAGACCACCCTCGGACTGTCGAACATCTCCTTCGGCCTCAACCCGGCCGCCCGCGTCGTGCTCAACTCCGTCTTCCTCGACGAGTGCGTCAAGGCGGGCCTCGACTCCGCCATCGTGCACGCGTCGAAGATCCTGCCGATCGCCCGGCTGGAGGAGGAGCAGGCGAAGGTCGCGCACGACCTGATCTACGACCGCCGCTCCGAGGGCTACGACCCGCTGCAGAAGCTCATGGCGCTCTTCGAGGGCGTCAACATGAAGTCGATGAAGGCGGGCAGGGCCGAGGAACTCCTCGCGCTGCCGCTCGACGAGCGCCTCCAGCGCCGCATCATCGACGGTGAGAAGAACGGCCTGGAGGCCGACCTCGACGAGGCGCTCCAGACCCGACCGGCCCTCGACATCGTCAACGACACCCTGCTGGAGGGCATGAAGGTCGTCGGTGAACTGTTCGGCTCCGGCCAGATGCAGCTGCCGTTCGTGCTCCAGTCCGCCGAGGTCATGAAGACCGCGGTGGCCCACCTGGAACCGCACATGGAGAAGTCGGACGCCGAGGGCAAGGGCACCATCGTCCTGGCCACCGTCCGCGGCGACGTCCACGACATCGGCAAGAACCTCGTCGACATCATCCTGTCGAACAACGGGTTCAACGTCGTCAACATCGGCATCAAGCAGCCCGTCTCCGCGATCCTGGACGCCGCCGAGGAGCACCGGGCCGACGTCATCGGGATGTCCGGCCTCCTGGTCAAGTCCACCGTGATCATGAAGGAGAACCTCCAGGAGCTGAACCAGCGCAAGCTGGCCGCCGAATACCCGGTGATCCTCGGCGGCGCCGCCCTCACCCGCGCCTACGTGGAGCAGGACCTGCACGAGATCTACGAGGGCGAGGTCCGCTACGCCCGCGACGCCTTCGAGGGGCTGCGCCTGATGGACGCGCTCATCGCGGTCAAGCGCGGCGTCCCTGGCGCCACCCTGCCCGAGCTCAAGCAGCGCCGCGTGCCCAAGCGCGACACCGCCGCACCCGAGACCGAGGAGCCGGAGGAGGGCGTCCGCTCCGACGTGGCCGTCGACAACCCGGTCCCCACCCCGCCGTTCTGGGGCACCCGGGTCGTCAAGGGCATCCAGCTCAAGGAGTACGCCTCCTGGCTGGACGAGGGCGCACTGTTCAAGGGCCAGTGGGGCCTCAAGCAGGCCCGCGCCGGAGACGGACCGACGTACGAGGAACTGGCGGAGACCGAGGGCCGCCCGCACCTGCGCGGCTGGCTCGACAAGCTGCACACCGAGAACCTGCTGGAAGCCGCCGTCGTCTACGGCTACTTCCCCTGCGTCTCCAAGGGCGACGACCTGATCCTGCTGCACGAGGACGGCTCGGAGCGCACCCGCTTCACCTTCCCGCGCCAGCGCCGCGGCCGCCGCCTGTGCCTCGCGGACTTCTTCCGTCCGGAGGAGTCCGGCGAGACGGACGTGATCGGCCTCCAGATCGTCACCGTCGGCTCCAGGATCGGCGGCGAGACCGCCAAGCTCTTCGAGGCCAACGCCTACCGGGACTACCTGGAGCTGCACGGGCTCTCCGTCCAGCTGGCCGAGGCGCTCGCCGAGTACTGGCACGCCCGGGTCCGCTCGGAGCTGGGCTTCGCCGGCGAGGACCCCGCCGACGTCGAGGACATGTTCGCGCTGAAGTACCGGGGCGCGCGCTTCTCCCTCGGCTACGGCGCCTGCCCGGACCTGGAGGACCGGGCGAAGATCGCCGACCTGCTCCAGCCCGAGCGAATCGGCGTGCACCTCTCCGAGGAGTTCCAGCTCCACCCCGAGCAGTCCACCGACGCCATTGTCATCCACCACCCCGAGGCCAAGTACTTCAACGCGCGGTAATCCGCCGTTCGACGCGTGGTAGCGGGACGAGTCGTACACTGGTCGGTCCAGTGCAGGCCGGTCGCCCTCCCTCCGGGGAAGGGCGGCCGGCCTTCTCGCCCCTCACGAAAGGTGTGCCGGATGACCAGTACGATTCCCGCGTCCTTGACCCGTACGGCCGAGGGCGCGGCCCTGCAGGCCGTGTTTCTCGACATGGACGGCACCCTGGTCGACACCGAGGGCTTCTGGTGGGACGTCGAGACGGAGGTCTTCGCGGACCTCGGGCACCGGCTGGAGGAGTCGTGGCGGGAGGTGGTCGTCGGCGGCCCGATGACCCGCAGCGCCGGGTACCTGATCGACTCCACCGGCGCCGACATCACGCTCCCCGAGCTGACCGTGCTGCTCAACGACCGCTTCGAGAAGCGCATCGGCCTCGGTGTGCCGCTGATGCCGGGCGCGGCCCGACTGCTCGCCGAGCTGGGCAGGCACGAGATCCCCACCGCCCTGGTCTCGGCCTCGCACCGGCGGATCATCGACCGGGTGCTGGACTCCGTGGGCCACCACCACTTCGCGCTGACCGTCGCGGGCGACGAGGTCACCCGGACGAAGCCGCACCCGGAGCCGTATCTCGCCGCGGCGAGCGGCTTCGGCGCCGACCCGCGGCTCTGCGCGGTCATCGAGGACACCGCGACCGGCGTGGCCGCGGCGGAGGCGGCCGGATGCCGGGTGGTCGCCGTGCCGTCGGTGTCACCGATCGCACCCGCCGCAGGCCGGATCGTCGTGCGTTCTCTCGAAGAAGTCGATCTCGCGTTTCTCAGGGGCCTGGTCACGGGAATGCGTTGAGCCGCACACCGAGAGTGCTTCTGTGAATGAACAGAAAAACTCTCGGCGTCGGGGCGTGCTTTTTCTGTCGTGCTTGCGTGTGCACGCGTCGGGTCCATGTCAATGCCCGAAAGCGTGCGCCGAGGATTTTATTGCGTGATCTGTGTCACCCTTTTGAGTGTCGATGTGATCGCGGGATTCGCCCGGCTGTCCCTTTTGGTGTGTCCATGTGTCCCGTTTCATGAATCCCTGTACGAATCATTCCGGTATCCGGGAATCGGTTCGTCACGCATTCCTGTCATCCTCCCGATTACGTACCGGGCGGCACCGGTCCGGCATTGCCGACGGAGCCCACTAATGTCGTTTTCTCCATGACCGGATGAGGGAGAACGTCCACGATGAACCGCAAGACTCTGGTGCTGCCGGCCGTCGTCGGTCTGCTCGCGCCCGTACTCGTCGCCTGCGGCGCGTCGGACGGTGGGAGCGATGGCAACGGCGCCATCGTTGTCGGCACCACGGACCAGCTCGTCGGCTCGAAGGACGCCCCCGCACCGCTCGACCCCGCCATCGGCTACGAGGCGGGCGTCTGGAACGTACTGCGGCAGACCGTGCAGACGCTGACGCACGTCCCGCGCGGCGGCGGCGAGCCGGTCCCCGAGGCCGCCGAGAGCTGCGCCTTCACGGACAAGGAGAACGAGAGCTACCGCTGCAAGCTGCGCAGCGGCCTGCAATTCGCCGACGGCAGCGCGGTCACCGCCGAGGACGTCAAGTACTCCATCGACCGTGTCATCCGGATCAAGTCCACCAACGGGCCCGTCGCCCTGCTGGACAACATCGACACCATCGAGACCAAGGGCGACCGCGAGGTCGTATTCCACCTCAGGACCTCGGACGCGACCTTCCCCCACAAGCTCGCCACCCCGCCCGCCGGAATAGTCCAGCCGGAGAAATACCCGGCGACCTCCCCGCGCGACGGATTCCAGGTGGACGGCTCCGGTCCGTACACGATGAAGCCGGAAGTGAAGAACGATCAGGTCGTGAAAGTCGTCTTCACGAAGAATCCCCATTACAAGGGGGATCTCAAAGTGCTGAACGACAAGGTCGAACTGGATCTCTTCCCCGATGCCACCGCCATGGGCAGGGCACTCGAGGAGAAGAAGATCGACATGATGACGCGCACCATGTCGCCCGAGCAGTCGCAGAAGATGCTGGAGCACCCCCGGAACGGCATCAAACTGACCGAGATGCCCGGCCTCGCCATCAGCTACCTCGGATTCGACACCAACGACCCCGCCGTGCGGAACAAGGCGGTCCGCCAGGCCATGGCCCAGGTCATCGACCGCGGCCAGATCGCGAGCGAGGTGTACGGCGCCACGGCCGAACCCCTGTACTCGCTGATCCCGTCCACCATCGCCGGGCACACCAACTCGTTCTTCAACAAGTACGGCGAGCCCAGCACGGCCAAGGCCACCAAGATCCTCAAGGACGCCGGGATCCACACCCCGGTGAAGTTCACGCTGCACTACACGACCGACCACTACGGCGACGCCACCGCGACCGAGTTCAGGACACTGCGCAAGCAGTTCAACGACACCGGACTGTTCGACGTGACCGTTCAGGGCACCCCCTGGGCGAAGTACCGTGCGGCCGAACAGCGCGGCGAGTACGCCGTCTACGGCATGGGCTGGTTCCCCGACTTCCCGGACCCGGACAACTACACGGCGCCCTTCCTCGGCAGGAACAACTTCCTCGACTCGCCCTACAAGTCGGCCGTCGCCCAGGAGACGCTCATCCCGAAGTCCCGCCGCGAGGCCGACCGCAGGGTCGCCGCCAGGACCTTCGAGCAGCTCCAGGACATCGTCGCGCGGGACGTCCCGGTCCTCCCGGTCTGGCAGGGCAAGCAGTACGTCGCCTCCCGCGACGGCCTCACCGGCGTGGAGTGGGCGGTCAACTCCTCCGCCGACCTCCAGCTCTGGGAGCTCGGCCGCGGCACGACCTGAGCCCGCGGCACGACCTGAGCCCGCGGTGCGGTCACTGGGCGCCGGGGCGCACCAGGCCGCTCTCGTACGCGTAGACGGCCGCCTGCACCCGGTCGCGCAGCCGCAGCTTCGTCAGGACATGCCCCACATGCGTCTTGACCGTCGTCTCGCTGACGAAGAGATCGGCGGCGATCTCCGCGTTCGACAGCCCGCGCGCCACCAGCTTCAGGACCTCCACCTCGCGGTCCGTCAGCGTGTTCAGCGTGTCCGGCACCGCCTCCTCGCCGGACGGCAGATGGTCCGCGTACTTGTCCAGCAGCCGGCGCGTGATACTCGGGGCGAGCATCGCCTCGCCGCCCGCGACCACCCGGATCGCCTGCACCAGCTCATTGGCGGGGGCGTCCTTCAGCAGGAAGCCGCTCGCACCGGCACGCAGCGCCTCCACCACGTACTCGTCGAGATCGAACGTGGTGAGCACCAGCACCTTCGCCGGACCGTCCCGGCCCGGCCCCGTGATCTGACGCGTCGCCTCGACACCGTCCATCCGCGGCATCCGGATGTCCATCAGCACCACATCGGGCTGCAGCGCCCGCACCTGATCGAGAGCCTGGAGACCGTCACCGGCCTCACCCACCACCGCGAGATCACCCTCCGCCTCCAGAATCATCCGGAAGCCGGTGCGCAGCAACGGTTGGTCATCGACCAGTAGGACGCGGATTGCCACGGGATCTCCTCAAGGTCCTTCAAGGGCCACAGGCCGGCCGGCCTCAGCACGGACCGGGTCCATTCTGCCCTGGACATCCTGCGCCGCTTCCGCCGGGCGTACCGACAGCGGATAGACCGGGGGAGTCCCCCCGAATTCGGGACAGAGCGCCTGGTGGTCGCACCAGCCGCACAGCTTCGTCGGCCGCGGCCGCCACTCACCGGTCTCCGTGGCCAGCGAGATCGCCTCCCAGAGGGTCAGCAGCTTGCGCTCCACCCGCTCCAGATCCGCCATCACCGGGTCGTACGTCAGCACGTCCCCGCTGCCGAGATAGACCAGCTGGAGCCTGCGCGGCACCACGCCCTTCAGCCGCCAGACGACCAGCGCGTAGAACTTCATCTGGAAGAGGGCGCCCTCCGCGTACTCCGGACGCGGCGCCTTCCCCGTCTTGTAGTCGACGATCCGGACATCGCCCGTCGGCGTCACGTCGATCCGGTCGATCACCCCGCGCAGCCGCAGCCCCGACTCCAGCTCCGTCTCGACGAACAGCTCCCGCTCGGCGGGCTCCAGCCGCGTCGGATCCTCCAGCGAGAACCAGCGCTCCACGAGCCGCTCCGCCTCGGACAGCCAGCGCGAGAGCCGCTCACCCTCCGGGTCCTCGGCGAACAGCTCCGACAGCTCCGGCTTCGACTCCAGCAGCCGGTCCCACTGCGCCGGGATCAGCGCCGTGGCCCGGCCGGCCGTCCGCTCCGTCGCCGGGTTGTCGAAGAGCCGCTCCAGCACCGCATGGACCAGCGTCCCCCGGGTAGTCGCCTCACTGGGCTTCTGCGGCAGCTTGTCGATGACCCGGAAGCGGTACAGCAGGGGACACTGCATGAAGTCGCTCGCCCGGGACGGGGAAAGGGACGAGGGCGGCTGAGGCGGCCGCGGCACTGAGGTCATGACGAAGACCCTACGACCCGCCACTGACAACAACCGGCATACCATCGACCACAGACCCCCGAACACTGCATGATCGTGCCGGACGGCACCGACCGAAGGGACCTCGTGGACGAGAGCGGCAACAGCGGGCGGCCGCAGCCCGGCGCAGGGGGAACGGACCCCGGCACCGGCCCCGAGAAGGGCAAACCGGGGCACCGCGACGAGCCCGGAGGCGGCATCCTCATGGGCCGCCCCTTCGGAGTGCCCGTCTACGTCGCACCGAGCTGGTTCCTCGTCGCAGCCCTGATCACCTGGGTCTTCGGCGGCCAGCTCGACCGGGTCCTGCCCGGCCTGGGCGCGGCACGCTACCTCGTCGCGCTCTTCTTCGCCATTGCCTTCTACGCCTCCGTGCTCGTCCATGAACTCGCACACACGGTGGTCGCGCTCCACTACAAGCTCCCGGTACGCCGCATCCAGCTCCAGTTCTTCGGCGGCGTCTCCGAGATCGAGAAGGAATCCGAGACCCCCGGCCGAGAATTCGTCCTCGCCTTCGTCGGCCCGCTGCTCTCCCTCGTCCTGGCCGGCGTCTTCTACATCCCGCTGAACTTCGTCGAACGCGGCACCGTCCCCGGCGTGCTGCTCGGCGGGCTGATGATCTCCAACCTCATCGTCGCGGCCTTCAACCTGCTGCCCGGCCTCCCGCTCGACGGCGGCCGGATGCTCCGCGCCGTCGTCTGGAAGATCACCGGCCGCCCGATGAGCGGCACCGTCGCCGCGGCCTGGGTCGGCCGCGCCCTCGCCGTCATCACGCTCATCGGCCTTCCCCTCCTCACCCGGACCGGGTCGTTCGGGAACAACACCGACGACCTCAGCGGCATGGACACCGTCATCGACGCCCTGCTCGCCGCGGTCCTCGCCGCCATCATCTGGACCGGAGCCGGCAACAGCCTGCGCATGGCCCGGCTGCGCGAGCACCTCCCCGACCTGCGGGCCCGCGCCCTCACCCGGCGCGCCGTACCGGTCGAGGCGGCCACCCCGCTCTCCGAGGCCCTGCGCCGGGCCAACGAGGCGGGTGCCCGCGCCCTCGTCGTCGTCGACGGAAACGGCGACCCCAAGGCCGTCGTCCGCGAGGCCGCCATCGTCTCCGTCCCCGAACACCGCCGCCCCTGGGTCGCCGTCAGCGGCCTCGCCCAGGACCTCACCGACGGCATGAAGGTCCCCGCCGAACTGGCCGGCGAAGCCCTCCTGGACCGGCTCAAGGCCAGCCCCGCCACCGAGTACCTCGTCGTCGAGGACACCGGCGAGATCTACGGAGTGCTGTCCACGGCCGACGTGGAACGGGCGTTCGTCGCCGCCATGGCCCGGCCCGCCGCCTGAGCCCCGGGCCCCGTCCGGACGGGCGGTCGGAGCGCACGGAAACACCGGTACGCTGGTCACATGTCTGAACCGACCGGTGCCGCCCGCCGACGTGGGCCCTTCAAGGTCGGGGACCAGGTCCAGCTCACCGATCCCAAGGGACGCCAC
Source organism: Streptomyces sp. NPDC091387 (assembly GCF_044756945.1). NCBI lineage: Bacteria > Bacillati > Actinomycetota > Actinomycetes > Kitasatosporales > Streptomycetaceae > Streptomyces > Streptomyces sp. NPDC091387. Next base: position 280,598 of record NZ_JBIVTZ010000005.1, on the reverse strand, counting down.
TACACCTTCACGCTCGAGGCCGGAAAGAACTTCCACACCCACAAGGGTTCTTTCTCGCACGACGAGCTGATCGGTGCTCCCGAGGGCAGTGTTGTCCGTACCACGGGGAACGTCGTCTATCTCGCGCTGCGTCCCCTGCTCCCCGACTACGTCCTGTCCATGCCCCGCGGCGCCGCCGTGGTCTACCCCAAGGACGCGGGGCAGATCCTGGCCTTCGGCGACATCTTCCCCGGCGCCCGTGTCGTGGAGGCCGGCGTCGGATCCGGCGCCCTCTCCACCTTCCTGCTCCGCGCCATCGGCGAGCAGGGCATGCTGCACTCCTACGAGCGCCGCCAGGACTTCGCCGACATCGCCCAGCAGAACGTCGAGCGCTACTTCGGCAGTCCGCACCCCGCCTGGGAGCTCACCGTCGGTGACCTCCAGGACAACCTGACGGACACCGACGTCGACCGTGTCGTCCTGGACATGCTCGCGCCCTGGGAGTGCCTGGACGCCGTCTCCAAGGCGCTCGTCCCGGGCGGCATCCTCTGCGCGTACGTGGCGACCACCACCCAGCTCTCCCGGACGGTCGAGTCCATCCGTGAGATCGGCTGCTTCGCGGAACCGCAGCCCTGGGAGTCGATGATCCGCAACTGGCACGTCGAGGGCCTCGCCGTCCGTCCGGACCACCGGATGATCGGCCACACCGGCTTCCTCGTCACCGCCCGCCGGCTGGCCGACGGGGTCCAGGCCCCGCCGCGCCGCCGCCGCCCCTCCAAGGGGGCCTACGGCGACGACTACGACGGTCCCGGCAGCCAGAGCGGCCCCGCCCGCGACTGACCCGCCGCAACGCACCGGCGCCGCCGCCGAGTTCCCGGACCGACCCGGGAACTCGTGGGCGGCGCCTTTTCGTTGTGCCCGGTGCCGGCGCACCGGGCACACGATCCGTAACGACCCCACCGTTCCGCTGGTGTGTGAGGTGTGGCACGATGCTGGCCACCCCCCACCCGGCCGACGACGCCCTGCCGACGGCACTGCCCCTCGGGCATTCCGCACCAAAGGAACCACAGGAGACATCCCGCGTGCAGACCTCCGCGCTCCCGGACCTCGCGCACACCGACACCACGACGATGCACTGGCTCGCCACCGCGGCGGCCATGGCCGCCGTCGTCGCGGCAGCCGGCCTGCTCCAGCCCGACACGGCCGCCTCGGCCTCCACCACGCCCCACCGCACCGTGGCCCAGCACGGCACGGCGACCGTCGCCCCGCCCGATCCGGACCGCGCGGTGTTCCCCCTGAAATGCGACGGCACCGGCCACACGGTCGCCAAACAGGTCCCCGGCGACCTCGACGGCGACGGCCGTCCGGAAACCGTCGCGGTCGTCCACTGCACGGCCGGACTCGGCACCCCGCCCAGCGGCGTCTACGTCCTCACACAGGGAAGCGGGGCCGCACCGAGGATCGTCGCGACCCTGGTGGACCCCGCCCAGAAGATGAGCGTCGGTGACTTCACGGTGCGTGACGGCGTCGTCGCCGCCACGCTCCTCGGCTATTCCTCGCCCGACATCCCGTCCTGCTGCCCCGACCAGCAGGAGAAGGTCACCTGGCAGTGGCAGAACGGGGCCTTCGTCCGGAGCAGCCAGTCCGACGACTCCGCCGACGGCAGCGTCTGACCGGTCACCCCGCGCAGCCGCCGGCCCCCGGGGCGGCGGTCAGGCGGCCTCGGGGCCGAAGACCTCGACCCTGTCCGAAACGCGTCGTACATGAATGCAGTCGCCCGGACACTCCTTGGCCGAGTCGACCACATCCTGGAGGAGCGGCAGCGGCACCGGGGTGGTCGCCCCCTTGTCCTGCAGCAGCTCGTCCCCGTCGCTCTTCACATAGGCGAGCCCGTCGATGTCCAGCTCGAAGACCTCGGGCGCGTACTGCACACAGATGCCGTCCCCCGTGCAGAGGTCCTGGTCGATCCAGACCTCCAGGTCCTGCGTCTCGCTACCGGTGGGAGCGTCCTGCTGCGCGGTCATTTCGCCTGCCGTTTCCTGCGTATCCGAACCAAAAAAAGCCAGCCCTGACGGGTGTTGAACACTTCGACGATACAACCGGCCGCTTTCCGATGTTGAAGGGTGGGTATTCCCCTGACACGAGGGAGAGCGCAAGGGTGAAGATCGGACACACCCCACAGTCTTTGTGATCTAGGGGTTTCAATCATCACCCACCCAGGTAGGGTCAGGAAGCGTCCAGCTCCCCTTGGAGGAGGTGAGGACCGTGGCAGCCCACGACGACGACATCAACCGCGGCATCCGGCCCGCGCGGGGGTCAGATGACCCAGCCGGCCAGGTCGCCTATCTCGAGCAGGAAATCGCCGTCCTGCGACGTAAGCTCGCCGACTCTCCGCGCCATACGAGGATTCTCGAAGAGCGGATCGTCGAGTTCCAGACCAATCTCGCGGGCGTGTCCGCTCAGAACGAGCGGCTCGCCAACACACTCCGCGAGGCCCGCGACCAGATCGTGGCCCTCAAGGAGGAGGTCGACCGGCTGGCGCAGCCACCGGCCGGTTTCGGTGTGTTCCTGCAAGGCAACGAGGACGGCACCTGCGACATCTTCACCGGGGGCCGCAAGCTCCGGGTGAACGTCAGTCCCAGTGTCGAGCTCGACGACCTCAGGCGCGGCCAGGAAGTCATGCTCAACGAAGCGCTCAACGTGGTCGACGCCATGGAATTCGAGCGGGCCGGGGACATCGTCACCCTCAAGGAGATCCTTGAGGACGGCGAACGCGCCCTGGTGGTCGGGCACACCGACGAGGAACGGGTGGTGCGGCTCGCCGAGCCCTTGCTGGACATCACCATCCGGCCCGGCGATGCCCTGCTGCTCGAACCCAGGTCCGGCTACGTCTACGAAGTCGTGCCCAAGAGCGAGGTCGAAGAGCTCGTCCTCGAAGAAGTCCCGGACATCGACTACGACAAGATCGGCGGTCTGGGCGACCAGATCGAGCTGATCCGCGACGCGGTCGAGCTCCCCTATCTGCACCCAGACCTCTTCAAGGAGCACGAGCTGCGGCCACCGAAGGGCATCCTGCTCTACGGCCCGCCCGGCTGCGGCAAGACACTCATCGCCAAAGCCGTCGCCAACTCCCTCGCGAAGAAGGTCGCCGAGGTCACCGGCCAGCCCACCGGCAAGAGCTACTTCCTCAACATCAAGGGCCCCGAACTCCTCAACAAGTACGTCGGTGAGACCGAGCGCCACATCCGCCTGGTCTTCCAGCGTGCCCGCGAGAAGGCGAGTGAGGGTACCCCCGTCATCGTCTTCTTCGACGAGATGGAGTCCCTCTTCCGTACCCGGGGATCCGGCGTCAGCTCGGACGTGGAGAACACCATCGTCCCCCAGCTGCTCGCCGAGATCGACGGCGTCGAGGGCCTGGAGAACGTCATCGTCATCGGCGCCTCCAACCGCGAGGACATGATCGACCCCGCGATCCTGCGACCGGGCCGTCTCGATGTGAAGATCAAGATCGAGCGACCGGACGCGGAGGCCGCGAAGGACATCTTCGCGAAGTACCTCACGCCTTCACTGCCCCTGCACGCGGACGACCTCGCCGAGCACACCGGCTCCAGGGAAGCCGCCGCGCACGCCATGATCCAGTCGGTCGTCGAGCGGATGTACACCGAGTCCGAGGAGAACCGCTTCCTCGAGGTCACGTACGCCAACGGCGACAAGGAAGTCCTGTACTTCAAGGACTTCAACTCCGGCGCGATGATCCAGAACATCGTCGACCGGGCCAAGAAGATGGCCATCAAGGCCTTCCTCGACCAGGGCCAGAAGGGCCTTCGCGTCTCCCACCTCCTCCAGGCCTGTGTGGACGAGTTCAAGGAGAACGAGGACCTGCCGAACACCACCAACCCGGACGACTGGGCCAGGATCTCCGGCAAGAAGGGTGAGCGGATCGTCTTCATCCGCACACTCGTCACCGGAAAGCAGGGCGCGGACACCGGGCGGTCCATCGACACGGTGGCGAACACCGGGCAGTACCTGTAGAGCGCGGACCGGCTGCGGATGCCCGGCCGGGCATCCGCAGCCGGTTGCTTTCCGGACAGCTCCGATGACACCACAGCAATGACGTAATTGATCTCCCCACCAGCACAGAGGCGCTCTAGGCTCTTGCGTACCGCCCGGTCGCGCAGTGCGGGTACGGGCAAACCGCGCACGCACCGGACAAGCAGCGGTACTTGAGCGCCGCTCCCGCGAGGGAGCGCCGCCGGGCAAGGAGGGCCGCATGACCGTACGGCGAGTAATGGGCATCGAGACCGAGTACGGGATCTCCGTGCCCGGCCACCCCAACGCCAATGCCATGCTCACCTCGTCCCAGATCGTCAACGCCTACGCGGCGGCGATGCACCGGGCGCGCCGCGCCCGCTGGGATTTCGAGGAGGAGAACCCGCTGCGCGACGCGCGAGGCTTCGACCTCGCCCGCGAGACCGCCGACTCCAGCCAGCTCACGGACGAGGACATCGGCCTGGCCAACGTCATCCTCACCAACGGCGCACGGCTCTACGTCGACCACGCACACCCCGAGTACAGCTCCCCGGAGATCACCAACCCCAGGGACGCGGTCCTCTGGGACAAGGCCGGCGAGCGCATCATGGCCGAGGCCGCCGAACGCGCGGCCCAGCTGCCGGGTGCCCAGCCGATCCACCTCTACAAGAACAACACCGACAACAAGGGCGCCTCGTACGGGACGCACGAGAACTACCTGATGAAACGGGAGACCCCGTTCTCGGACATCGTGCGCCATCTGACCCCGTTCTTCGTCTCGCGCCAGGTCGTCACCGGGGCGGGACGGGTCGGAATCGGCCAGGACGGCCACGAGCACGGCTTCCAGCTCAGCCAGCGCGCCGACTACTTCGAGGTCGAGGTCGGCCTGGAGACCACACTCAAGCGCCCGATCATCAACACCCGCGACGAGCCCCACTCGGACGCCGAGAAGTACCGCCGGCTGCATGTGATCATCGGCGACGCGAATCTCTCGGAGATCTCCACCTATCTCAAGCTGGGCACCACCTCGCTGGTCCTCTCCATGATCGAGGACGGCTTCATCAACGTCGACCTGGCCGTCGACCAGCCGGTGCGCACACTGCACCAGGTCTCCCACGACCCGGATCTCCAGCAGCTGGTCACTCTGCGCAGCGGGCGGACACTCACCGCTGTGCAGCTCCAGATGGAGTACTTCGAGCTCGGCCGAAAGTACGTAGAGGAGCGGTACGGGGCGGACGCCGACGAGCAGACCAAGGACATCCTGATCCGCTGGGAGGACACGCTCAACCGGCTGGAGAACGATCCGATGAGCCTGTCGAGTGAGCTGGACTGGGTCGCCAAGCGGGAGCTCATGGAGGGCTACCGCCGCCGCGACAACCTCGACTGGGACGCGGCCCGCCTGCACCTGGTGGACCTCCAGTACGCCGACGTGAGGGCCGACAAGGGCCTCTACAACCGTCTGGCGGCCCGTGGCAGGATCAAGCGCCTGCTGGACGAGAGCGAGGTCGAGCAGGCCCGTACGGCGCCTCCGGAGGACACCAGGGCCTATTTCCGCGGCCGCTGCCTGGAGCAGTACGCGGACGACGTCGCGGCGGCCTCCTGGGATTCGGTCATCTTCGATCTTCCGGGTCACGACTCGTTGCAGCGCGTACCCACCATGGAGCCGCTCCGGGGCACCCGTGAGCACGTCAAGGATCTCCTGGACCGCTGTCGTACGGCGGAAGAGCTGGTCCGGGTGCTGTCGGGCGGCTGAAAGGGCCGCAGGCTGGGAATCATTCCGATGACCTCCGGACGTTGAGACAAGTACCGGGCCAATGTCGGACCCCGTAGGTAGGGTCTGATCAAGTGCTTCGAACCGAGCGGGGTGAGCTATATGGCGACCAAGGACACCGGCGGCGGACAGCAGAAGGCGACGCGCTCCACCGAGGGAACCGAGGAGCAGGCGCAGGACGCGCAGGCTTCCGATGACCTCCAGGAGCGACAGGAGAAGCTGAGCGACGACGTCGACGACGTCCTCGACGAGATCGACGATGTCCTCGAGGCCAATGCCGAGGACTTCGTTCGATCATTTGTCCAAAAGGGTGGCGAGTAGTACGGCGTGCCCGACGTGAGCCGCTCGAAGGGCTGATCACGTAGCCACGGTCCCCACCACGGGGTGCCTCTGCCGACAGCAGGGCATCCCGTGGCGGGTGGCAGGCGCATTGGTTCAGCTGCTCCCGCCGTACATGTGGATCACTGCCACCAGACGGGTAGGGTCCGAGGCGTACTGTGCTTCAACTGCAATTCGGCCATCGGCAAGTTGGGAGATGATCCTGACACCTTGCGCAGGGCCATCGCTTACCTGGAGGGAAACGCGTGGAAGCCAACACTCGTAGCACCGGGCGTCTACCGGCTGCCTTCCTGACGCCAGGGTCCTCTTCCTTCATGGACTTCCTGACCGACCAGTCGCCCGGGATGCTTCCGGGCAACCGGCAGTTGCCGCCCATGAAGGGGGCCATTGAGGCTCCGCACGGGACCACCATCGTCGCGGCGTCGTTCCCCGGCGGCGTGGTCCTGGCCGGTGACCGGCGGGCGACCATGGGCAGCATGATCGCGCAGCGCGACATCCAGAAGGTCTTCCCGGCCGACGAGTACTCGGCGGTGGGTATCGCGGGTACCGCCGGTCTGGCCGTCGAGATGGTCAAGCTGTTCCAGCTGGAGCTGGAGCACTTCGAGAAGGTCGAGGGCGCCCAGCTCTCCCTGGAGGGCAAGGCCAACCGGCTCTCCACGATGATCCGGAGCAATCTGGCGATGGCCATGCAGGGCCTCGCCGTGGTGCCGGTCTTCGCCGGCTACGACGTCGACCGAGAGCGCGGCCGGATCTTCTCCTACGACGTCACCGGGGGCCGTTCCGAGGAGCAGGGGTACGCGTCCACGGGCTCCGGCTCGATCTTCGCCCGCGGCTCCATGAAGAAGCTCTGGCGCGAGGACCTGACGGAGGCACAGACGCTCACCCTGGTCGTGCAGGCGCTGTACGACGCGGCGGACGACGACTCGGCGACCGGCGGCCCGGACGTGGCCCGGCGTATCTATCCGATCATCACCGTCATCACCGACGAGGGTTTCCGGCAGCTGACCGAGACGGAATCCGCCGACATCGCCCGCTCGGTTCTGGAACGAAGGATGGAACAGCCCGACGGCCCGCGCGCCGAGCTGCTCTGACCCCTCGTTCCCAGGCTTCTTCGATGCTCTTGTCACTGACAGAAAGGGACGGATAGCCGGTGTCGACGCCGTTCTATGTCTCACCTCAGCAGGCCATGGCCGACCGGGCGGAATACGCCCGGAAGGGCATCGCCCGTGGTCGCAGCCTGGTTGTGCTGCAGTACACCGACGGCATTGTGTTCGTCGGCGAGAACCCGTCCCGTGCGCTGCACAAGTTCAGCGAGATCTATGACCGGATCGGTTTCGCCGCCGCCGGTAAGTACAACGAGTACGAGAATCTCCGCATCGGCGGTGTGCGTTATGCCGATCTGCGCGGATACACCTATGACCGTGACGACGTGACGGCCCGTGGACTGGCGAATGTCTACGCGCAGACACTCGGCACCATCTTCTCCAGTGCGGCCGAGAAGCCGTACGAGGTGGAGCTGGTCGTCGCCGAGGTGGGCGCGGCGGCGGACGGTGACCAGATCTACCGGCTGCCGCACGACGGCTCGATCGTGGACGAGCACGGCTCGGTCGCCGTCGGTGGCAACGCGGAGCAGATCAGCACCTTCCTGGACCAGCGGCACCGGGACGGGATGTCGCTCGCCGAGGCGCTGAAGCTTGCGGTGCAGGCGCTGTCACGCGATCCCAACGGCAGCGAGCGGGAGATCCCCGCAGAGCGGCTCGAGGTCGCGGTCCTGGACCGTACGAGGCCGCAGCAGCGCAAGTTCAAGCGGATCGTCGGCCGGCAGCTGGCCCGGCTGCTGGAGGCGGACGGCGCCGGCTCGACGCCGACGGACGCCCCCTCGGACACGGAGGACGGCGACGACACCGCCGCCGCGACGACGGACACCGCCAAGCCGACCGGCAAGTCGGGCGGGAAGAAGACCGCCACCGGCTCCGAGGATTCCAAGGACTCCACCGGTTCCACCGATTCCGGTGGGGACGTGGAGTAGCCCGTTCCGCTGAGTGCCTCTGCCCCGGTCCGCCTCTCCGGCGGGCCGGGGCTCCGTCATGAGTGCCGGTCCGCGGGCGGGGGAGCGGAGGAGCCGCGGACCACCAGGTGTACCGGCAGGCTGCCGGTCTCGGCCGTGCGGCCCTGCAGAACGGCCAGCAGGGCGCTCATGCCGCGTTCGCCGACCTGCTCGGCCGGCAGCCGCACGGTGGTGAGTTCCGGCTCCAGGGCCGTGGCCAGGGCCAGATCGTCGAAGCCGGTCACGGAGAGGTCGTCCGGTACCCGGAGCCCGAGCCGGCGGGCGGCCTTGCAGGCGCCCGCGGCCAGGATGTCGTCGTCGCAGACGATGGCGGTGGGGCGGGGCCCGGGGAGGGCCAGCGCGCGTTCCGCGGCCTCGCGGCCGGCCCGTACGTCCAGCGCCGCCGTCACGGTGCGCAGGTCGGTGCCGGGCACGCCGCGCAGCGCCTCGTGGACAGCTCCGGCGCGGACGGTGAACGTCCAGGTGTCGACGGCCGAGGCGAGATGGACGAAGCGGCGGTGGCCGAGAGCGAGCAGATGCTCCGTCACCTGGCGCATCCCGTCGGCGACATCCAGGTTGACCCGGGCCGCCGGACCCGGGGCCGAGGGATCGCTGTCGAGCATGACCAGGGGCAGACCCGCCCCGTGCAGGGCGCCCAGCGCGTCGGCGGCCATCGAGGAGGCGATCACCCCGTCGAGTGCGGCGCGGGCCGAGGCGAAGGGGTCCCGGGCCGGGCCGGTGCCGTCGGGCGAGGGGTAGAGGACGACGCCGAAGCCGTGTTCGGCGGCGACGGCGGCGGCCCCGGTGTACACCCGGGCGAAGAACTCGCTGGTGAGGGCCGGGACGACGAGCAGGGCGGTCCTGGTGCGGCCCAGGCGGAGATTCCGGGCGGCGAGATTCGGCCGGTAGCCGATGCCGCGGGCGGCCTCCCGCACGCGGTCCGCGGTGGCTTCGGAGACCCGGCCCCGCCACTTGTCGCCGAGGACCAGGGAGACGGTCGCCTGGGAGACACCTGCGGCCCGTGCCACGTCACGGCTGGTGGGCCGGGACGGGGCGGGTTGTGCTGGGCTGGTCACTCGGGCCTCCGGGCCGGTCGGGGCAGGCGCCGTGGGGTGGACCTGCGGACTGGCCACATGGTACGTATGAACCCGGAAGTTATACGTAAAACCTCGGGTGGCCGTAAGGGCGTCCCAGAGAGAGGGGCGGGACATGGCCGCGGGATATCTGGACATCCTCCGGGCGCGGCACGCCGCACGGCTGCTGACGGGCACCCTCGTGGGGCGGCTGCCGAACGGCACCGCCCCCATCGCGATCGTGCTGTTCACCCGTGCGGAGGGCGGCAGCTACGCCCTCGCGGGCGCGCTCGCCGCGGTGTACGGGCTGGGCACGGCCGTCGGACAGCCGCTGCTGGGCCGCGCCGTTGACCTGTACGGCCAGCCGCGCGTCCAGCTGCCCGCCGCCGTCCTGTCCGCCATCGGAATGGCCCTGCTCGCCCTGGTGGGCTTCGGGTCGCTGCCGCTCGCCTACGGGGCCGTGGCACTCGCAGGCGTGGCCACACCTCCCCTGGAGGGCGGTCTGCGCGCCCTGTGGCCCAGCGTCCTCGGCAGTGAGGACCGGGTGCACCGGGCGTACGCCATGGACGCGGTCGCACAGGAGGTCATGTTCACGGTGGGGCCGCTGCTGGTGACCCTCCTGGTCTCCCTCTGGTTGCCCGCCGCCGCGCTCCTCGTGATCAACGCGATAGGGGTCCTGGGGGCGCTGTCCGTCGTCCTGTCCGAGCCGTCCAGGACCTGGCGCTCCGCGCCGCGCGAGGCGCACTGGCTGGGGGCGCTCCGTTCGCCGGGACTGCTGGCGCTGCTCGGCTCGTTCTTCTTCGTCGGGCTGGCGCTGGGCTCCATCACCGTGGCGGGCGTCGCGTACGCCGACGACCACGGCCGGGACTCCGTCTACGGCTGGCTGATGGCGGCGCTGGGGCTCGGCGCGCTGATCGGCGGCGCGGTGTACGGGGCGCGGCAGTGGTCGGGGCCGCCCGAGCGCCGGCTGCGGGTGATCGTGGCGCTGCTCGCGCTCGGCTATCTGCCGCTGACGCTGACCCCCGGCGTGGTGGCGATGACCGTGCTGGCCGGCGTCGCCGGGGTGTTCCTGGCCCCCGCGATCGCCTGCTCGTTCATCGTCGTCGACCGACACGCCCCGCGGGGCACGGTGACGGAGGCGTTCTCCTGGCTCGTGACGACGTTCGGGGTGGGCGCGGCGGCCGGGACGGCCGTGGCGGGGCCGGCCGTGGAACTGGGCGGGACGGCGTGGAGCTTCGCCGTCGCGGGGGCCGGTGGAGTGGCCGCGCTGCTGGTTCTGCTGGCCACCGGAAGGGTCCTCGCAGCTCCCGGGCATAGTGCCGTTGCGGTGCGAGGATCGGAAAATGATCGAAACGGTGCCGTCGAACCCGGTTTCAGCTCGGGCCATCAGGCGTAATGTTCAGTCATGGACCGCCGCATTTTCGGGCTGGAGAACGAGTACGGCGTCACGTGCACGTTCAGGGGACAGCGCCGACTGTCTCCTGATGAAGTGGCGCGCTACCTCTTCCGCCGTGTTGTGTCATGGGGCCGCAGCAGCAATGTCTTTCTGCGGAACGGCGCCCGCCTCTACCTCGACGTGGGATCGCATCCGGAATATGCAACCCCCGAATGCGACAATCTGACCGAGCTGGTCACTCACGACAAGGCCGGCGAGCGCATTCTCGAAGGCCTGCTTGTCGACGCCGAACGCCGTCTGCACGAGGAGGGAATCGCGGGCGACGTCTATCTCTTCAAGAACAACACCGACTCGGCCGGAAACTCCTACGGATGCCATGAGAACTACCTCGTGGCCCGGCACGGAGAATTCTCCCGGCTCGCGGACATCCTCATTCCCTTCCTCGTCACGAGGCAGCTGATCTGCGGTGCCGGCAAGGTGCTGCAGACCCCGCGGGGCGCCGTCTACTGCGTCAGCCAGCGTGCCGAGCACATCTGGGAGGGCGTCAGTTCCGCGACGACACGCTCCCGTCCGATCATCAACACCCGGGACGAACCGCACGCGGACGCGGAGCGGTACCGCCGCCTCCACGTCATCGTCGGTGACTCCAACATGTCCGAGACGACCATGCTGCTCAAGGTCGGCGCCACCGACCTGGTGCTCCGCATGATCGAGGCGGGCACGGTGATGCGGGACCTGACCCTGGAGAACCCCATCCGGGCGATCCGCGAGGTCAGTCACGACACCACCGGGCAGCGCAAGGTGCGCCTCGCCAGTGGCCGCGAGGCATCCGCCATCGAGGTGCAGCGCGAGTACTACGAGAAGGCCGTGGACTTCGTCGACCGCCGCGGCATCCGCACGGGCAACGTCGAGAAGGTCCTCGAACTGTGGGGCCGTACGCTCGACGCGATCGAGGCCGAGGACCTCGACCGGATCGGTACCGAGATCGACTGGGTCATGAAGTACAAGCTCATCGAGCGCTACCGGGCCAAGCACAACATGACCATGTCGAACCCGCGGGTCGCCCAGATAGACCTCGCCTACCACGACATCCACCGCCGCCGCGGCCTCTACTACCTGCTGGAGCGCAAGGGGCAGGCGGCCCGCATCTGCAACGACCTGAAGATCTTCGAGGGCAAGTCGGTGCCCCCGCAGACCACCAGGGCGAGGCTGCGCGGCGACTTCATCCGGCGGGCCCAGGAGCAGCGGCGGGACTTCACCGTCGACTGGGTCCACCTCAAGCTCAACGACCAAGCGCAGCGCACGGTGTTGTGCAAGGACCCGTTCCGTTCCGTGGACGACCGGGTGGAGAAGCTGATCGCGGGTATGTGAGGCGGCCAAGGAAAGCACCTCGGCTCCCAGGGCCTGTCGGCAGGCCCCGGCGCGACTCGGGCCCCGTACGTTCCTCGTACGGGGCCCTGCGCACGCCCTAGAGTGTCGGGGACCGCGTAACAAATGTGTCGTCTGAGATCTGAGGAACCAGTGCGCCGACTTGCCGGCCTTGTAGTCGTCCCCCTGCTGCTGCTGTCAGCGGCCTGCGGCAGCGACGACAAGGGCTCCGACTCCGCTTCCGCCTCCGCTTCCGCCTCCGCGTCCGCCCCCTCCAAGGACGGATTCCCCGCGATCACCGCGGGCGCGAAGTTCGGCGAGAAGCCCACCGTGGCCAAGGGCACGGGAACGCCGCCCAAGAAGCTGGAGACCAACGTCGTCAGTGAGGGTGACGGCGCGAAGCTCAAGAACGGCGACGCGATCCAGGTCAACTACCTCGGGCAGGCGTGGGACTCCACCAAGCCGTTCGACAACAGTTTCGACCGCAAGCAGCCGTTCGACCTGACGCTCGGCGCCGGCATGGTCATCCAGGGCTGGGACAAGGGCCTCGTGGGCCAGAAGGTCGGCAGCAGGGTCGAGCTGGTCATCCCGCCGGACCTCGGTTACGGCGCGCAGGGCCAGGGCGACATCAAGCCGAACGCCACCCTCGTCTTCGTCGTCGACATCCTGAAGGCGAAGCAGATCCCGGCGTCGGCCAAGGGCAGCGAGGTCGCCCAGGACAACGTCGACCTGCCGAAGGTGGGCACCAACACGAACGGCAAGGCGCCGACCGTCAAGATCCCCAGCAAGGCCACCCCGCCCAAGAAGCTGGTCTCCAACTACGTCCTGGAGTCCAAGGGCGAGGTCGTCAAGGAGGCCGACAGCGTCGTCGTGAACTACGTGGGCCTGCTGTGGAAGGACGGCAAGACGTTCGACAGCACCTACGCGACGGGCAAGACGCAGACCTTCCCGCTGGCCCAGGTCACCCTCAAGGGACTCAAGAACGGCCTGATCGGGAAGAAGATCGGCAGCCGTGTGCTGCTCGTCGTCCCGCCGGACCAGGCCTTCGGCAGCAAGGCGCAGCAGTCCATCCCGGCGAACTCGACGCTCGTCTTCGCCGTGGACATCCTGGCGAAGATGTAAGACTGTCCCGGTTGCCAGTTCATCATTTAGAGGAGCAAAGTCAGTGAGCATCGAGAAGCCCGAGATCGACTTCCCGGGTGGCGAGCCGCCGGCCGACCTGGAGATCAAGGACATCTGGGAAGGCGACGGCCCGGTGGCCCAGGCCGGCCAGACCGTCTCCGTCCACTACGTGGGCGTGTCCTTCTCCACCGGCGAGGAGTTCGACGCCTCCTGGAACCGCGGCGCTCCGCTCCAGTTCAAGCTCGGCGGCGGTCAGGTCATCGCGGGCTGGGACAAGGGCGTGCAGGGCATGAAGGTCGGCGGCCGTCGCCAGCTGACCATCCCCGCGCACCTTGCCTACGGTGACCGCGGCGCCGGCGGCAAGATCGCCCCGGGCGAGACGCTGATCTTCGTCTGCGACCTGGTCGCCGTCTGATCCGCACCTGTGAGTCGCGAGGGCCCGTGCCGCAAGGCACGGGCCCTCGCTTTCGTCCGGGCCCTCCGGAGCGGTACGGTCGACGGTCGTAGCGCAAAACAGAAAGGGCGTCGATGGCGATTGCCAAGGCCGAGCGGCTGATGAACCTGGCACTGTGTCTGCTGGGGACCCGGCGCCCGCTCAGCAAGCGCGAACTGCGCGGTTCCATCGAGGCCTACCTGGAAGCGGGCTCCGACGACGCCTTCAACCGGATGTTCGAGCGCGACAAGGACGATCTGCGCGAGCTCGGTCTGGTCATCGAGACCGTGGAGAACCTGGACGGCGACACCGGCTATCTCGCCCGCCGCGACAGCAACCGGCTGCCCCCGATCACGCTGGACGCCGAGGAGGCCGCCGCACTCGGACTCGCCGCCAAGGTCTGGCAGCAGGCCCGGCTGGCCGGCGCGGCCAGCGGCGCCCTGCAGAAGCTGCGGGCGGCGGGGATGCCGGAGGCCGAGGACGCGTACGAGGTGCACAGCGCCCTCGAACCGCGTATCCCCGTCCACGAGGCGGCGTTCGAACCGCTGATGCTGGCCTGCCGGGACCGCCGCCCGGTGACCTTCGACTACCGCAAGGCCAACGCCGCCCGCCCCGAGCAGCGCCAGGTCGAGCCGTGGACGCTGGAGTGCTGGCGCGGGCACTGGTACCTGGCCGGCTGGGACCGCGAGCGGGGCGCCGAGCGGGTGTTCCGGCTCTCCAGGATCGCCGGCAAGGTGCGCTCCAGGGCCGGTGCGTTCACCGCGGAGGTGCCCGACGTCGTCACCGTCCGCGAGACCGTCGAGAGCTGGGCGGGGGAGACGGCGACCCGTACCGCACTGATCAGGCTGAAGGCCGACTCCGGCTACCCCCTGCGGGCCCGCGCCACCTCGGTGCGGGAACTCGGGAACGGGTGGGAGGAGTTGGAGATCCCGTACGGACACGGTCTGGACGCCTGGCTCGTCGAGTTCGGCCCGGACGTCGTCGTACAGGAACCCGCGGATCTGCGGGCCGATGTGGTGGACCGGCTGCGCGCCGTGGCCAAGGACTGAGGGGACCGTACTCGTGGCCACGAACGCCATCGACCAGACCCGCCGGATGCTCTCCCTGGTGACCTACCTGCGCGAGCGCCCCGGCGCCCACGTCCAGGACGTCGCGCGGGCCTTCGGGATCACCGAGGACGAGCTCATCTCGGACCTCGACGTCCTGCCCATGTGCGGGACCAGCTTCCGCGGCGGCGATCTGCTGGACATCGACACCGACGGCGACCGGATCTGGTGGCACAACCCGGACGACGTCGCGGAGCCGCTCCGGCTCGCCGCCGACGAGGCGACGGCCCTGCTGGTCGCCGCCCGTGCCGTCGCGACGCTGCCCGGACTGCGGGAGAGCGACCGGCAGGCGCTGCTGCGCGCCACCGCCAAGCTGGAGGCCGCGGCCGGTGAGGTGGGGGCGGCCAGCTCCCGGCTCTCGGTCACCTTCGAGTCCGAGGGCGGTGTCTTCGCCGATGTGGACCGGGCGATCTCCGAGCGGCGCCGGCTCTGGCTGCGCTACTACTCGCCCGCCCGCGACGAGCTCACCGAGCGCGAGGTGGACCCGATCCGGCTCTTCGCCGTCGGGCACACCTATATGGAGGCCTGGTGCCGGTCCTCCGAGGACCGGCGTACGTTCCGCCTCGACCGGGTCGCCGAGATCCGGCTGCTCGACGAGCCGGCCGCACCGCCCGAGCTGGAACTGCGGGACCTGTCGGAGGGGCTGGTCCAGCCCGCCGCCGAGGACCCGGAGGTCGTGGTCGAGGTCGGTCCCGGCGGGCGCTGGGTCGCCGAGTACTACCCGCACGACAGCGCCGACGAGCTGCCCGACGGCGGTCTGCGGATCACTCTGCGGACCCCCGACCCGGCCTCGCTGCGCCGCCTCGCGCTCCGGCTCGGCGGGGAGGGGCGCATCGTCTCGCCGCCGGAGCTGGCGCGGAGCGCGCAGAAGGCGGCCCGAGCGGCACTCGCCGCCTACGACGGCCCGGCCTGAGCGGACGGGGAGGAGATATGAGCAACCTGTCTGCGGTGTCGGACGTCTCTTCCGTCCCGACCGTCGTCGTTCCCGAGTCCGTACGGTTCAGGGCCGCCTGCCCGGACTGCCGCACACGGTTCGAGCTGGCGGCGGGCGCCATCCGGCTCGCGATCGGTGCCACCAGCCGGACGACGTTCTACTCCTTCACCTGCCCCGACTGCGACGTCGCGGTCCGCAGACCCGCGGGGGAGCGGATAATCGAGCTCCTCACCGACGGCGGCGTCCGGACGCTGCGCCTGCACACCGGCCGTTAGACAGACCGCACCCGCCCTCACAGGACACCGGCCGCCGGAACATCGGACGATGAAGACCCGGAACATCGGACGGCTACCCGGACACGAGAAACATCGAGGCTCTGCACATGTTCTGGCCCATGCTCGCCATCGCCCTGGGGTTCCTCGGAATCGCCGTCCTGGGCGTGCTGGCCATCAAGGTCTTCATCGAGGCCCAGCGGCTCGGCCACCAGGTGACGCGCACCACCGAGCGCATCAACCGGGCCGCGGAGGATCTGGAGCACGCGGCCACGGATCTCGCTGCCACGGGAGAAACCCTGAGGTAGACGGCCTGCCCGATCCGGGCGGGCGCGGCCTCCTGTTTCTCAGTCTCGGGGGGTACGCTGCTGGTGGCGGCCCAGGCAGGGAGGTGCTGGCCGCTATCCAATGTATGCACGGGCATTGCCTCGCGTTTACTCCTGCGGGTTACGATCGCTCCCAGCTAATTGGTCGGATGCGTGTCCGGCCCAAGGGCAGCGAGCCCACCTCCAGCCGCCTCAGCGAGAAGGAAGCACATCATGGGCAATCTGAAGCCTCTAGAGATCGTTCTGATCATCGCTGTCGTTCTGCTGTTGTTCGGTGCCAAGAAGCTTCCTGACATGGCCCGTTCGCTGGGCAAGTCGGCCCGCATCCTCAAGAGCGAGGCCAAGGCGATGCGGAAGGACGACGAGCCGGCCGCGACGCCCACGACAGACGCGCCCGCCGACCAGACGGCCCAGCCCGCCGCCGCGCGCACCATTCAGGCCGCGCCCGGTGATGTCACGAGCTCGCGCCCGGTGAACGAAGCGAAGCCCACCACCCAGAGCTGACAGCTGACGGTTCCTCCGGCAAGCTGCCGCACGAGACGAGGGAAGTGGGTTGCTCAAGTCTGCCCGCAAGCAGGAGAAGGACGGCGAGGGGCGGATGCCTCTCGCTGATCACCTGCGTGAGTTGCGTAACCGACTGCTGATCGCGGTCCTGGCGGTCATCGTCATCACGTCGGTCACAGCCTTTTTCTACAAGGAACTGATCGACTTCCTGATCCATCCGATCCTCGGATCGGTTGGCTGCAGCAACGGCGGGCCCAGGCAGATCAACGGCCGGCCGTGCGCGGAGATGACAGTGAACGGCCTGGTCGGTCCGTTCTCCATCGCGCTCAAGGTCTCCCTCATGGCGGGCGTGGTGTTCTCCACGCCGGTCTGGCTCTACCAGCTCTGGGCGTTCCTGGCCCCGGGTCTGCACAAGCACGAGAAGAAGTACGCGCTCAGCTTCGTCGGCGTGGGCGTGCCGCTCTTCCTCGTGGGCGCGGCCCTCGCCTACTTCCTGATGCCGCAGACCGCCGCGGTTCTGCTCGACTTCACTCCGGACAACACGACGAACCTGCTGCCCGTCGACGACTACCTCAACATCGTCACGCGCATGGTGATCGTGTTCGGCCTCGCCTTCGAGCTGCCACTCCTGCTCGTCCTGCTGAACTTCACCGGAGTGCTCTCGGCCAAGCGGCTCGCGTCCTGGTGGCGCGCCATGGTCATGGGCATCACGATCTTCGCCGCGGTCGCCACGCCTACGGGTGACCCACTGACGATGATCACGCTGGCAGCGCCGATCGTGCTGCTCTACTTCCTCGCACTCGGCATCTGCATGGCCAACGACCGGCGAAGGCGACGGAACAACCCCGACGCCGAGCTGGACGACGACGAGGCGTCCGAGCTGGACCTCACCCCCGATGACATCGGCGACATGGAAAACGTGTCGGCGTCGCGGCCCTCGCTGCCGGAACAGGCGGACGGGGAACGGGACGGCGGACGATCGCCGCGGTCGAACGGTTACGACGACATCACCTGACCTTGTAAGGTCCCCCGGGTGACCAGCGAGATCACTCTCTTCGTCAATCCCACCGCAGGACGCGGCCGGGGCGCGCACGCCGCGCAGCCGGCCGCTTCCGCGTTGCGGGACGCCGGATTCTCCGTCCGTACGGTCCTCGGTGAGGACGCCGACGACGCGCTGCGGCGGGCGCGCGAGGCCGTGGCCGGGGGGACCGGTGCGCTCATCGCCGTCGGCGGGGACGGGATGATGTCCCTCGCCCTGCAGGCCGTCGCCGGGACGCGGACGCCGCTCGGGGTCGTGGCCGTCGGCACCGGGAACGACTTCGCCCGCGCGCTCGGGCTGCCGATAAGGGATCCGGCCGCGGCAGGCCGGCTGGCCGCCGAGGCGCTCAAGGGGAGCGCCGTCCGCGAGATCGACCTCGGCCTGGTCGGCGACCGCTGGTTCGGGTCCGTGCTCGCCTCCGGCTTCGACTCCCGGGTCAACGACCGCGGCAACCGGATGCGCTGGGTCGGCGGCCGGTTCAAGTACGACCTGGCGATCCTCGCCGAACTCGCCGCGTTCAGGCCCATCACGTACCGCATGAGCCTCGACGGCGGCCCGGTCAGGGAGATCGAGGCGACGCTCATAGCCGTCGGCAACGGATCGACGTACGGCGGCGGCATGCGGATCTGCGCGGACGCCGTCATGGACGACGGGCTGTTCGACGTGACCGTCGTCGGCGACTGCAGCCGCACCACCCTGCTCAAGGTGTTCCCCAAGGTCTACAAGGGCACCCATCTCGGGCATCCCGTCGTCACCGTGCACCGGGTCTCCTCGATCGCGCTCGAAGCCGTCGGTGTCACCGCGTACGCGGACGGTGAACCGCTCGGCGCGCTGCCGCTGACCGCCACCTGCGTACGGGGCGCCGTCAGGGTGCTCGGGGCGGGTTCTGCCACGGTGAATTAAAGATCGCGTCACTGTCAGAGGCGGCGGGTAGGCTCGTGGACAAGATGACAGAGGACCTCTCACCAGCTGAGCGATACCAGGCTTCCCGGATCCGAGCCGCCGAGCAGGCGACCGCGCTCGGGCCGTTCCGCGAGATGTACGCATTCGATCTGGACCCCTATCAGATCGAGGCCTGTACGGCTCTGGAGGCCGGCAAGGGGGTGCTCGTCGCGGCCCCGACCGGCTCGGGCAAGACGATCGTCGGCGAATTCGCCGTGCACCTCGCCCTGGAGCAGGGCCGCAAGTGCTTCTACACCACGCCGATCAAGGCCCTCTCCAACCAGAAGTTCGCCGACCTGGCCAAGCGCTACGGCGCGGACAAGGTGGGCCTGCTCACCGGCGACAACAGTGTCAACGCCGATGCCCCGGTGGTGGTCATGACCACCGAGGTCCTGCGGAACATGCTGTACGCGGGCTCCCAGGCACTGGTCGGCCTCGGCTATGTGGTGATGGACGAGGTGCACTACCTCTCCGACCGCTTCCGGGGCGCGGTGTGGGAGGAAGTGATCATCCACCTGCCCGAATCCGTGACACTGGTGTCACTGTCGGCGACCGTGTCCAACGCCGAGGAGTTCGGCGACTGGCTGGACACCGTCCGCGGCGACACCGCCGTGATCGTCTCCGAGCACCGGCCGGTGCCGCTCTGGCAGCACGTGCTGGCCGGCCGCCGGATGTACGACCTCTTCGAGGAGGAGAGCGACCACGGCGGCCGCGGTGTCGGACGCCGTGAGGTCAATCCCGACCTGGTCCGGCTCGCCCGCATGGAGAACCAGCGCGGGTACAACCCGCGCGAGCGTCGGCGCGGAAAGATGGTGCGCGAGGCGGACCGCGAGCGCGAGCGGCGCCAGCGGAGCCGGATCTGGACGCCGTCGAGGCCCGAGGTCATCGACCGGCTGGACGCGGAGGGCCTGCTGCCCGCCATCACGTTCATCTTCAGCAGGGCCGGCTGCGAGGCCTCCGTGCAGCAGTGCCTGCACGCCGGACTCCGGCTCAACGACGAGGACAAGCGCCGGCTGGTGCGGGAGATCGTCGAGGAGCGCACGGCGTCCATCCCCACCGAGGACCTCCATGTCCTCGGCTACTACGAATGGCTCGAAGGCCTGGAGCGGGGCATCGCCGCGCACCACGCCGGGATGCTGCCGACCTTCAAGGAGGTCGTCGAGGAGCTCTTCGTCCGAGGCCTCGTGAAGGCGGTCTTCGCGACGGAGACGCTGGCTCTCGGCATCAACATGCCCGCCCGCTCCGTGGTCCTGGAGAAGCTCGTCAAGTGGAACGGCGAGCAGCACGCCGACATCACCCCCGGCGAGTACACCCAGCTGACCGGCCGGGCCGGGCGGCGCGGGATCGACGTCGAGGGCCACGCCGTGGTGCTCTGGCAGCGCGGCATGGACCCGGGCGCGCTGGCCGGACTCGCGGGCACGCGTACGTATCCGCTGCGCTCCAGCTTCCGCCCCTCCTACAACATGGCCGTGAACCTGGTGCAGCAGTTCGGCAAGCACCGTTCGCGGGAGCTGCTGGAGACCTCGTTCGCACAGTTCCAGGCGGACCGGTCGGTGGTCGGGATCTCCCGCCAGGTCCAGAAGAACGAGGAGGGCCTGGAGGGCTACAAGGAGGGAATGACCTGCCACCTCGGTGACTTCGAGGAGTACGCGCGGCTGCGCCGCGACCTCAAGGACCGGGAGACGGAGCTCGCCAAGCACGGCGCGTCGCAGCGGCGGGCCGCGGCGGCGGCGTCCCTGGAGAAGCTCAAGCCCGGCGACGTCATCCATGTGCCGACCGGGAAGTTCGCCGGACTGGCGCTCGTCCTGGACCCCGGGCTGCCCGCCGGGCGGACCAACGGGCACGGACACCGCGGGCTCGAATACCACGACGGGCCGCGGCCGTTGGTGCTGACGGCCGAACGGCAGGTCAAGCGGCTGGCCTCGATCGACTTCCCGGTTCCGGTGGAGGTGCTGGAGCGGATGCGCGTCCCGAAGTCGTTCAACCCGCGCTCGCCGCAGTCGCGCCGCGATCTGGCGTCCGCGCTGCGCACCAAGGCCGGCCACATCGTGCCGGACCGGCACCGCAAGGAGCGGTCCGTCGCCGCCGACGACCGCGAGATCGCCCGCTACCGGGCCGAGTTGCGCGCCCACCCCTGCCACGGCTGCGACGAGCGCGAGGACCACGCGCGGTGGGCCGAGCGGTACCACAGGCTGCAGCGGGACACCCAGCAGCTGGAGCGCCGCATCGAGGGGCGCACCAACACGATCGCCCGGACCTTCGACCGGATCGTGGCCCTGCTCACCGAGCTCGACTATCTGCGGGGCAGCGAGGTCACCGAGCACGGGCGGCGGCTGGCCCGGCTGTACGGCGAGCTGGACCTGCTGGCGAGCGAGTGCCTGCGGGCGGGCGTGTGGGAGGGGCTGAACCCCGCCGAACTCGCCGCGTGCGTCTCGGCGCTGGTGTACGAGGCACGGCAGTCCGATGACGCGGTGGCGCCCAAGCTGCCGTCCGGACCGGCGAAGACCGCCATGGGCGAGATGGTCCGGATCTGGGGGCGGCTCGACGCCCTGGAGGAGGACTTCAAGATCAACCAGGCGGAGGGGGTCGGACAGCGCGAACCCGACCTCGGCTTCGCCTGGGCGGTGTACATGTGGGCCTCCGGCCGGACGCTGGACGAGGTGCTGCGCGAGGCGGAGATGCCCGCGGGGGACTTCGTGCGGTGGTGCAAGCAGGTGATCGACGTGCTGGGGCAGGTGGCGGCCGCGGCTCCGCGTGAGGGCAGTTCGGTGGGGCGGAGCGCGCGCAAGGCGGTTGATGAGGTGCTGCGGGGAGTCGTGGCGTACAGCTCTGTGGGCTGAGGCGGGGAAGCGGGGCGGTGCGTTGCCGGGAACGGCCGCGCCGAAGGGCTGAACTACGTGGTGGCGCCGGAGTTGTAGGCGCGTCGGCCGCCGTAGCGGGTGATGTCCCGGGCCCCGCACCGCGTACGGCTCGCAGAGGAAGCCGGAGGGATACGTAGCCCGCCTTCGTGTACCCCGCGACGGTGCCCTCCGGTGCGCCCGCGGCGAGGTCGCTCAAGGCCCCCGCGGCCACCGCTGTCGCCACAGGACCCGTGAGGGGGATGGAAAGTCGCGGTCGTCCACCCGGCCTCCCCGAGGGGCCGGGCGCCTCGCGCGTCGTCCTGCGGGCACGCGGACGCCCGCACCGTGGACGCTCCACGGTGCAGGCCGTCCCAGCCCGTCGGGCGCGGTCTACGACCGGCGTCGGCTGCTCCTCAACGAGGCTCCTGTGCAGACCAGCCCCAGGAGGACGGTCAGGCCGCCGATGATGACGTTGTTCAGGACGACGCCCATGTCCGGGCTGCTGCCCACTATCCAGGGCGAGACGATCATCCAGGCGCCCATGGCGCAGATGGCCCAGCTCAGGCCGTACATCCGTTGCGGCATCACGGTGAACCCGAGACCCAGCACGGCGATCGCGATACCCATGATCAGGTTGTGGTTCACCAGGGTGGTCTGGCTCGTGGTGAAGTGCAGCACCCAGGGCGAGATGGCGCAGTACAGGCCGACCAGGAACACCGGTCCGTCCACGAGCGCCACATCGCGGCCACCCAGCACACGGGCGTAACGATCACGCATTTCGGAGGCGTCGGGGTGTCCGGCCAAGTCGTGGCCGGCATGCGAGACGTTTGACATGAGGTTCGTCTCCTTCGCTCCCGCAGGCCCGGACACGCCTGGTGCGATGAACGGCCTGCTCTGCCATTCTGCTCTTATTTGTGCTTTATGTGTAGTTTTCGAGGTGGCTGAATTCAGGCAGGAACCGCAGCGCTGCGGTGGCCGTCCAGCCGCCCGGCCAGGTCCACCAGATCCGGTGTGCGCAGCACCCGGTCCCCGTACCCAGGCAGTGGGACGTGCAGCGGCCCGGTCCACCGCGACGGGATGGCGCCGAACCCGTACACCGCGCCCGCCAGCGCACCGGTCACGGCCGCCACCGTGTCGGTGTCGCCGCCCGCGTCGATCGCCGTCGCCAGGGCGCTCTCGTACGAACGCGTTGTGCGTAGCGCCCACAGCGCGGTGCCCAGGCAGGGCTACACCGCGCCGTTGAACTCCGTCGCATCCTCCGGGCGCCACTCCGGCGCGAGGGCGGTGGCCCAGCGGTCGCGGTGGTCCGGATGCACGGCGGCCAGGGCGTCCGGGACGGCGGTGAGTGGATCGGCGCCGTCCAGGGCCGTCCGGATCAGTTCGTGCAGCACGGCGGTGCCCTCCCACGCCGCGCGGTCGCCGTGGGTCAGGGCGGCGATTCGGCGCGCCGCGTCCATGGTCGTCGTCCGCGCGGTGTCCTGGGCCCGCGCTCCGGCCGCCGTCCGGCCCGCCCCGGCGAAGTACACGGCGGACGTGGCGGCGCGCATCAGTGAACCGTTGCCCGCCGCCCGGCCGTTGACCTGGAAGTGCACCGCGGCCGCGGTGTCCCACGGGTCTCCGCTCGTCAGTACGTCCTCCGTCTGGAGGCCGATGTCCTTCGGCTCGCCCGCCGCCCACCGGCGGAACCTGTCGAACAGGTCGGGCAGATCGAGGCCGCCGCGCTCCAGCAGGGAATCCGCGACCAGAACGGCCATCTGCGTGTCGTCCGTCGCCTCGCCCGGGTCCCAGCCCCCGCCGCCGCACATCGTCCCGGCGCCATCCGGGAAGCGGGCCGTGTACACGCCTGCCGGGCCGAACTCGAACGGCGCCCCCAGCGCGTCACCCACCGCCGACCCGACCACCGCGCCCGCCACCCGGTCCTGCCTGCTCAGGGAGTTCATCCGGTCAGCGTACGGAGGGCGACCGCTTCGCGTGCACGCGATAGGCCGCGCCGAGCAGCACGGTGTGGCCAGGAAGAGCACCGTGAACCACTGGAAGTACCAGTGCCCGCCCGCCGGGTCGTACATCGCCGCCCCGGGCCAGGCCAGGCTGACCGTCATGCCGGTCCCGTACAGAAGGCCAGCGCGTTGACCGGCAGTCCCCAACGGCCCAGCGAAAAGAGGGGGTTGCCCGTCTCGTCGGCGTGCGGACCGGTGGCGGGGGAGACGGGCAGGCGGTGCAGTCTGCGCAGCAGCATCGGGCCCGTGACCATGGAGTACGCCAGATAGAGCATCGCGATGCAGGTGCTGCCGATGGCCAGGAACGCTTCGGGAGGCCAGGTTGAGCAGGTCCGAGCGCTGCCGCCGCCCCGACGAGCAGCGCGGGCGCGGCGGCATTCGGGTGCGCGCGGAGACCTTGGCGAACCGGGGCGAGCAGGGCAGCACCCCGTCACGTGCGCCCCATGGCCCGGTGCAGTTCCTGGCGATAGCCGAAACCGGCCAGGGAGGCGTGGTCGCCCTGGCCGGTCCGGGTGGGATCAGGTCGTGCTTCCGCGGGTGCGGTGGCGGTCAGGTCAGCCCCCTGTCGCCGATTTCCTGTCGGGTGACAGAAATCAGGGACGAGCTGTTTCGCGGGCGTGACGTGACCGTGTCCGTGGGCGGCCGAAGTCCTCACGTCCCCAGGCGGGTTGGCCGGGGAGCGCGCACCGTCCCGCGGTGACCCGCTACTTCGGGGGCATCAGGACCGAGTCGACGATGTAGACCGTCGCGTTGGCTGTCTGGACGTTGCCGCAGACGACCTTCGAGGAGTCGTTCACGGTGTACTCCATGCCCGAACCCGACGTCGTCAGCTCGCCCTTCTCCAGGGTCTCGAAGGAGCCCTTCTCCAGCTGCTTCGGCGTCAGCTTCTTGCCCACCACGTGGTAGGTGAGCACCTTGGTCAGCTCGGCCTTGTTCGCCAGCAGCTTGTCCAGGTCGGCCTTCGGGATCTTGGCGAAGGCGTCGTTGGTCGGGGCGAACACCGTGATGTTCTGCGCGTTGTTCAGGGTGTCGACCAGGCCGGCCTTCTTCACCGCGGTGACGAGGGTGGAGAGCGCCGGGTTGTTCGAGGCGGCCGTGGCGACCGGGTCCTTCGCCATGCCGTCGAAGGAGCCCGAACCGCTCTTCGGCACGGACGCGCAGCCCGGTCCGAAGGGCTTGTCCATGTTCATCGAGGCGTCGGCGGAAGCGGGCGCCGACGCCTTGGCCGAGCTGGCGGTGGAGCCGGACGCGCTGTCCTTGGAATCGCTGGAACAGGCGGTGAGGGCGAGCGGGAGTACCACTGCGGCGGACACGGCGAGGGCGGCGCGGCGGACGTGGAGGGTGTTCATGGTGATCTCCTGGATCAATATAAGTGATGAGATGATTACGTTCAGTGAAGGGTGGGGGGTGTGGGAGCCCGCGGCCGTGCTCCGTGCGCGATGCGGGCGGGGAGGCGGCGGTGTCCGCTCAGGACACGTCGACCACCACCGAGTGCCAGCCGGTCGCCCCGTTGGGGACCGTGCCGACCCGTTTGTCGGTCTGGGTGGCGCCGGTGCGGTCCGTCGCGCGGACCTCGAGGGTGTGGTTGCCCGAGGTGGCCGGCCACTCCCACACCCACTGGCGCCAGGTGTCCCGGCTGTTCTCCGCGGCCAGCCGCGCCTGGTGCCACGCGCCGCCGTCCACCCGGACCTCGACCCGCGAGATCCCGCGGTGCTGGGCCCAGGCGACCCCGGCGACCGGGATCGTCCCGGCCTTCGGAGAGGCGAACGGGCGGGGGGTGTCGATCCGGGACTCGGTCTTGATGGGGGCCTGCTGGGACCAGGACCGCTTGACCCAGTAGGCGTCGTAGTCGTCGAACGTGGTGAGCTCGATGTCCTTCATCCACTTGCAGGCCGACACATATCCGTACAGGCCGGGAACGACCATCCGGACCGGGAAGCCGTGCTCGAACGGCAGCGGCTCACCGTTCATGCCGAGGGCGAGCATCGCGTCGCGTCCGTCCATGACCGTCTCGACCGGGGTGCCGATGGTCATGCCGTCCACCGAGCGCGTGATGATCTGGTCGGCGGGACCGCCGCGGGACGGCGGCTTCACCCCGGCCTCGCGCAGCAGATCGGCCAGCCGCACACCGATCCACCGGGCGTTGCCGACATACGGTCCGCCCACCTCGTTGGACACACAGGTCATCGTGATGTCGCGCTCGATGATCTCGCGGCGCAGCAGATCCTTGAAGGTGAGCGTCACAGGGCGTTCCACGCCCTTCCCGTGGATCCTCAGCCTCCAGTCGTTCGCGTCGATGCGCGGGACGACCAGGGCCGTGTCCACCCGGTAGAAGCTCTTGTTCGGCGTGACGAACGGGCCGAGTCCCCGGATCCTGAGATCGGCACCCGCCGGTACGGCCGGCGCCGCGGAGGCGGGCACGGGCAGCACCAGGTCGTGCCGTGAGGCGGTGGCCCCGGCCTGGACGGCCGAGGTGAGCCGACGCCCCAGCAGACCGGCACCGGCCGAGGCCGCCGCCGCGGCGCTCGCCGCGATGACGAAGCCCCGCCGGTCGAAGGCACCGGACGCGGGCTCCCCGCCCCTCCCGCCAGCCGCGGGGGAGGGACCGGGAACCGGTGCGAGCCGTCCGACCAGCAGATACAGCACCCCTGCGGCCAGCACGGCGCCCACCACGGAGGGCAGCGCGTCCGCAGGCCGGCCCTCCGGCCGGCCCACCGCGGCGACTGCCCCGACCACACCGAAGACCAGGACGGCCGCCGAGCCGGTCACCCGGTGCCGCAGCGCCAGTAATCCCACCACCACGGCGAAGCCCGCCAGGAGAACCAGGATCCCCAGCTCCAGGACCAGCTTGTCGTTGGTGCCGAAATTCCGGACGGCGAAGTCCTTCAGCGCCGGGGGAGTGCGGTCGATGACCGCACCGCCCACCGCGGTGATCGGACCCGCCTCGGGCCGGACGGCCGCCGCCACCAGCTCGGCCACGGCCAGGGCGCTGAACCCGGCGATCAGACCGCTGAGCGCGGCGAACAGAGCACGCACCCAGCGGGACCGCCGGGACCCGGAGGCCCCGTCCTGCGCATCGTTCTGATCTTCGCTCACACCGGGGATTCGTCGCCGGACGCCCGGCGGATTGGTCCCTCACCCGAATGGATGAGAGTCGATCACGGCCAATCCACGGCGCGACCTGTAACGAATCACATCCGAGAGGCATCCGCCCTCCTCCGGAAACAGAAGGAGGGGTGAACGGGGCGGACACCGAAGGGAGCGGGTATGACAGGGATGCGGCGACGGACAGCCGTCGTGGGGAGCGGGGTGGCGGGGCTGACCGCCGCGCACGTCCTGCGGACGGCCCACGACGTGACGCTGTTCGAGGCGGACGACCGGGTGGGCGGCCACGCGCACACCCACGAGCTCCCCGCGTCGGACGGCCGTGTCCAGCACGTGGACTCCGGATTCATCGTGCACAACCAGCGCACCTACCCGCACCTGCTGCGGCTCTTCGCGGAACTCGGCGTCGCCACGCAGGAGTCGGAGATGAGCATGTCCGTACGGTGCGAGGGCTGCGCACTGGAGTACGCGGGCGCCCGCGGCCCGGCAGGCCTCCTCGCCCGGCCGCGGTCCGCCCGCGACCCGGCCTATCTGCGGATGCTGGCAGCGGTGCCCCGCTTCCACCGGACCGCCCGGCGCCTCCTGGCGGACGGCGGACCCGACGCGGACACCATGACGCTCGGCGAGTTCGCCGCCCGCGGCCGCTTCTCCCCGTACTTCACCGCCCACTTCCTGACCCCCCTCGTCTCCGCCGTCTGGTCCTGCGACCCGGTGACCGCGATGCGCTACCCGGCCCGCTACCTCTTCCGCTTCCTCGACCACCACGGGCTGCTCTCGGTCGGCGGCTCCCCGGTGTGGCGGACCGTCACCGGCGGATCGGGCGCCTACGTCGAACGGGTCACCAAACAGCTCGACGCCGTCCGCACCGCGACCCCGGTCCGCGCCGTGCGCCGCCACCCGGACGGCGTGGAGATCACCACCGCGGACGACACCACCGAGCAGTTCGACTCCGTCGTCATCGCCACCCACCCCGACCAGGCGCTACGGCTGCTCGCCGACCCCACGGACGAGGAACGCGACACCCTCGGCGCGTTCCGCTACTCCCGCAACCCCACGCTCCTGCACACCGACACCCGGCTGCTGCCGCGGGCCCGCGGCGCCCGCGCGTCCTGGAACTACCTGATGCCGTCCTGCACCGCGAGCCCCGACCACGTCACCGTCAGCTACGACATGAACCGGCTCCAGCGGCTCGACGCCCCCGAGACCTTCGTCGTCACGCTGAACGGCGCCGACCGCGTCGCCCCCGGCCTGGTCCGCGCCCGCATGGTGTACGAACACCCCGTCTACACCCCGGAGTCAGTGGCCGCCCAGGCCCGGCTGCCCGCCCTGTCCGGCCCGCTCACCGCCTACGCGGGGGCCTACCACGGCTGGGGCTTCCACGAGGACGGCTGCCGCTCGGGGGCGGACGCGGCCAGAGCCCTGGGGGTGGACTGGTGAACGCCCTCTACCCCTGCACCATCGCCCACGTACGGTCCGCGCCCGTCACGTACGCCTTCCGCCACCGCACCTACCTGTGGCTGATCGACCCGGACGGGCCGCCGCCGCTCCCCGGCGCCCTGCGCTTCCTGGCCGGCTTCGACCCGCGCGACCACTTCGGCGGCACGGCCCCGACGATCCGGGCCGGACTGAGCCGGTACCTGACCGCGAACGGGGTCGACCTCGCCGACGGAACCGTGCGGATGCTCACCCAGGCCAGGGTGTTCGGCCACGTCTTCAACCCGCTGACCGTCTACTGGTGCCGCCGCGCCGACGGCACCCCCCTCTGCACGGTCGCCGAGGTGCACAACACCTACGGCGAACGCCACTGCTACCTGCTGCACCCGGACGCCGCCGGCCGGGCCTCCACCGGCAAGGAGTTCTACGTGTCGCCGTTCTTCGGCGTCGACGGCGCCTACCGGATGCGGCTCCCCGAGCCAGGCCCCCGGCTCGAACTGGCGGTGCATCTGGAACGGGCCGGTACGCGGCCCTTCACCGCCACCGTGCGCGGCGTGCGACGCCCGGCGACCCCGCGCGTACTGCTCCGGCTCGCGCTGCGCCACCCCTGGTCCACGGCGGTCGTCTCGGTCGCCATCCGGCTGCACGGAATCCGCCTCCTGCTGCGCGGACTGCCCGTGCGGTCCCGTCCCCGCCACACCACTCAGGAAGGAATGCAGTGAGCGTGTCCACGTCCCACTCCCCGTCCCCCGCCGCCTCGCCCCAGGTGGCCGCCCCGTCCCCCGTCATCTCGCCCCCGGTGCACACCCCGGACACCGACCCTGAGCGCTGGCCGGACGTCGCCCGGCCGCCCCGCGCCTCCCGGCTCCGGACCGCCGTCGCCGAACGGCTCGTCCGCCGCGCGCTGGCCGGGCTCCCGCTCCGCGCCCGGCTCGCCGGACAGGAGGACATCGGCCTCGGCGGTCCCCTGATGGACATCCGAGACCCCGCCCTCTTCTTCCGCAGAATCGGGCTGAACGGCCTGATCGGCTTCGGTGAGTCGTACATGGCGGGCGAGTGGGACTCACCCGACCCGGTGGGTGTGCTGACGGTCCTCGCCGACCACGTCGCCGCCCTGATCCCGCAGCCCCTCCAGCGGCTGCGCGGACTCTGGGCCGGACGGCGGCCCCCGGAGCAACTGGGCACACCCGAAGGCGCCCGGGACAACATCAGCCACCACTACGACCTGTCCAACGAACTCTTCGCGCTCTTCCTCGACGAGACCCTCAGCTACTCGTCCGCCGTCTTCCGCAGCTTCCCCGCGGACGCCGAGGCACTGCCCGCCGCCCAGCACCGCAAGATCGACCGGCTGCTCGACCTGGCCGGCGTCGGACCCGGCACCGAACTCCTCGAAATCGGCACCGGCTGGGGAGAGCTGGCGATCCGGGCCGCCGCCCGCGGCGCCCGCGTCGTCTCCGTCACGCTCTCCGCCGAACAGCGGGACTTGGCCCGCCGCCGGATCAGCGAGGCCGGGTACGAGGACCGGGTCGACGTCCGGCTCTGCGACTACCGCAGCGTCGACGGGCAGTACGACGCGGTGGTCAGCGTCGAGATGATCGAGGCGGTCGGCGCCGAGTACTGGCCGGTCTACTTCCGCACCCTGGAGGAGCGGCTCGCCCCCGGCGGCCGTATCGCCCTCCAGGCCATCACCATGCCCGACGACCGGATGCGCGCCTCCCGCACCACCTTCACCTGGATCCACAAGTACATCTTCCCCGGCGGACTCCTGCCGTCCGTCGAGGCGATGGCAGAGGTCACGGCCGAGCACACCGGCCTGCGCATCGACCGCTGCGACGACTTCGGCACGCACTACGCCGAGACACTGCGGCTGTGGCGGGAGCGGTTCGAGGAGCGGACCGCGGAGGTCGACGCCCTCGGCTTCGACGCCACCTTCCGCCGTATGTGGACCTTCTATCTGGCTTACTCCGAGGCGGGATTCCGCTCCGGCTACCTCCATGTGCGGCAACTGCTGCTGACCCGTCAGGAATCCGCGTGATGACACTTACCGGCAAGCAGGCCACGACCGGCGCGGCCCAGCGACTGGAACCCCTCGTCGAGCAACTGCTCGGCGGCGCCCTCCCGGTCAGGGTACGGATGTGGGACGGCAGCGAGACCGGCGCCGCCGACGGCCCCCTGGTCCACGTCCGGTCCCGGCGGGCGCTGCGCCGGCTGCTCTGGGCGCCCGGCGAACTCGGCCTGGCCGAGGCGTACATCACCGGTGACGTGGACGTCGAGGGAGACCTCGCCGAAGGGCTGCGGGCGATGCGGCACGCCGTGCGCGAGCGCGGACTGCGCCCGCCGCGCCCCGGCATCGGCGACCGGCTGAGGGCCGCGCGCACCGCGCTGCGCCTGGGCGCGGTGGGCCCCCGGCCGCCGGTCCCCGCCGCCCGTGCGGGACTCCACGGCGTCCTGCACAGCAAGTCCCGCGACCGGGCCGCCATCAGCCACCACTACGACCTCTCCAACGCCTTCTACGCCCTGCTCCTCGACGAGACGATGGCGTACTCCTGCGGCTACTGGACGAGCGACGCCCCCGGTTACGGCCCCGCCGACGCCCAGCGCGACAAGCTCGAACTGATCTGCCGCAAGCTGGACCTGCGTCCCGGGGCGCGCCTGCTCGACATCGGCTGCGGCTGGGGATCGCTGACCCTGTACGCCGCACAGCGGCACGGGGTCCGCGTCACCGCCGTCACCCTCGCCAGGGAACAGGCCGCCCACGTCCGCGCGCAGGTGGCCGAACGGAACCTGGAGGACCTGGTCGAGGTCCGCTGCTGCGACTACCGGGACATCGACCGTGCGCCGGGGCACGAGGGCGGTTACGACGCGGTCTCCACCGTCGAGATGGGCGAGCACGTCGGGGACGCGGAGTACCCCGCCTTCACCGCGACGCTCCACGCCATGGTCCGGCCGCGCGGGCGGGTGCTGGTCCAGCAGATGTCCCGGGGCCGCGACGCGCCGGGCGGCGGCGCGTTCATCGAGTCGTACATCGCGCCCGACATGCACATGCGCCCGCTCGGTGAGACGGTCGCCCTGCTGGAGGGCGCCGGCCTCGAAGTGCGTGACGTCGAGGGGATGCGCGAGCACTACGTCCGGACCGTCGACGCATGGCGGCACACCCTGGAGCTGAACCAGCGGGAGTTCACCGACCTGGTCGGGGAGGAGACCGTCCGGGTGTGGCGGCTCTACCTGGCCGGCGGCGCCCTCGCCTTCGAGGAACGGCGGATGGGCGTCGACCAGATCCTCTCCGTACGGCCGGAGGCCACCGGCACGGCCGGGATGCCCGCCACCCGGCGCGGCTGGTACACGGAGCTGTCGGCGGTACCGGCCGCCCGCGACGGCGCGACGGCCGGGGCCACCGGATGAACGGCTTCGACTGGACGGCTTTCGCACAGGGCCTCGCGCCCAGTGCCGGCGCCGCCCTCGCTGTCATGCTCGGCACGTTCGCCGTCGCGCTGCGCAAGGGCGTGCACCGGGTCGTGGACGTCGCATGGGGCCTGGGCTTCACCGCCGTCGCGCTCGTCTCGTACGGCATGTCGGCCGACGGCGGGGGAGACGGCACCCGACGGCTCCTGGTCACCGTGCTCACCGCGGTGTGGGGGCTGCGTCTGGCCTGGCACATCGCCCGCCGGGGGAGGGGACACGGCGAGGACCCGCGCTACGAGGCGATGCTCGCCAGGGCACCGGGCAGTCCCGCGCTGTACGCCCTGCGGAAGGTGTACCTGCTCCAGGGGGCCCTGGTCTGGCTGATCTCGCTGCCGGTGCAGGCGGCCGGGTACGTCACGGGGCCGGTGGGAGCCTGGACCTGGGCCGGTGCCGCGCTCTGGGCGGTCGGACTCGGCTTCGAGGCGGTGGGGGACCGCCAGCTGGCCCGGTTCAAGGCGGACCCGGCCAACCGCGGGCGGATCATGGACCGGGGGCTGTGGTCCTGGACCCGGCATCCGAACTACTTCGGCGACTTCTGCGTGTGGTGGGGCCTGTTCCTGATCGTCTGCGACGTTCCGGCGGCTGCCGCGGCCACGGTCGTGGCGCCCGCGCTGATGAGCTTCCTGCTCATCGGCGGCAGCGGAAAGGCCCTGCTGGAACGGCACATGGCCGAGCGCCCCGGCTTCGCCGCGTACACCGCCAGGACCAGTGGCTTCTTCCCCCGGCCGCCGCGCAGGGGCTGATCCCTCGCGTGGTGCGTGCAGTGGGCCCCGTACCTCCATCGCCTCCCAACGGCGGAGGTACGGGGCGAGCACCGCGAAGTGGTCTCGGCCCGCCGGGACGACCCGACCCGGGGCGAGCGCCCTGACCACCGCGTCCGGGGGCGGGACCTTCGCGGCGTGGCCGCCGGTGGTCCCGCTCACGACATGTGCCCGTCGTGGCGCGGCTCATGCGGCCCGTGGGGGTCTGTCCGGAACAGGGCGTTCCGGACAGACCCCCACGGGCCGCCGCCTCATGCAGAGGGCAGCTTCATCAGCGCGAGGGGAGCGGAGGTCGGCTGCTTGGACCCGCCCGTCGGCTCCACCGTGATGCCCATGCCCGTGGCGCCGTCCACCGGCCCGTCGAGCAGGGCCGCGTAGGTCGTCGACGAGGAGCCGGTCGCCCGCATCAGGCCCGCGGACCGCATCGTGCCGCCGTCGTCGAACCACAGCTGGTAGACCTTGCCGCCGGGCGCCTCCGCCAGCCCCGAGGCGAGGAACACCGCCCGGTCCTGGCTCCTGGAGACCACCACGGTGCCCTTCGCGCCGTCGCTCAGCGTGGCCGAATCGGACCGGGCGTCGGGCGCCGAGATGACCTCGGCCACCTGTGCGCTCCGCTGCTCGGCGGCGCGGGCGTCGGACCGGGCGTCCTGCGCCTCCTGGTTCTGCCAGACGGCGACGCCGCCGAAGCCGGCCGCCGCGGCCAGGCACGCGGCCAGCGCGAACTTCGACCACCGCCCGGCCCGGCCCGTGCCGTCCCGGTCGGCGCCCCCGCCGGAGCGGGCGCGCCGACCGGTGGACGGCGACTCCTGGCGTACGGTCGCGATCTCCCGCAGCACCCGCTCACGCAGCTCCCGCGAGGGCGTGGCCGATACGGCGAGGCCGAGTCGGGTCGCCGTCTCCGACAGCTCCCGCACTTCCACGGAGCACGCCTCGCAGTCGCCCAGGTGGCGTTCGAACTCCCGGCGTTCCGCCTCCGGCAGCGCGTGCAGGGCGTAGGCCCCGGTCAGTGTGTGAAGTCCGGCGTCGCTCATGCGCTCACCCCGAGGCAGTCGCGCAGCCGGATCAGTCCGTCGCGCAGTCGAGTCTTGATCGTTCCGAGCGGCACCGCGAGCAGTTCCCCCACCTCGCGGTAGGTCAGTCCGCGGTAGTACGCCAGCGTGACGGACTCCCGTTGCAGTTCCGAGAGGGTCCGCATACAGCGGCGGACCTGTTCCCGCTCCAGCCGGCTCTCCACCTGTTCGGTGACGTCGTCGAAGGCGGGGGTGCGGTCGAGCAGCGCGGCCTTGTGCTCACGGGCCGTCGTCGCCTCCACCGAGCGCACCCGGTCCACGGCCCGGTGATGGGCCAGGGTCAGCACCCAGTTCATGGCGCTGCCGCGGGCCGCCTGGAAGCGCGGCGCGGTGCGCCAGACCTCGACCAGCACCTCCTGTGCGACCTCCTCCGACTGGGCGGGGTCGCGCAGGACGCTCCTCACCAGTCCGAGCACCGGGCCGCAGACCGCTTCGTACACCTGCGCGAAAGCGTCCTGATCACCCCGGGCGACCATTCCCAGGAGCTCCTGGAGGTCGGGTCCGGCCGAGGCCAGTCCGCTGATGTGCACGGCTTCTTTCACGCGGGCTTCCTCCCGGGACGGTCATCGGTCTCCAGGGGTGGTTCGGAGCCAGTGGCCATACGGATTGGTCGGTGGGGAAAAACCTTTCATGCCTTCCGGAATTCGCGATACGTCGTGGTTGACGCGTTCCGGAGACTCGCGCCGACCCCGGGCCACCCAGGTGCCGGTCGCCGGGGGAGGCACCCGATGAGCAGGCAGACCCCGTCCCAGACCTGGTACATGACCCAGAGGCAGCTGATGGCGATCCTCCGGCAGCCGGTCTTCCTGGTGATCTCGCTGATCCAGCCGGTGATCTGGCTGTTCCTGCTCGGCAACCTCTTCAAGAAGGTCGTCGAACTGGGCGGCTTCGGCACCACAGTCGGTCTGACCGGCCTGCCCCTCTCCTGCGCACATGGCTGTGCCCCGGTCCACGGACCGGGGCACAGCCATGTGCGTCACGCGGACGCGCCCTACGCGGCGCTCTCCTGCTCGCGCTCCACCTGGGCGTTCCACTCGCGCTTGACCGAGCGCCAGGCGTCGTCGTTCTGGCCCAGGCGCCAGTAGCCGGAGATCGACAGCTGGGGCAGCGGGATGCCGCGGTCCAGCCGCAGGTGGCGCCGGATGTCCTTGACGAAGCCGGCCTCGCCGTGGACGAACGCCTGCACCTCGCCCGCCGGGAACTCCAGCTCCTTCACGGCGGCGGTGAGCGCCTCGCCGACCGGGCGGTCGCCCCGGTGCAGCCAGGTCACCCCGACGCCGTCCGGCGTCGTGATCTTCTGCTCCTCCGCGGCGTCCGCGACCTCGATGAAGGCGCGCACCACCGCGTTCGCGGGCATCTGCTCCATCGCCGCGGCGATGGCCGGCAGCGCGCTCTCGTCGCCCACCAGGAGATGCCAGCCGGCCGAGGCGTCCGGGCCGTAGCCGCCGCCGGGTCCCAGGAACGTCACCGGGTCGCCGGCCGTGGCACGGGCCGCCCACGGGCCCGCGAGGCCCTCGTCGCCGTGCACCACGAAGTCGACGGCCATCTCCCGGGTGGCCGGGTCCCAGGAGCGCACCGTGTACGTACGGGTGGTGGGCCACAGCTCGCGCGGGAACTCCTCGCGGATGCGGGCCATGTCGAAGGGGTGCGCGTACTCGGCGCCCTCGGGGGCGAAGCAGAGCTTGATGTAGTGATCGCTGTAACCGGAGAGCGCGAAGTCCGCGAGACCGTCACCGCCGAGCACCACCCGGATCATGTGCGGGGTGATCTGCTCGGTGCGCAGGACCTGCGCACCCTGCGCCGTGGGGGCCTGCCGCGCCGGTCGTTCTGCCACGAGGTTCTCTCCCTGTGTTTCGGATACCCGGACCACTGACCGTGAACGTGGTCTTAGGGTTACCTAACCTAACACCTCAGTTCCGAAGTGTGGAGAGGAGGCGCTGCAGGGCGCCGCCCAGCCCCCACTGGTCCGCGAGCGCTTCGAGTGCCGCAGGGTCGCGCGGCTCGGCGGGGAGCGCGGGGTCGAACGCGGGCAGCGGTACGTCACCGGCGACCCGGACCACCTTCGGCGCGACAGCCACGTAGGCGCGGGCCTCGTCGAGCCGTTTGCGCTGCGAGGGCGTCAGCTTCGAGGCCGGGTCGTCCACCGCCGCCATGATTCCGGCCAGATCGCCGAAGGCGTCCAGCAGCTTCGCCGCCGTCTTCTCGCCGATGCCGGGCACGCCGGGCAGCCCGTCGCTCGGGTCGCCGCGCAGCAGCGCCAGATCGACGTAGCCGGAGCCGTCCACCCCGTACTTCTCGCGCAGCCAGGCCTCGTCCGTCACCTGGAGCGAGCCGACGCCCTTCAGCGGGTAGAGCACCCGCACCCCGCGGGCGTCGTCCACCAGCTGGTAGAGGTCCCGGTCGCCCGTGACGATGTCCACCGGGCCGGTCACGAGGCCGGCCAGCGTGCCGATCACGTCGTCCGCCTCGTACTCCGCGACGCCGACCCGCGCGATCCCCAGGGCGTCGAGCACGTCCTCGATGATCGGCACCTGCGGGGCCAGCGTGTCGGGCGTCTCCTCCTCGTCGGGCAGGCCCCCGGCGGTCTCCACCGCCACCCGGTGCGCCTTGTACGAGGGGATCAGCTCGACCCGCCAGTGCGGCCGCCAGTCCGCGTCCATGCAGGCGACCAGGTCGTCCGGCCGGTGGTCCTGCACGAGCCGGCCGATGAAGTCGAGCAGTCCGCGCACGGCGTTGACCGGGGTCCCGTCCGGCGCGCGCACCGAGTCGGGGACTCCGAAATAGGCGCGGTAGTAGAGGGAGGCGGTGTCGAGGAGCATCAGGCGTCGCGTCACACCCCTGATGATGCCGCACCCCACCGACAGTGGCCGCCGAGGGCGCGGTTCCCGATCCCGGACCGCTTTTGTGTGAGCTGGGTCACTCTTGCGTTTGCCCTGCGTAAGCGGGGGCAGGCGCGGCACCGGAGCGGACCACGTCGCATTTTCAACTAGTGCACGTGCCATGCGGACCGAATCCGCGCGCTCCACGGTCTGCCGGAGGGGGTGGCAGACCGTTTTCGGTTCAACGCGTGAGGTGTATGTGTCAAGGCTGCAAGCCGAACACTTGTACAAGGTTTTCGGCAGACGACCCGATCAAGCCGTGCAGAAACTCGAGAGCGGCTCCAGCCGTGACGACCTGCGCGCCGAGGGAACGACCGCAGCGGTGATCGACGCATCGTTCACCGTTGAACCGGGACAGATCTTCGTAGTGATGGGTCTGTCCGGGTCCGGTAAATCGACGTTGCTGCGGATGCTCAACGGGCTGCTGGAGCCCACCGCGGGGAAGGTGCTCTTCGACGACCAGGACCTGACCGCCCTGACTCCCGCCGAGCTCCGCCATGTCCGGTCCACCAAGATCAGCATGGTGTTCCAGCACTTCGCGCTCTTCCCCCACCGGAGCGTGCTGGAGAACGCCGGCTACGGCCTGGAGGTGCAGGGCGTGCCGCGCGACGAGCGCAACCGGCGCGCCGCGGAGGCCCTGGAGATGACCGGCCTGGCGGGCTGGGAGAACTCCTGGCCCGACGAGCTGTCCGGCGGTATGCAGCAGCGTGTCGGCCTGGCCCGCGCACTGGCCACCGACGCCGACCTGCTCCTGATGGACGAGTCCTTCAGCGCCCTGGACCCGCTGATCCGCCGCGACATGCAGGACCAGCTCCTGGAACTGCAGAAGCGGCTGAAGAAGACCATCGTCTTCATCACCCACGACCTCAACGAGGCCATGCGCCTCGGTGACCGCATCGCCGTGATGCGCGACGGGGAGATCGTCCAGCTCGGGACCGCCGAGGACATCCTCGTCACCCCGGCCAACGACTACGTCGCCTCCTTCACCCAGGACGTGGACCGCTCCCGGGTGCTCACCGCGGGCGCGATCATGGCCGAGCCGCACACCGTCATGGGCACCAGGACGGACGACGGCAAGGAACTCCGTACCCCGCAGGACGTCCTGCGGGAGGCCCCCGCCACCGTCACAGAGGGCACTCCGATCATCGAACTGTTCACGCCCTGCTCGCAGAGCGGTGTCGCGGTCGCCGTGACCGACGACAAGGGCAAGCTCGTCGGCGTCGTGCCCCGGGCCCGGCTGCTCGCCGTGCTCGGTGAGCCGATGACCCCCGCGGAGGCCCCCCAGGACGCCGCGACCGCGCTGAAGAAGGTGGCCAGTGTTTAGGCTCCACCTCGGCGACTGGGTCGACTCCGCCGTCGACTGGCTCCAGACCCATCTGGCCTGGCTCTTCGACGCCATCAGCTCCATAGTCGGCGGGATGTTCGACGGCATAGCCGCCGTACTCTCCGCCCCCGCACCCCTGCTCTTCGCGGGCATCGTCGCCGTCATCGCCTGGTGGCTGCGCGGTCTGCTCGCCGGTGTGCTCGCGTTCGTCGGCTTCGCCGTCATCGACTCGATCGAGTTGTGGGACGAAGCGATGGACACGCTCACCCTGGTACTCGTCGCCACCATCGTGACGCTGGTGCTGGCCGTGCCGCTCGGTATCTGGGCGTCCCGGTCCAAGGCCGTCAGCGCGGTGACCCGGCCGGTCCTCGACTTCATGCAGACCATGCCCGCCATGGTCTACCTGATCCCCGGCGTCATCTTCTTCGGCGTCGGCGTGGTCCCCGGCATCATCGCCACCATCATCTTCGCGCTGCCCCCCGGCGTCCGGATGACCGAGCTCGGCATCCGCCAGGTCGACGCCGAACTCGTCGAGGCGGCAGAGGCCTTCGGCACCACCTCGCGCAACACCCTGCTGCGGGTGCAGCTGCCGCTCGCGCTGCCCACGATCATGGCGGGCATCAACCAGGTCATCATGCTGGGCCTGTCCATGGTGGTCATCGCCGGCATGGTCGGCGGCGGCGGCCTCGGCGGCTCCGTCTACCGCGCCATCGGCAACGTCGACGTCGGCCTCGGCTTCGAGGCCGGTATCTCCATCGTCATCCTGGCGATGTACCTGGACCGGATGACCAGCGCCCTGGGCCGCGAGGTCTCCCCGCTGGCCCGCCGCGCGCTCGCCAAGGCGCAGTCCGTGGCCGGTGGACTGAAGGTGTGGAACTACCGTCCGCAGCCCGTCGTCGCCGTGGCCGGCATCGTCGCCCTCGCCCTCGTGGCCGGCGGCATGAGTGTGTTCGGCTCCTCGGACTCGGACGACACCGCGAGCAAGGACCCGAAGAACATCGGGGCCGGCAAGACGATCAGCATGGGCTACATCCCGTGGGACGAGGGCATCGCCTCCACCTTCCTCTGGAAGGAACTGCTGGAACAGCGCGGCTTCAAGGTCGACGTCAAGCAGTACGAGGCCGGCGCGCTCTACACCGGTATGGCCAACGGCCAGATCGACTTCGAGACCGACTCCTGGCTGCCGGTCACCCACGCCGCGTACTGGAAGAAGTACAAGGACCGCCTGGAGGACATGGGCTCCTGGTACGGACCCACCTCCCTGGAGCTGGCCGTCCCCTCGTACGTGAAGGGCGTCGACTCGCTCGACGACCTCAAGGGCAAGGCGTCCGACTTCAAGGGCCGCATCGTCGGCATCGAGCCGAGCGCCGGTGAGATGGGCCTGCTCAAGGACAAGATCCTGCCGGGCTACGGCCTGGACAAGGAGTACAAGGTCGTCGACGGCTCCACGCCGTCGATGCTGGCCGAGCTGAAGCGCTCGTACGCCAAGAAGGAACCGATCGTCGTTCCGCTCTGGTCGCCGCACTGGGCGTACAACCAGTACGACCTGACCAAGCTCAAGGACCCCAAGAACCTCTGGGGCAAGGGCGACGGCATCCACACCCTGACCCGCAAGGGCTTCTCCGACGAGAACCCCGAGGTCGGCAAGTGGCTGAAGAACTTCAAGATGACCGAGGACCAGCTCACCAGTCTTGAGGCGCAGATCCAGAAGAGCGGATCCGGCAAGGAGCAGGAGGCCGTCCGCACCTGGCTCAAGGCCAACCCGGGCGTCGCCGACAAGGCGGCCCCGGTCGCCAAGGCCGCCACCTCCAAGGGTGCCGACGGCAAGGACGAGCGCGAGCGCGCCGTCGAGATGGCCTGGTTCCCGTGGGAGGAGGACATCGCCGCCACGTACCTGTGGAAGGCCGTCCTGGAGGACCGCGGTTACAAGATCAACCTCAAGCAGTTCGAGGTCGGCCCGATGTACACCGCGATGTCCCGCGGTCAGATCGACGTGCAGTTCGACGGCTGGCTGCCGTACACCCAGAAGAACTACTGGGACAAGTACGGCTCGAAGCTGACGGACATCGGCTCGTGGTACGGCCCCACCTCGATCGAGGTCGCGGTGCCGGGCTACGTCAAGGACGTGAAGTCCCTGGCCGACCTCAAGGGCAAGAGTTCCCAGTTCAAGGGCCGGATCATCGGCATCGAGCCGGGCACGGCCACGATGGAGAACCTCAAGAAGAACGTGCTGCCGCAGTACGGCCTCGACAAGGAGTACAAGGTCGTCGACTCCTCGACGCCCGGCATGCTCGCCGAGCTGAAGCGCGCGTACGCCAAGAAGGAGCCCGTCGCCGTACTCCTGTGGACCCCGCACTGGGCCTACAACGAGTACAAGATGACGAAGCTCCAGGACCCCAAGAAGGCCTTCGGTGAGGGCGACCGCCTGCACACCATCGGCTCGAAGGACTTCCCGAAGAACTACCCGCAGCTGACCAAGTGGTTCAAGGACTTCAAGCTGAGCGAGGACCAGCTCGCCGGCCTGGAGAACGAGATCCAGAAGCTCGGTACGGGACACGAGGAAGACGCCGTGCAGGCCTGGATGGCGAAGAACCCGGGCATCGCGGACAAGATGGCTCCCCAGCAGTAACCCGTCGCGGCCCCGCCAGGGGCGCGGCACAGGAAGGGGTGGGCACCGCCGGTGGCGGTGCCCACCCCTTTCGGCCTGTCCGGACGCCTCATTACCGGCCGTCCTCGCGTAACCGTGTGCGTAAGGTGCTGGCAGCCGGAAGGATGGAGAGTCGGGAGGGAGCCGGACATGGACGACAAGGAAACACTCCGGGTGGGCGCGGCGGTCCGCAGACAGCGCAGATCCCTGGGACTCACGCTGGCCGCGGTCGCGACGCGCAGTGGCCTGTCCGTACCGTTCCTCAGCCAGATCGAGAACGAACGGGCCAGACCCAGCGCCAGATCCCTGGACCGGGTCGCGGACGCCCTGGAGACCACCCCCGCACGCCTGCGGGCCGCCGCCGACTCGGCGCGCGCCGTCGACGTCGTGCGCGGCGGGCAGGAGGACGGGGCGCGCCGGGTGGTGCGCGGGCGCCATCAGCTCAGCGCCCTCGAATTCACCGGTGAGCTCGATCTGGGGCGCGAGTTCCAGCACCGCAACGACGAGGTGATGTACGTGGCGGAGGGCGCCGCCGAGGTGGAGGCCGAGGGGCAGGCCTACCGCCTGGAGCGCGGGGACACGCTGTTCCTCTCGGGCGGGGTGCGCCACCGCTGGCGGGCCACGGCACCCGGCACCCGGCTGCTGTTCGTCGCGGTCGCCGAGCACATCGACGCCACCTTCGACCCGCGTCGCTGAGGAGGAGCCGCCGTGCGCGTCGTGTCCCTCGTCCCCTCGCTCACCGAGGCCGTCGCCGTGACCGCGCCCGGTCTGCTCGTCGGTGCCACCGACTGGTGCACCCACCCCGCCGGGCTGCGCGCCGCCCGCGTCAGGGGCACCAAGAACCCCGACGTGCCCGGGATCCTCACCCTGCGCCCGGACCTCGTGGTGGCCAACGAGGAGGAGAACCGGGAACCCGACCTCGCCGCGCTGCGGGAGGCCGGGACCGAGGTCCTCGTCACCACCGTCCGCACCCTCGAAGAGGCGTTCGCGGAACTGGACCGCCTCCTGACCGGTGCCTGCGGGCTGCCGAGGCCCCGGTGGCTGGACGAGGCCGAGGCCGCCTGGGCGGCACTGCCACCGCTCGCCCCGCGCCGCGCGGTCGTCCCTGTCTGGCGCAGGCCCTGGATGGTCCTGGGCCGCGACACCTTCGCCGGTGACCTGCTGGCCCGGCTCGGCGTCACCAACGTCTACGCGGACCACGCCGAGCGCTATCCCCGCGTACCGCTCGACGAACTGAACGCGGCCGGCGCCGACCTGGTCGTCCTGCCCGACGAGCCCTACCGGTTCACCGCCGCCGACGGGCCCGAGGCCTTTCCCGCGCTGCCCGCCGCA
Organism: Streptomyces sp. NPDC091387; assembly: GCF_044756945.1. Taxonomy (NCBI): domain Bacteria; kingdom Bacillati; phylum Actinomycetota; class Actinomycetes; order Kitasatosporales; family Streptomycetaceae; genus Streptomyces; species Streptomyces sp. NPDC091387. Next base: position 239,067 of record NZ_JBIVTZ010000005.1, on the reverse strand, counting down.
CTCGTCGACGGGCGGTTCCTCACGTGGTACGGACCGTCACTGGTGCGGGCCCCTGCGGCGCTGCGAGCAGCGCTCCGCTGAGCAGCCCGCGCACCGTGCGGACACCGGCCACCGCCCAGGCCGTCACCAGCAGCACGTAGAGCGCGACGGCCAGCCAGGTGAACGCCGTCAGGCCGGTGTGCCGGGCCAGGCCCGCGGCGCCCGTGACACACGTGCCGACGGGGAAGGTGAAGCCCCACCACGTCATGCCGAACGTCATCCCGCCCCGCACCGCCCGCACCACCATGGCACCGGCCAGCGCCAGCCACATCAGCGCGAACCCCATGACCGGCACCCCGTACAGCACGGCGAAGGCACCGAACGCGGAGGCGTACGGGGCCCCGATCGCACCCGGCGCCACATCGGCGAGCGCGTTGACCGCGGTCGTCGACTGGCCCAGCGGGCCGAGCACCAGGAACAGCGTGGGCGTCAGCATGAGCGGCAGCGGACCCTGGTGGACCAGCCGGGAGAAGATCAGCGGCAGCATCACCAGCGTCGCCAGCAGGCTCAGCCCGAACATCGCGTAGCAGGCCAGCAGCAGCGCCTCCCGCCACTGGCCGGCCGGCAGTTCAGGCACCAGCAGCGGACCGAGAGCCGCGGAGACCATGGGCGCGACCACGGGAAGCAGCCACACCGGGGACGCGGTCCCGGGCTCCGGGCGATGGCGCACCATCATGAGGTACGGGATCGCCACCGCGACGAACAGCCCGGTCAGGGTGCCCGCGGTGAACAGCATCACATCCAGTACCAGCGCCGCCCGGTGCCCGATCACATCCTTGCCCACCACCATCCCGGCGCCCCCGACGGCCAGCAGCGCCATCGAGAGACAGCCGTAGAACGGGGCCACGCCCGGGTCCAGGAGATGGGTACGGGCCTGGTCGCGGTGCGAGGCCCAGTGTCCGGCGCGCGCCGTGAGCACCGCGGCGAGCATGAGCGCGGCCAGCACCCACACCACCGCGCAGACCGCCCGCAGGCCGGGGAGGTGCACGGGCAGGGCGGCGCCCGCGCTCGCGACGATCGAGGTACCCATCACGGTCGCGTACCAGTTGGGGCCGAAGTACCGCAGAGCCGGGCGCCTGGCCGTGCGGGCGTGCGGGAACGCGGTGCGGGTCTGCGGAAAGATGGCCATGCCACGATTCTTGGTTCCGGGGCCGTCCCCCACCAGGGAGTCCCGCTCTATGAGGTCATAAGGTGGACTTATGACCAGTGATGTACCCGCGCTTCTGTCCCACCGGGTGCCCGACCTGGGCGCGCTGGAGCTGCTCCTCGCCGTCGCCCGGCACGGCAGTCTCGGCCGGGCCGCACGCGACGTCGGCATCTCCCAGCCCGCCGCCAGCAGCCGCATCAGGTCGATGGAACGGCAGCTAGGTCTCGCCCTGCTCGACCGCTCGCCCCGCGGCTCCCGCCTCACCGACGCGGGCGCGCTCGTCACCGACTGGGCACGCCGGGTCGTCGAGGCGGCCGAGGCGTTCGACGCGGGCGCCCAGGCGCTGCGGGACCGGCGCGACTCCAGGCTGCGGGTCGCCGCCTCCATGACCATCGCCGAGTACCTGCTCCCGGGCTGGCTGATCGCCCTGCGCGCCGAACGGCCGGACACCGCCGTCTCCCTGCTCGCCGGCAACTCGTCGGCCGCCGCCCGGCGGCTGCTGAGCGGCGAGGCGGACCTGGGCTTCGTCGAGGGCCTGTCGGTGCCCGAGGGCCTCGACGGGACCGTCATCGCCCACGACCGCCTGGTCGTCGTCGTCGCCCCGTCCCACGCCTGGGCCCGCCGCCGCACCCCGCTGACCCCGAGCGAACTCGCCGGGACCCCGCTGATCCTGCGCGAGCACGGCTCCGGCACCCGGCAGGTCCTGGACGCCGCCCTCGCCGTCCACGGCGGACTGGCCCCGCCGCTCCTGGAACTCTCCTCGACCACCGCGGTCAAGGGGGCGGCCGAGAGCGGTGCGGGACCGTGCGTGCTGAGCGAACTGGCCCTCGGCGAGGAGCTGTCGTCCCGGCGGCTGGTCGAGATCCCGATCGCCGGGGTCCGGCTGCGGCGCCAGCTGCGCGCGGTCTGGCCGTCGGGACACCGCCCGACGGGGCCGGCCCGGGACCTGCTCTCCCTGACGCGGTCGGGCCGGCCCGGCGACTGAGCGCGGTGCGCGGCCCCCACCGAGCGGGCGCGCGGCCCCGCCCCTCGCGCAACGGATGGCCGTCGCGAAACGGATGGCCCGAGTAAAACGGCTGGCCCGCGATCCGGCCGAGCGGGAAGGATGGGCGGATGACCACGACCGCACCGCCCGCCCGCGGCGTCCGCCACGCGTGGGCCGACCTGCCCGCCGCCGTGCGCCGCGCCGTCGAGGACATCCTCGGCTCACCCGTCTTCGAGGCCCGCAGCCAGAGCGGTGGCTTCTCGCCCGGCGTCGCCGCACGGGTGCGGCTCGCGAACGGCGGGCGGGCCTTCGTCAAGGCGGTGAGCGCCGAGGTGAACGCCGGCAGCCCGGACCTGCACCGCGCCGAGGCCCGCCACACCGCCGCCCTCCCGCCGCACGCCCCCGTACCCCGGCTGCTCGGCTCGTACGACGACGGCACCTGCGTCGCGCTCGTCCTGGAGGACATCGAGGGCCGTCAGCCCCGCGTCCCCTGGGACCCCGCCGAGCTGGACCGCGTCCTGGCCGCCGTCGGCGCACTCGGCCGCCTCCTCACCCCGGCCCCGGCCGACGCGCCCCCCATCGCCCGGCGCGAGGCCTCGATGTTCACCGGCTGGCGGACCCTGCACGCCGCAGGGGGCGACGCCCGCCTCGACCCCTGGGCGGCCCGCCGCCTCGGCGCACTCGCGGAACTGGAGTCCGGCTGGGTGGGGCCCGCCACCGGCGACAGCCTCGTCCACGCCGATCTGCGCGCCGACAACATCCTGCTGACCGAGGACCGGGTCGTCTTCGTCGACTGGCCGCACGCGATGCGCGCCGCACCCTGGTTCGACCTGCTGGCGATGCTGCCGTGCGTCGCGGCCCAGGGCGGCCCCGACCCGGAGACCGTCTTCACGGCGCATCCGCTCGGCCGCGACGCCGACCCGGCGGGAGTCACCGCCGTACTCGCCGCCCTGACCGGCTACTTCGTGTCGCACGCGCTGCGCCCCGCCCCGCCGGGCCTGCCCACGCTGCGGGCGTTCCAGGCGGCCCAGGGCGCGGCCGCACTGGACTGGCTACGGGGCAGGCTCGGCCACCGGCCCGCCTGGGGAGTGCCCGAGGAGTAGCGTCGGCCGCCCGGACCCCGCGAGGCGGACGGGACTTCTCAGACACGACCCGTCCGCGCGGCCGCCACCAGCGCCGCCATCACCCGCACGTCGCCGCCCGCCTCCGGATGCCACTGCACCCCGAGCACCCATCCGGGCCCTGGCAGCTCGACGGCCTCCACCGTGCCGTCCGCCGCGTGCGCGGCCGCCACCAGACCCGCGCCGAGCCGGTCCGCGGCCTGGTGGTGGTAGGTGGGCACGTCGCAGTCGCCGGGGACCACGGAGGCGTACCGCGTCCCCGGCACCGGCGTCACCGTGTGCGCACCGAACACCCCCGCCGCCCCGCCGGGGCCCGCGTGCCCGTCCAGATGCTGTGTCAGCGTGCCGCCCAGGACCACGTTCAGCAGCTGCATCCCCCGGCAGATCCCGAGCAACGGGGTGCCCGACTCCAGCGCGGCCCCGATCAGGGCGCTCTCCCAGGCGTCGCGCTCCGGCGCGGGCGGCCCGGTCCGCGGATCGCGCCCGGCCCCGTACCGCTCCGGGTCAACGTCCGGCCCGCCCGCGACCACCACCGCGTCGAGCCGCGCCACCACCGACGCGGCCAGTTCCGGCGAGTCCGGCGGAAGCAGCACGGCCAGGCCGCCCGCCTCACGGACCTGCCGGCCGTACCCGGCCGGCAGCAGGGCCGCGGGCAGGTCCCAGACGCCCCAGCGCGCCGAGGCCTCCAGATACGTACTGATCCCGATCAGCGGGCGGTTCATCGGATCTCCCTCTCGGCACGGCACGCGGAACGCATCGGCACCGTATCCAAATGCCTTGCACTGCCCATAGATTTGGATCAGTCGCCCGTAGATCCGGATCATCCGTCGGCCCGCGAGGAGAGGATCCATCCGTGTCCGACCGAACAGCCCCGCTCGCCGTCGAGGAGCTGCGCCGCCTCGTCGACAGCGGTGAGATCGACACCGTGGTCCTGGCCTTCCCCGACATGCAGGGGCGGCTCCAGGGCAAACGCTTCGCCGCCGGCTTCTTCCTCGACGAGGTCGTGCCGCACGGCACCGAGGGCTGCAACTACCTCCTCGCGGTCGACACCGACATGAACACCGTCGACGGCTACGCCATGTCCTCCTGGGACCGCGGCTACGGCGACTTCGCCATGCACCCCGACCTCGCCACCCTGCGCAGGGTGCCGTGGAACGAGAGCACCGCGATGGTCACCGCCGACCTCGCCTGGAGCGACGGCTCACCCGTCGTCGCCGCGCCCCGCCAGATCCTGCGCCGCCAGCTGGAACGCCTCGCCGAGCACGGCTACACCGCCCACGTCGGCACCGAACTCGAATTCATCGTCTTCAAGGACACCTACGAACAGGCCTGGGACCGCCACTACCGCGACCTCACCCCGGTCAACCAGTACAACGTCGACTACTCCGTCCTCGGCACCGGCCGCGTCGAACCCCTGCTGCGCCGCATCCGCAACGAGATGGCGGGCGCGGGCCTCACCGTCGAGTCGGCCAAGGGCGAGTGCAACCCCGGCCAGCACGAGATCGTGTTCCGCTACGACGAGGCCCTGGTCACCTGCGACCAGCACGCCGTCTACAAGACGGGCGCCAAGGAGATCGCCGCGCAGGAAGGCGTCTCGCTCACCTTCATGGCCAAGTTCAACGAGCGCGAGGGCAACTCCTGCCACATCCACCTCTCGCTGCGGTCCACCGGCGACCCCGGACGCAGCGTCATGGCGGACGAGGACGGGGCCATGTCCCCGGTGATGCGGCACTTCCTCGCCGGCCAGCTCGCGGCCCTGCGCGACTTCTCGCTCCTCTACGCGCCGAACATCAACTCCTACAAGCGCTTCCAGCCAGGCTCCTTCGCCCCGACCGCCGTCGCGTGGGGCGAGGACAACCGCACCTGCGCGCTCCGCGTCGTCGGCCACGGCCAGTCCCTGCGCTTCGAGAACCGCCTCCCGGGCGGTGACGTCAACCCGTACCTCGCCGTCGCCGCACTCGTCGCCGCCGGCCTCCACGGCATCGAGCACGGTCTCGAACTGCCCGAGCCCTGCGCGGGAAACGCCTACACCGCCGCGTACGACCACGTCCCCACCACCCTGCGCGAGGCCGCCGGGCTCTGGGCGCACAGCGAGATCGCGGAGGCGGCCTTCGGGGCCGAGGCCGTCGCGCACTACGCCAACATGGCACGCGTCGAACTCGAAGCCTTCGACGCGGCGGTGACCGACTGGGAGATCAAGCGCTCCTTCGAACGTCTGTGAGGACTTCCTTGACCCGTGAGCACCACGTACTGAACCCGGCGACGGAAGAGCTCGTCGCCACCGTGCCCGCCACCACTCCGGCCGAGGTGGACGCGGCCGTCACCCGGGCGGCCGCCGCCCAGCGGACCTGGGCGGCGCTCGCCCCCGCCGACCGGGCCCGGCTGCTGCGCCGGTTCGCCGCCGCCGTGGACGGCCGCACCGAGGAACTGGCCCGGCTGGAAGTGCGCGAGGCGGGCCACACCCTCGGCAACGCCCGCTGGGAGGCGGGCAACGTCCGCGATCTCCTCGACTACGCCGCCGGGGGAGTGGAACGGCTGAGCGGACGGCAGATCCCGGTACCCGGCGGCATCGACATCACCCTGCTCGAACCCCTCGGCGTCATCGGCGTGATCGCCCCCTGGAACTTCCCCATGCCGATCGCCGCCTGGGCGCTCGCCCCGGCCCTCGCGGCGGGCAACGCCGTCGTCCTCAAACCCGCCGAGACCACCCCGCTGACCGCCCTCCGGCTCGCCGGACTGGCCCTGGAGGCCGGACTGCCCGAGCACCTCTTCCAGGTGCTGCCGGGCGCGGGCGACGAGGCGGGCAACGCCCTGGTCGAGCACCCGGACGTCGCCAAGATCGTGTTCACCGGCTCCACCCGGGTCGGCAAGCAGATCATGGCCAAGTGCGCCGAACACGTGAAGCGGCTCACCCTCGAACTCGGCGGCAAGAGCCCCAACATCGTCTTCGCCGACGCCGACGTCGAGGCCGCCGCGGCCGCCGCCCCCATGTCCTTCCTGGACAACGCGGGCCAGGACTGCTGCGCCCGCACCCGGATCCTCGTCCAGCGATCCGTGTACGACCGCTTCCTGGAACTGCTCGCCCCGGCCGTCGCCGCCGTCGTCGTGGGCGACCCGTCCGACGAGAAGACGCAGATGGGCCCGCTCATCTCGCGCACCCAGCTGGACCGGGTACGCGGGCACGTCCCCGAGGGCGCGGCCGCGATCCGGGGCACCGCGCCCCAGGGCCCCGGCTTCTGGTTCCCGCCGACCGTCCTCACCGACACCCGGCCCGACGCGCCCGTCGCCACCGAGGAGGTGTTCGGGCCGGTCGCGGTCGTGCTGCCCTTCGAGGACGAGGAGGACGCCGTCCGGCTCGCCAACGCGACGCGCTACGGCCTGGCGGGCTCGCTGTGGACCCGCGACGTGGGACGCGCGCTGCGCGTCTCGCAGGCCGTCCGGGCGGGGAACCTCTCCGTCAACTCCCACTCCGCGGTCCGCTACTGGACCCCGTTCGGCGGGTACAAGCAGTCCGGCCTCGGCCGGGAGCTCGGACCCGACGCCCTCACCGCCTTCACCGAAACCAAGAACGTCTTCCTCAGCACGGAGGCCTGAACCGGTATGACCACGGACAACGCACCCATCTGCCGCCGCCTCGTCGGCCGCACCGCCGTCGTCACCGGCGCCGGCAGCGGCATCGGTCTCGCCACCGCCCACCGGCTCGCCTCCGAGGGCGCGCACGTGGTCTGCGGCGACATCGACGAGACCGCGGGCAAGGCGGCCGCGGAAGCGGTCGGCGGCACCTTCGTACAGGTCGACGTGACCGATCCCGGACAGGTCGAGGCACTGTTCGCGGCGGCGCACGACACCTACGGCTCCGTCGACATCGCCTTCAACAACGCCGGCATCTCGCCGCCCGACGACGACTCCATCCTCACCACCGGCCTGGAGGCATGGAAACGCGTCCAGGACGTCAACCTCACCTCCGTCTACCTGTGCTGCAAGGCGGCCCTGCCCTACATGCGCCGCCAGGGACGCGGCTCGATCATCAACACCGCCTCGTTCGTGGCCAGGATGGGCGCGGCGACCTCCCAGATCTCGTACACCGCCTCCAAGGGCGGGGTGCTCGCGATGTCCCGTGAGCTGGGCATCCAGTTCGCCCGCGAGGGCATCCGGGTCAACGCGCTGTGCCCCGGGCCGGTCAACACCCCGCTGCTCCGGGAGCTGTTCGCCAAGGACCCGGAGCGCGCGGCCCGCCGGCTGGTGCACATTCCGCTCGGCCGGTTCGCCGAGGCGACCGAGATCGCGGCCGCCGTCGCCTTCCTGGCGAGCGACGACTCCTCGTTCGTCAACGCCACCGACTTCCTCGTCGACGGCGGCATCTCCGGCGCGTACGTCACACCCCTGTAGGAGGGGCGCGGCCCCCTCACTAGGCTGGGGCGATGAGCTATCCGACTCCGCCCGGCTGGTATCCGGACACGGCCGCACCCGGCAACGAGCGTTGGTGGGACGGTACTTCATGGACCGCCCACACCCGCCCGCACACTGCCGCGGCGCAGCAGCCCGGCCCCGGGCGGACCGCTTCCCCCGCCGCGCCCGGCCGGGGGAGCGGTGGCGGAAGCGGCCGGATCATCGCAGCGGTGGTGGCGGGCGCGGTGGTCGTCGGTGCGGCGGTGACCGGAGCCGTACTGCTCGGCAGGGACGACGGGGGACAGCAGCCGCAGGCCCGGTCGAGCGGCTCCGCCAAGCCGCCCGCGGCCACCGGCGGCGACGACAGCCCCTCGCCGGACGGGTCACCGGCCGGCGACGACCCCACCGTGCTCGTCGACCAGCTCAACGGCATCACCCTGCCGATCCCCGATGGCTGGGAGCGGGTCGAGCGCCCCGTCGACGAACTGCTCACGATGCGTACCGCCGACACCTACTCCTGCCCCGGCGCCTCCTCCGTGATGTGCTACCACGGCACGGTGACCACCCGCACCGCGAACGGCAACGACGCGACCACGCCGGAGAAGATCGCCGAGCAGGACGTCGTCGCCGCGGCGGACCGTGCGTACGACGAGGACGTCATCGGCCGGCCCATCCACGGCGGCCTCATGTCCCACAAGCAGACAGCCGCCACAGCGGTGAGCGTGGCCGGGCGCACCGGATACCTGGTGCGCTGGAAGGTCGTCACCGGGAAGGGCCCCGGCGGCTACGTGCAGTCCCTCGTCTTCCCCTCTGCGGTCGGCAGCGAGTCGCTCGTCGTCGTGCGGTACGCCTTCGACGCGGGCCCCGACGGACCCCGGCTCTCCCTCATGGACACCCTCACCCAGGGCATCCGCCCGATCGGCGACAGCGAGACGAGCGGCGGCGTCGGCAGCTCCGTCGCTCCCTGACGCCGCCCCTCCCCGGGCTCAGAGGAAGGTGCGGCCCTCGCCCCGGTACGTCGGCACGGTCGCCGTCACCCGGTCCCCCTCGATCAGGTGCAACGCGTCGAACCGCTCGCACAGTTCGCCGGCCTTCGCGTGCCGGAACCACACCTTGTCGCCGATCAGCAGATCGTCGGCCGGGGCGCCGAGCAGGGGCGTCTGCACCTCACCGGGGCCCTCCTGCGGGTCGTAACGCAGCCCCTCCGGGAGGTACGGGACCGGCAGCCGGTCCGGGCCGGCCGCACCGGACGCCGGGTAGCCGCCACCGAGCACCGTCACCACGCCCACCCCGGGCCTGCGCACCACCGGCTGGGCGAACAGAGCCGCCGGACGGGCCGTGAACGAGGTGTAGTTGTCGAACAGCCGCGGTACGTAGAGGCCGGAACCAGCCGCGATCTCCGTCACCGCGTGCTCCGCGGCGGTGTGCTGCACACTGCCGGTGCCGCCGCCGTTCACGAACTCCAGATCCGGTGCCACGGCCCGTACCGCCCGCACCACCTCGGCCCGCCGGACCGCCAGTTCCCGGCGGCCTGCGGCCTGCATCAGCCGGATCGCCCGGGACCGCAGCGGCCGTCCCTCGACCGAGTCGCCGACCCCGGCGATGTGGCCCTCGTACGCCATCAGCCCCACCAGCCGGAATCCGGGCCTGCGGGCCACGGACCGGGCCAGCTCGGCCAGTTGGGCGGGGGAGCGCAACGGCGAACGCAGCGCCCCGATCCTGACCCTGCCGCCGAGCATCCGCAGGGAGGTGTCCAGCTCCAGGCAGACCCGGATCTCCTCGGTGCCCCCGGCCCGTGCCGCGTCGATCAGCTCCAGCTGCGCGTGGTCGTCCACCATCACCGTCACGGCCGCGGCCAGCTTCGGGTCCGCGGCGAGTTCCGCGAAGGCCGTCCGGTCGGCCGACGGATAGGCCAGCAGCACGTCCTCGAACCCGGCCCGCGCCAGCCACAGCGACTCCGCGAGCGTGAACGACATGATCCCGGCGAAACCGGGCCGTGCGAGCACCCGCTCCAGCAGGGCACGGCAGCGCACCGACTTGCTCGCCACCCGGATCGGTTTCCCGGCCGCACGGCGTACCAGGTCATCGGCGTTGGCGTCGAACGCCTCCAGATCGACGACGGCGATCGGGGCATCGAGATGGGCGGTGGCCCGGTTGTAGCGGGTCCGGTCAGCGGCGCGGGCAGTCATGGCCGCAGCTTGCCAGACACCTGTACCGCTGGGTAGGGGGATGATCTGCGCAGATCGGTCCGGCGGTCCGCGGCCCGCTCCCCTCAGGGGCGCCCCAGCCCGTAGAGTGACGCTCACGCGGCGCGCAACGAGCCTGCCTGTGGCGGCGATCCGCGTGCGGTACGGACGGACCAGGGGGGCTGATGAGTACCGAGGCGCAGCGCGCTCCTGTCCCGCCACGCCCGACCACTCCTCCGCCCGGCCGGGTATCCGGACCCGCCGTGCCCGAGCCGCCCGCCGCGGAACCGACCCCTTCGACGGCCCCCGCCGCAGAGCCGACCGCCCCGTACCGCCCGGTGCCACCCGTCCCCGCGCACCCGGCGGGGCCCCCCGCCGCTCCGGCCTTCCCGCCGCCCCCCGCCGCGCCGCCCGCGCCGCCCGCGGCGACCCGGCGCCGCCCGGTGGGCGCCGTGGACCTCGGCGCACCGCCCCCGTGGGCCGACGGCCGCGCCGCGCCGCCCGCCTTCCGGCCACCGCATCACCGCGCCCCGCCCGAGACACCGTCCGAGACCACGACCAGGCTCCGCCCCGTGCGGGCCCGGCACCCCTTCAGGAGCGCGGCCGCCGCCGTCTGCGTGGTGCTCGGCCTCGGGCTGATCGGCGGGGCAGCCACCGGCAGCTGGCTGATCAGCGACTCCTCGGCCGATCCGGCGGCCCACAGCACCTACACCGTGGGCCGCGCCGCCTGGCACAGCGTGCCCGTGGACACCCTCTTCCCGCGCACCCTCAAGGGGACCGGGGCGGGGCCGGGCGGCTCCGACCGGGTCTGGACCAGGCTCGCCGTCGCCCCGGACAGCGGCTGCACGACTGCCCTGGACCCGCTGCTGGTCAAGACGCTCCGCCCGGCCGGCTGCGCCCGGCTGCTGCGCGCCACCTACAGGGACGCGACGTCCAGCAGCGTCACCACGGTCGGACTGCTCTTCACCGAGGGCGACGCCGATGCCATGCGGGCGCTGAGCACCCGGTTCACCGATCAGCACCTCGACGGACGCGCCGACCTGATGCCCCGCGCGTATCCCGTCAGGAACACGCCCGCGGCGGGTTTCGGGGACAAGCAGCGCGCCAGCTGGACCGTGCACGTCCTGGCCGAGGTGCCCGTCGTGGTGTTCGCCGTCTCCGGATTCGCCGACGGGCGGACGGTCACCACGCCGCAGCCCGCCGACAAGGCCATGGCGGCGAACGCCACGACGGCCGCCGCCCAGGCCGGGCTCGGTCACGAGGCCAAGGGGCTGGCCGACCGGGTCGAGCGCGGCCTGCGCAGGACCGTCACCCAGCTCACGGAGAAGCCGGAGTGACCCGAGTGCCCGGAGCGACCCGCCGCGCCCGTCACCGCCGCGTCGTCGCAGCGGTCTGCGCCGCCACCTCGCTCGCGCTGCTGCCCGCGTCACCGGCGCGGGCGGACACCATCCGGGCCCAGCAGTGGGGCCTGGACGCGCTCCACACCGAGCAGGCCTGGCAGACCACCCGGGGCAAGGGGATCACCGTCGCCGTCGTCGACACCGGGGTGGACGGCAGCCTGCCCGACCTGGCGGGCCAGGTACTGCCCGGCAAGGACATGATCGGCTTCGGCGCCGGGCGCGGCGACCGGTCGTGGGCACGGCACGGCACCGCGATGGCCGGGATCATCGCGGGCCGGGGCCACGGGGACGGGAACGCCGACGGGGTGCTCGGCATCGCGCCGCAGGCGAAGATCCTCCCGGTCCGGGTCATCCTGGAGGCGAGCGACCCGTCCCGGGCCAAGGCCCGCAAGTCCCGCGGCACGGCCCTCGCCGACGGCATCCGCTGGGCCGCCGACCACGGTGCCGACGTCATCAACCTCTCCCTGGGCGACGACAGCGAGTCCGCCCATCCGGAGCCCGGTGAGGACGCCGCCGTCCAGTACGCGCTGAAGAAGGGCGCGGTCGTCGTCGCGTCGTCCGGCAACGGGGGCGAGAAGGGCGACCACATCTCGTACCCCGCCGCCTACCCCGGAGTGATCGCCGTCGCCGCCGTTGACCGGTACGGCACACACGCCTCGTTCTCCACCCGCCGCTGGTACGCCGCCGTGAGCGCCCCCGGGGTCGACATCGTCGTCCCCGCCCCCGACCGCCAGTACTACGTGGAGTGGGGCACCTCGGCAGCCTCCGCGTTCGTCTCCGGCGCGGTCGCGCTCGTCCGTGCCGCCCACCCCGGCCTGCCGCCCGCCCAGATCAAGAAGCTCCTGATGGACACCGCGCGCAGCTCCCCTTCGGGCGGCCGGGACGATGCCCGGGGCTACGGCATCGTCGACCCGGCCGCGGCCATCAAGGCGGGCGGCGCGCTCCGCCCCGACGGGCTGCGCTCCGACTCCACGGACTCCAGCGCGGCCGGGTACCGCAAGCGGTACTTCGGACCCGGCCCCACCCCGCCCCGCAAGGACGACGGCCCCGCGGGCTGGCTCGCCCCGGCGGCGGGCGGCCTGGGCGCGGTCCTGCTCGCACTGGCCGTGGTGCTGTGGCGCGGCCGCAACGGCCGGCCGGTGTTCGCGCGCCGCTGACGGGCGCACCGCTCGGGCGGGCTCCCCGCCGCGGCAACAGGACACTCAGTCCGCGGCCCTCAGCACCCCGACCGCCGCCCTCGCCGCCGACTCGACGAGCGCGATCCCCGACTCCTTGGTCCGCTGGCCGCCGGAGAGCACCGCCACCAGATACGTGTGCCCGCCGGCCGTCACCCGTCCGATGCTGTTGATGTTCCACAGCCCGGTGGCGGTACGCGGCATCCAGCCGTTCTTGAGCGCCCAGCCGCTGCCCGCGGCCGACACCCCCCACTGCTGGTCGGCCTCGACCCGTTCCATCAGCCCTCGCAGATACGTACGGGAATCCGCGCTCAGCGCCGTGCCCGTATCCGTACCGAACACGGCCTCCAGCAGCGTCAGCTGATCGGCCGCGGTCGTCCGGGTCAGCCCCCAGGCGTGCGCGGCGGTCGTCGAGGTGAGCCCGAGCCGCTCATTGGCGGAGTCGAGTCCCGCCGCACCACCGACCGCCGCCAGCAGCGCGGTGGCGGCGTCGTTGTCGCTGTTCTCGATCATCGTCACCGCGTGGCCGCGTTCACCGGCGGTCAGTTCACGCTTCTCGTCCTGGGCCCGGAGCAGCAGCGCCGCCAGAATGTCGACTTTGACGATGCTCGCGGTGTCGTACGTCGCGTCCGCACCCCCGTACACCGCACGCGTCCCGCTCCCGCTGTCCACCACGGCCACCGACACGGCGGCCCCGTCCGCACCCGCCAGCAGCGGCTCGACGGCCCCGGCCAGTTCCGCGTCGAGATCCACCACAGGCTCCTCGCTCGTCCGCTCCGTGGCCGGCGCGGTCACGGCCGGGGACACGGACGATACGGAAGCCACGGCGGCGGGTGCGTGATCCGGTGACCGGCCGGCCAGATACGCGCCGCCGGCGGCCGAGCCGGCCAGCAGGACCGCGGCCGTCACGGACGCGGACAGGGCGGAGCGGCGGATTCTGTGTCGGGGCATGGTCCGCACGCTAGGAACCCGGGCTGGGAACCAGCTGAGACAGACCTGTCGGCCGGATGAGAATGACCAGGTACTACCCTCGCCCTGTGGCGCAGAAGAACATTCCGGACCCCGGATACTCCGACGACGACGGCACGGCCGACCCCGCCCTGACCGCGGCCCTGGCCGCCTGGGCCGAGAACCGCGAGGCCGTCGGCCCGGTGCTCGCGGCGCTCAGGGGGGCCCGGCTGCTGGTCCCCGTGGTGGCCGTCCTCGGCGAGGTGGAGGAGGACGTCGAGGTGAGCCGCCCGGCGTCCGGCAAGGGCGGTGGCGGGAGCCCGGTGGGCGGGCTGCGCCGGGAGAAGACGAGCGACATGGCCGTCCCCACCCTCCAGGCCGGCGACCGCCGCGCCCTGCCCGCCTTCACCTCCACCGCCTCGCTGGCCCGCTGGGACCCGCAGGCCCGCCCCGTCGCCGTACCCCTGCACCAGGCACTTCAGGCCGCCGTGCACGAGAAGGCGGACACGGTGGTCCTCGACCTCGCGGGTCCGGTGGCCTTCGAGGTGACCGGCTCCGCCCTGCTGGCCCTCGCGGAGGGCCGTACCAGCGCCGACCCGCTGGACGATCCCGCCGTCACCTCTGCGGTACGGGACGCCGTCGCCGCGGAACCCGCGGTGCTCCGCGCCCACCTCGGTCCGGGCCGCGCCGACGGCACCCTCGCCCTGGTACTGGCGGCGGACGCCGACCCGGCCCAGGCGGCGGGAAGGGTCGCGCGGTCGCTGGCGGCCAGCGAGGTGCTGCGGGCCCGGCTGGTACGCGGGCTCGACCTCGCGCTGCTCCCCGCCGACGCGAACGCACCGGGTGACGCCCTGTTCACCCGCTGATCACCAGACCGGCCCGACGCGCGCGACAGTGCGCGGCGTCGGAGAATTGCGGAGAAACCGGATGATCTTCGCGAGGTGGTCGTATGCAGACACGCATGGCAGCGTCGGAGTTCCTGGGCACGCTTCTGCTGGTCTTCTTCGCCGTCGGGTCGGCGGTGCTCGGTGTCCAGTACATCGGGACGGTCGGCATCGCGCTGGCCTTCGGATTCGTGCTCCTCGCCCTCGCCTACGCGCTCGGCCCGATCTCCGGCTGCCACCTCAATCCGGCGGTCACCCTGGGAATGCTGACGGCCCGGCGGATCGACGTGCGCACCGCGGTGACGTACTGGATCGCGCAGCTCCTGGGCGGCATCGCCGGCGCCGCGCTGCTGTTCCTGCTGGCCAAGCAGGTGCCCGGACTGAAGACGAGCGGCAAGTTCGGCAGTAATGGCTACGGGGACCGCTCCGAGGTGCACATCAACCTCGGCGGCGCCTTCCTCGCCGAGGTGGTGCTCACCTTCCTCCTGGTCTTCGTCGTGCTCGCGGTGACCCACAAGGTCGCCGTCATCGGTTTCGACGGGCTCCCCATCGGGCTCGCGCTCACGGTGATCCACCTGGTCGGCATCCCGCTCACCGGCACCTCGGTCAACCCGGCGCGGAGCCTGGGCCCGGCGCTGTTCGCGGGCGGTGCGGCGCTCTCCCAGCTCTGGCTGTTCCTGGTGGCGCCGCTCATCGGCGGAGTGATCGCGGCGCTCGCCCACCGGGTGACCCACCCCGTCCCCGGGCGGGGCGAGCAGCTCGCGGAGGTCTGAGCCGCGGTCCCGGACGCGGTGAGCCCCCGCCGTCAGGGCGGGGGCTCACCGTTGTGGAAGGGGTGCGGCTCAGCCGAAGACCGGGCCGGTGTACTTCTCGCCGGGGCCCTGGCCGGGCTCGTCCGGTACGAGGGAGGCCTCGCGGAACGCCAGCTGGAGCGACTTCAGGCCGTCGCGCAGCGGAGCCGCGTGGAAGGAGCTGATCTCGGTGGTGCTCGCGTCGAGCAGGCCGGCGAGCGCGTGGACCAGCTTGCGGGCCTCGTCGAGGTCCTTGTGCTCGTCGCCGTCCTCGGTCAGCCCGAGTTTGACGGCGGCGGCGCTCATCAGGTTGACCGCGACCGTCACGATCACCTCGACCGCCGGCACCTCCGCGATGTCGCGGGCCATTTCGTCGAAGCCGGGGGAATCAGTGGTGGGGGTCGTGTCGCTCATGCCCCATACGATAGGCCCACGCCCCGGTGCCCTCCTCCCCGGGAGCCGCACCCCTGACCTCAGGAGTCACGGCCTCGCACGCGAGGTCGCACCACCCCGGGGGAGCTGCTAACCTTGTGTAACGACCGGCTGGGCATCTATGTGCCCGGCCCACAAGTGGAGGCTCCGATCTCCCACCTGACCGTCCCCTGGACGGCGGGTCACCGGTCAGGTGGCGCCCATCGTTCCGTACGGACGATGGAGCCGCCCGATGCGCCCCGCGGTTGAACGCGGCGGTGTTCCGGTTTTTCCAGGAGCCCCGCCTGTGTCCCGTCCGGGGCATTTTTTCTGGCCTCTGCACGGTTGGTCTGTCGAAACAGACGTTACGTGGCTGTCCGCCAGGCGGCCGCGTGGTGCTACCGAGGAGGATCCATCAGCGCCGAGCCCCGCATCAACGACCGGATTCGCGTACCCGAGGTGCGACTTGTCGGTCCCAGTGGCGAGCAGGTCGGGATTGTCCCGCTTGCCAAGGCCCTGGAACTTGCACAGGAGTACGACCTCGACCTGGTCGAGGTGGCGGCTACCGCCCGTCCGCCCGTGTGCAAGCTCATGGACTACGGGAAGTTCAAGTACGAGTCGGCCATGAAGGCCCGTGAGGCGCGCAAGAACCAGGCGCACACGGTCATCAAGGAGATGAAGCTCCGGCCGAAGATCGACCCGCACGACTATGACACCAAGAAGGGTCACGTCGTCCGGTTCCTCAAGCAGGGCGACAAGGTCAAGATCACGATCATGTTCCGTGGTCGTGAGCAGTCCCGCCCGGAGCTGGGCTTCCGACTGCTCCAGCGTCTCGCTTCGGACGTGGAGGAACTCGGCTTCATCGAGTCCAACCCGAAGCAGGACGGCCGGAACATGATCATGGTTCTTGGCCCGCACAAGAAGAAGACCGAAGCCATGGCCGAGGCCCGCGAGGCCCAGGCCGCCCGCAAGGCGGAGCGTCAGGGGTACACCCCGGACGCCGAGGCTGCGGACGAGGACGAGGTTGCAGAGGCTCCGGCCGAAGCGTCCTCCGAGGCTCCGGCCGAGACACCCTCCGAGGCGTGACCTCCTGGGGCCGCCATCCAGGCGCCCCCGGGTCCCCCCGGAATCCCACCAAGATCTGACGCCCCTGTGGCCCGGTGCCCGCACCGGGAGGGGCGCCACTGACGAGGAGAGAACGGCGCGATGCCGAAGAACAAGACGCACAGCGGTGCCAGCAAGCGCTTCAAGATCACCGGCTCCGGCAAGGTGCTCCGCGAGAGGGCCGGCAAGCGCCACCTTCTCGAGCACAAGTCGTCCAAGAAGACCCGCTCGCTGTCCGGCACGGTCGTCGTGGCTCCGGCCGACGCCAAGAAGATCAAGAAGCTTCTCGGCAAGTGAGGCCGTCGCCCCCGGCGAAAGCCGGGAGCGCGCCCTCGATCCGACCGGGACCAATTCGTTTCCGGGCCGTGTGAGTACGACCACGGCCCCGCTACAAGGAGTTAACAAGTGGCACGCGTCAAGCGGGCAGTAAACGCCCACAAGAAGCGCCGGGCGACCCTCGAGGCCGCCAAGGGCTACCGCGGTCAGCGCTCGCGCCTGTACCGCAAGGCCAAGGAGCAGGTCACCCACTCCCTGGTCTACAACTACAACGACCGCAAGAAGCGCAAGGGCGACTTCCGTCGGCTGTGGATCCAGCGCATCAACGCCGCTGCCCGCCAGAACGGCATGACGTACAACCGCCTCATCCAGGGTCTGAACGCCGCCAACATCGAGGTGGACCGCAAGATCCTGGCCGAGCTGGCGGTCAACGACGCCAACGCGTTCGCCGCTCTCGTCGAGGTTGCCCAGAAGGCCCTCCCGAGCGACGTCAACGCCCCGAAGGCCGCCTGACCCAGGGCCGCACTTCCTGGTATTGAGCCGGACCCGCAGGCGCTCGCCGTCTGCGGGTCCGGTGCGTTGCACCACCCGCACCCTCGTCAGGTGCGCCGCACGACCGGACCTTCGTACCGCAGAGAGGCTCGCCGCCGACCATGGGCACCCCCGAACTGATCTCCCCGCGATCGCCACGGGTCGCCGCCGCCCGACGGCTGGCCAGGCGCAACTTCCGCGGCAAGGAGCGCAGGTTCATCGCCGAGGGGCCACAGGCCGTGCGCGAGGCCGCGGAGCACCGCGGCAGCGACGGCGAGGCGACCCTCGTCGAGCTCTTCGCCACCGTCGAGGCCGCCGAGCGGTACGAGTCCATCATCGACGCCGCCCTCGCGGCGGGCGCCCGGGTCCACCTCGCCGACAGCGAGGTGCTCGCCGACGTGTCGCAGACCGTGACCCCGCAGGGGCTGATCGGCGTCTGCCGCTTCCTCGACTCGCCCTTCGAGTCGATCCTCGCCGCGCGCCCCGCCCTGGTCGCCGTCCTGGCGAACGTCCGCGACCCCGGTAACGCCGGTACGGTGCTGCGCTGCGCCGACGCGGCGGGCGCCGACGCCGTCGTCCTCACCGACGCCTCCGTGGACCTCTACAACCCCAAGTCCGTGCGCGCGTCCGTCGGTTCGCTCTTCCACCTGCCGGTCGCCGTCGGGGTGCCGGTCGAACAGGCCGTGCGGGGGCTGCGGGACGCGGGGGTACGGATCCTCGCCGCTGACGGCGCGGGCGAGGACGACCTCGACGACGAACTCGACGCGGGCACCATGGGCGGCCCCACCGCCTGGGTCTTCGGCAACGAGGCCTGGGGCCTGCCGGAGGAGACCCGGGCCCTGGCCGACGCCGTCGTGCGGGTGCCGATCCACGGCAAGGCGGAGAGCCTCAACCTCGCCACCGCCGCCGCCGTCTGCCTGTACGCCTCCGCGCGCGCCCAGCGCCCGCGCCGCAGCGCCGGCTGACCCGCCCCGGACGGCCGCTCCCCGGCGGAGCGTCCCGCAGGGTGTCGCTCCGTCACCGACGCCTAGTAGGGTGACGAACTCGGGGGCCCACTGCACCGGTTCGAGAGGTGGGGTACGGGAATATGGCTGTCGGCATGAGCGGACCGCAGGCGACACACGCGGCCGGTGTGCGCGCCGCCGCGGACCCGGACGGGGTGTCCGTCCCGGACATCGGACCCGGTGACCGGCCGCTGGACCCCGACGACCTTCCCGACGGTCTCGTCGTCGCGGACGAGACCGGCCGGGTCATCTGCTTCAACGCCGCCGCCGCACGGATCACCGCCATGCCCAGGGCCGCCGCACTCGGCCGCCCGCTGGAGCACGCGCTGCCGCTGGAGGACCTCAAGGGCCGCCGCTGGTGGGAGCTGACCGACCCCTACGGCGGCCTGGCCACCCGGGTCGGCCAGCCCGAACGGAATCTCCTGCTGCCCGGCGGCCGCGAGGTCCTCGTCTCCGCACGCTACGTACGGGAGAGCCCGACCGGGCCCGTCCGCCGGCTGGTGATCAGCCTGCGCGGCACCGAGGCCCGCCGCCGCACCGAGCGCAGCCACGCCGAACTCATCGCCACCGTCGCCCACGAGCTGCGCTCGCCGCTGACCTCCGTCAAGGGCTTCACCGCCACGCTGCTCGCCAAGTGGGAGCGGTTCACGGACGACCAGAAGCGGCTGATGCTGGAGACCGTCTACGCCGACGCCAACCGGGTCACCCGGCTCATCACCGAACTGCTCGACATCTCCCGGATCGACTCGGGGCGCCTGGAGCTGCGCCGCCAGCCCGTCGACCTCTCGGCCGCGGTGGAGCGCCACATCCAGGCACTCACCGCGAACGGCCAGGAGCCGGACCGCTTCCTCGTCCGCACCTGCCAGCCACTGCCCGCCGTCTGGGCCGACCCGGACAAGGTCGACCAGGTACTCGGCAACCTGCTGGAAAACGCGGTGCGCCACGGCGAGGGAACCGTCACCATCGAGGTGGCACCCGCACCGGCCAAGAGCGACGAGAAGGGAACGGCGGTCACCGTGAGCGACGAAGGCACCGGCATTCCCGAGGAGTCGATGGGCCGCGTCTTCACCCGCTTCTGGCGGGGGAGCAAACGCGGTGGCACGGGCCTGGGCCTCTACATCGTGAAGGGCATCGTCGAGGCGCACGGCGGCACGATCACGGTCGGCCGCGGCCCCGGCGGCGGCGCCGAGTTCCGATTTATCCTGCCCGTGAGCACGCCGGCCTACATGAAGTAGAGGGGCCGGGGCGGACCACGGGCGGCCCACACATCCCGCGACCCTTAGACTCGACCCTTGGCACCTTTGTGTCCTCCGGGCGTCGAGCGGGGCCACGGAGGTCCGGGGTATACCCCGGTAACGGCCTGATCCGCTCTCCATCGCGCACCAGGTCGTCAGCGCAGTACCCGCCAATCGGAAGTACGGGAAGAGATGTCGGCACCGAACAAGTCGTACGACCCAGTCGAGGTCGAGGCACTGAAACCGGAAGAGATCGAGCGCATCCGGGACGAGGCGTTCGCCGCCTTCGCTGCCGCGGGCGACCTCGACGCGCTCGCCCAGGCGAAGACCGCGCACACCGGTGGTACCTCGCCCCTGTCGCTCGCCAACCGCGAGATCGGCGCACTGCCGCCGCAGGCCAAGGCCGAGGCGGGCAAGCGCGTGGGCCAGGCCCGCGCCGCCGTGGGCAGGGCGCTCGCCGCCCGCCAGGCGGAGCTGGAGGCCGAGCG
Source organism: Streptomyces sp. NPDC091387 (assembly GCF_044756945.1). Lineage (NCBI taxonomy): Bacteria > Bacillati > Actinomycetota > Actinomycetes > Kitasatosporales > Streptomycetaceae > Streptomyces > Streptomyces sp. NPDC091387. The sequence goes on along the minus strand of NZ_JBIVTZ010000005.1, from coordinate 218,953 downwards.
GGACGCCCGGGTCCTGGTCGAGGAGGCGGTGGACGTCACACTGCCCTACGACCGCACCCCGGCCGGCGCCCGCCACCCGCTGACGACGATCATGGAGCGCGTCGCCGACGTCTTCGTGGCCATGGGCTACGAGGTCGCCGAGGGCCCCGAGGCCGAGGCCGAGTGGTTCAACTTCGACGCCCTGAACTTCGTGCCCGACCACCCGGCCCGGCAGATGCAGGACACCTTCTTCGTCGAGGGCGCCGACGGCGCGAAGAACGACGAGTCCGGTGTCGTCCTGCGCACCCACACCTCACCGGTCCAGGCCCGCACGCTGCTCGACCGCGAGCCCCCCGTCTACGTCGTCTGCCCCGGCCGGGTCTACCGGACCGACGAGCTGGACGCGACGCACACCCCGGTCTTCCACCAGATCGAGCTGCTCGCCGTCGACGAGGGCCTCACCATGGCCGATCTGAAGGGCACCCTCGACCACATGGTCCAGGCGCTCTTCGGCCCGGACATGAAGACCCGGCTGCGGCCGAACTTCTTCCCGTTCACCGAGCCGTCCGCCGAGATGGACATGGTCTGCTACGTCTGCCGCGGTGAGTCCGTCGGCAACCCCGACCGCCCCTGCCGCACCTGCGGCAGCGAGGGCTGGATCGAGCTCGGCGGCTGCGGCATGGTCAACCCCAAGGTGCTCATCGCCTGCGGCGTCGACCCCCAGAAGTACAGCGGATTCGCCTTCGGGTTCGGCATCGAGCGGATGCTCATGTTCCGCCACAACGTAGAAGACATGCGAGACATGGTCGAGGGTGACGTCCGGTTCACCCGGCCCTTCGGGATGGAGATCTGATGCGCGTCCCGCTTTCCTGGCTGCGGGAGTACGTCGACCTGCCTGCCACCGAGACCGGCCGTGAAGTACAGGCCAAGCTCGTCGCCGTCGGCCTGGAGGTCGAGACGGTCGAGCAGATCGGCGCCGGCCTCAAGGGCCCGCTGGTCGTCGGAAAGGTGCTGACCATCGAGGAGCTGGAGGGCTTCAAGAAGCCCATCCGCTTCTGCACGGTGGACGTCGGCACCGCCAACGGCACCGGCGAGCCGCAGGAGATCGTCTGCGGAGCCCGTAACTTCGCCGTCGGCGACAAGGTCGTCGTGGTCCTGCCCGGCGCCGTGCTGCCCGGTGACTTCGCGATCGCCGCGCGCAAGACGTACGGCAAGACCTCGCACGGCATGATCTGCTCCACCGACGAGCTCGGCATGGGCGACGACGGCACCCACGGCATCATCGTGCTGCCGCCGGAGCACGAGGTCGGCACCGACGCGATCGAGCTGCTCCAGCTCGTCGACGAGGTCCTCGACATCGCCGTCACGCCCGACCGCGGCTACTGCCTCTCGATGCGCGGCGTCGCCCGTGAGACCGCCATCGCCTACGGCCTGCCGCTGCGCGACCCGGCCCTCCTCGACGTGCCCGCGCCCAACGCGTACGGCTACCCGGTCGAGGTCGCGGACCCGGTCGGCTGCTCCCGCTTCACCGCGCGCACCGTGGTCGGCCTGCAGCCCGAGACCCGCTCCCCGATCTGGATGCAGCGCCGGCTCCAGAAGGCCGGGATGCGGCCGATCTCGCTCGCGGTCGACGTCACCAACTACGTGATGCTCGAACTCGGCCAGCCGCTGCACGCCTACGACCGGACCCGCGTCGACGGTCCGATCGGGGTGCGCCGCGCCCACCAGGGCGAGAAGCTCACCACCCTCGACGGCACCGTCCGCGTCCTGGACACGGCCGACCTCGTCATCACCGACAACCGCGGGCCGATCGGCCTGGCGGGCGTCATGGGCGGGGCCAACACGGAGATCGCGGACGCCGCGGAAGGCACCCGCACCACCGAGGTCGTCATCGAGGCCGCGCACTTCGACGCGATCTCGATCGCCCGCACCGCGCGCCGCCACAAGCTGTCCTCCGAGGCGTCCAAGCGCTTCGAGCGCGGCGTCGACCCCGAGGCCGCGGCCGCTGCCGCGCAGCGCACCGTCGACCTGCTGGTGCTGCTCGCCGGTGGCACCGCGGAGGCGGGCGTCACCGAGGTGACCGCCCCGTCCGGACCGCGCACCATCACGATGGCGGCCGACCACCCCGACAAGGTGGCCGGTGTCGCCTACGGCCGCGAGACCGTCGTACGCCGCCTCCAGGAGGTCGGCTGCGACGTCTACGGACAGGACGAGCTGCTCGTCACGGCACCGTCCTGGCGGCCCGACCTGGGCGAGCCGAACGACCTGGCGGAAGAGGTCATCCGGCTGGAGGGTTACGAGAACCTCCCGTCCACGCTCCCGACGCCGCCGTCCGGCCGCGGCCTCACCGACCGCCAGCGGCTGCACCGCAGGATCGGCCGGGCGCTCGCCGCCGCCGGCTACGTCGAGGCGCTGAACTACCCGTTCACCGGCGAGGCGGTCCTGGACCAGCTGGGCCTGGACGCCGACGACGACCGCCGCCGTACGGTCCGCCTCGTCAACCCGCTCTCCGACGAGGAGCCGTCGCTGCGCACCACGCTGCTGCCGGGCCTCCTCGGCGCACTGCGGCGCAACGACGGCCGCGGCAGCCACGACCTCGCGCTCTTCGAGACCGGTCTCGTCTTCCGGCCCACAGGGGAGGAGACCAAGCCCGTCCGGCTGCCCGTCGACCGGCGTCCCTCCGACGAGGAGATCGCCGCGCTCGACGCCGCGCTGCCGCGCCAGCCGCGCCACGCCGCCGTCGTCCTCGCGGGCGCCCGCGAGCAGGCCGGCTGGTGGGGCAAGGGCCGCCCGGCCGACTGGGCGGACTCCGTCGAGGCCGCCCGCACCATCGCCCGGGAGGCCGGTGTCGAGCTCACGGTCCGCGCCGGCCGGTACGCCCCGTGGCACCCCGGCCGCTGCGCCGCGCTGTACGTCACGGTCGACGGCGAGGAGACCCTGTTCGGGCACGCCGGTGAGCTGCACCCGCGGGTCATCAAGGAGCTCCACCTGCCCGAGCGCACCTGCGCCATGGAGGTCGAACTCGACGTCCTGGAGCAGGCCGTCGACGGCGCCCTCCAGGCACCCCGGATCTCCACCTTCCCGGTGGCGACCCAGGACGTCGCGCTGGTCGTCGGGCAGGACGTGCCGGCCGCGGAGGTGGAGCAGGCGCTCCGCGAGGGCGCGGGCGAACTCCTCGAATCGCTGCGGCTGTTCGACGTCTTCACGGGTGAGCAGATCGGCGGGGACCACAAGTCCCTGGCGTACGCGCTGCGGTTCCGTGCCACGGACCGCACGCTGACCGTCGAGGAGGCCACCGCCGCCCGGGACGCCGCGGTGGCACTGGCCGCCGAGCGCACGGGTGCGGCGCTGCGCGGCGCGTAACGCCGCACGCGGTCGCACGCGGTTCCACGCACGGTGAGGAGGGGCGTATCCGGCCACCGGATACGCCCCTCCTGTGTGCTCGCCCGGAGGCGGAGACCGCACGCGGGCCCGCACCGGGTCCGGGGGAACCCGGTGCCCGGCCGACCCCGCAGCCACCCTCCGATCCGTGGGCAGTGGGTCGTGCGATCCGGCGCCGTCCGCGCTGCCGCGGAGCGTCGGGCAGGTCGGCAGAGCGGACGGCGCGCGTGCGGGTCGTCGTGCTGTACGAGGGGGAGCAGACGACCCGGCCGCCTCTTGCGAGGGACTCAGTCAAGCGAGTCGCCGACCGGCGCAACAGAGTGCGCAGCGGGACGGTTCGGGCATTCCGTTCACACCCCGTGTGAATCGTGCTCCACTGGGGCCACACGTCCTGGCGTGCCGACCCACCGGAGGGGGCAATGGGGGCAATGGAGCCCAACACTCTGCTAGAGGCTCTGATCGACGAGGCGGGTGTCTCCCGGGCCGGGCTCGCCGCGCACGTCAACCAGGCCGGCCGCGGCCGGGGGCTGTGCCTGCGCTACGAGCACACCGCCGTCGCCCGCTGGCTGAAGGGCCAGCGGCCGCGCGGCCAGGTACCCGACCTGATCTGCGAAGTGCTCGGCAACCGCCTGCGCAGGGCCGTCTCGCTCGACGACATCGGCATGGCGGGCCACGGCGGCCGCCCGCCCGCGCAGGGCTGCTCGCTCACCGGGTTCGTGGAACGGGCCACCGCGTTGTGGCGCTCCGACGAACAGCAGCGCCCGCACGTCGTCGCCGCCCCGGCCGTCACCGGGACCACCGCGGTGATGCCCGTGTGGGAGTGGGAGAACCCGCCGGAGGACGCGGACGTGTCCCGCGCCGGTCCGACCCGGGTCAGCACGGCCGACATAGCGACACTGCGCGCCGCCCGCGCCCACTACGAACTGATGTACCGCAAGGCGGGCGGGATCGCGACGCGTTCGCGCATCGTCGGCTTCCTCAACGCCGAGACCGCTCCGCTGCTGCGCGGCGGCTACAGCTACGCGATGGGGCGCCAACTGCACCGTGCGACGGGCGGGCTGGTCGCCGTGGCGGGCATCTGCGCCTACGACTCCGACGCGCACGGGCTCGCCCAGCGCTACTTCCACCAGGCGCTGCGCCTGGCCAAGGCGAGCGGGGACCGGGGGCTCGGCGGCTATGTGATCGCGCTGCTGGTCAACCAGTCGCTGTTCCTGGCCGACTACCGGCAGTCCGTCGCGTTCGCAGAGGCGGCGCTGCGGGCCGCCGGACGCGACATCACCCCCGCGCTCGCGGCGGATCTGCACGCGATGCAGGCCAAGGCGTATGCCCATCTCGGCGACGGGAGCAGCGCCCTGAAGTCCATCCGGCGCGCCGAGTCGGAGGCCGAGCGCATCCGGCCGGGCCAGGAGCCGGACGAGACGGGGTACGTCCAGCCGGGCCTGGTCAACGTCCAGGTGGCGGAGGCGCTGCTCGGACTCGGGGACCTCCCCTCGGCCAGGGAGCACGCGGCGGCCGCGGTGCGCACGCCCGCGCACGACCGGGGCCGGGTCCACCGCCTGGCCATGCTGACCACGATCGAGCTGCGGCAGGGCGAGGCCGACCGGGCGGCGGTCACGGCCGCCGAGATGGCCGAACGGGCCAGGGGGATGGAGTCGCAGCGGCTGCGCGACCGGCTGAGGTCGGTGCGGGAGCGGCTGGTCGCGAGCGGCAGCGCCGACGCGGAACGGGCCGCGGAGCTCATCGACGGATCACTGCGCGTACCGCTGTGAGCGCAGGTCTGCTGCGATATGGCCACCTACTAGTCAGAAGGTGGCAGAACTGTGCAGTGGACGAACTTGAACGAACAAACTGTGTACGAGAATCGCTGGTTCCGGGTCAATCTGGCGGATGTCGTCCTTCCCGACGGTGACCACCTCGACCACTACGTCATCCGGCTCCGCCCGGTCGCCGCGGCCACCGTCGTCAACGAGGCGAACGAGGTCCTGCTGCTCTGGCGGCACCGGTTCATCACCGACAGCTGGGGCTGGGAACTCGCCGCGGGCGTGGTCGAGGACGGCGAGAGCATCGCCGAGGCGGCAGCCCGGGAGATGGAGGAGGAGACCGGCTGGCGCCCCGGAGCACTGCGCCCGCTGCTGACGGTGGAACCGTCGAACGGACTCACCGACGCCCGGCACCACTTCTACTGGGGCGAGCGGGCCGACTGGACCGGTGACCCCTGCGACGCCTTCGAGTCCTCGCGCCGCGAGTGGATACCGCTCAAGCTGGTGCCCGACATGATCGCCCGCGGCGAGGTGCCGGCCGCGGGCATGGCGGCCGGGCTCATGATGCTGCACCACTTACGGCTGGGCTGAACCGGCCCGTAAGGGTGCGAGGGGCCGTGGCCGGCCCCTCGCACCCGTGGACACGGATGGACTCGCCGGCCTGGCACAGTGCCCCTGCGGCTACGAGCGCGGGCTTCCAGCTGCGCTCGTTCCGCGTCCGGGGGTTGATCCGAAGCCCGTGTGAGGTGCTCAGCGCAAGCCGCACGGTGACCGGCTTGCGTGGGCGCTCCTCCAGCTCGGTCGTCGGCTTCTCGGGGTTCCGCCACGGCAGGGTGCACTCGACCGGTGGAAGGCGCTGGAAGTGGAGCCGAACGCGGCGGGCAAGGTCCGGCGTAAGGGGAACATCACGGGTCTTGCGGCCCTTGGCTACTGGCGAAGGGCGCTTGTTCTGCAGCTGTCGTATTCCCTGATGCCGAACAGCGAGTCGATCTGTCGCAGCCCGGCGTCCGGCCCCAATCCCGCCAGTACTGCTGCGGGATGACTCGTGACTGCGGCCCACGGATATCCAGTTGGGCACGTGACCGAGAAATGACAAGGTGAGGCTCATGCTGTCGCCCACCGTCGAAGAACTCCTCCGGGAACTGCACGCCTCGCTCACACTGCGCAGGCGTCCGGAGGATGTGGCCCGGCTCATCCAGGATCTCCATGCGGCACAGGGCACCGAACTCGACGAGGTCACCGAGGCGGCACTCGGCAAAGCCGCCGAACACTCGCTGCGCAACCTTTGGCACGGCTACACCTCCATGCGAGAGGACTTCGCCCGCCCGGTTGGCGCACAGCGCCAGCTCGCCCGTGCGGCAGGCCTGTTCACGGATGTGCCGGAGCTTCCGGACAGCGCCGGGGACGATCCGGACCGGATTGAGGCAGTGATCCGGTGTGCAGGCGAGTCCATAGGCCGCGTGTACGGCCAGAACGACTTCGGCGCGGACCGTCTCAACCGGGGTGAGCGAACGGCTGCCGGCCTCGGCGAGATCTCCAAGCGCCAGTACAACAAGCGCTTCCGTCTCCTGCGCCGCATGGAGGCCAAACTGGCGCGGCTGATGCACGAGCAACGCCGCCGCGAGGTGACGATGACGGGCAAGGGCGCACTCGCGCACGTTCTGCCGTACGGTCTCTTCGCCGGGGACCCGGACACGGCGGCCTTCATCGCGTACGTCACGGCGCGGGCCTACATGCGTAGCGTCTTCACGAACGGCCGCCAGCGCCAGGTCTACGACGAGGTCGCCGAGGCGCTGTTCCAGCGCTTGCGTGCGCGGCCCGAGCAGACCTGCTGGTCCGCGGTCGCGCATGTGCACCCCACATCGGAGGTGCTGGTCGCCGTGTCCGACGAGAACCTCACCCAACTGCTGGTCCGATGGAACGGTTTCCTGCGCCAGGTCGCGGACCTGTTGGAGGACGCCTGGGATCGGCACCCGCTGGAGCGCGAAACGATGATCGTGCGCCGCGGCGACGACTCATCGACGTGGAACCAGGCCGCGCAGGCGTGGAATACCGCCCGAGCGCACTGGTTCGCGATGCTGTCCGCACTGGGCCAGGAGGAGATCCTGGACCGGGTATGCCCGGGTAAGGTTCCCCGCCTGATGGCTGCCGATGTGGCGTATTGGCACCGCATGAGCGGCGGCGGGCTGCACCCTGACACCTACATCTGGGCAGAGCTGCCGTTGCCCTGGGAAGTGCTCCGGGGTGAGAAGGAATGCCCACGTTCGTTGGTCGACGCAGTCTGCGCCCGACATGGGAGGGATCCCGTCGCCGGTGCCTGGACCGCCCCCCGACCGCCGGTTGAGGCTGTCGCCTTCCACCGGACGCCGGAACTTGTACACGGTGTCGCCGTTGCGGACCCTCTCATGGCCAGTGCCCTGCGGTCGGCAGGAGTGTTCTCCGGCAACGGCAAGCGTGCGGCGGCGGGGGAGTGGCTGTGACCGCTTGTCGAGGGGCTTGGGGAAAACGGTTGCCCAAAACGGCAGCCCCAGCAATGATCGACGTGGCGACGAGGAAGCTCTGCGGAGGAGCGCCCGGCTCTGATCCCGGGTGGACGTAGGTTCGAATCCTGCCCTCGTCGCCACTTCACTTGCCATGGCTTTCGTCAGGCCGTTCTCGTTTCGCTTGGCCGGTGCGGCGGAAGGCATGACTGACGTGTGAAATCCGCTGGTCCGGTGCGAGGCCGTGCGCGATGCTGCACACGTGATCGATCGAGAAACCGCAGTCCAGATCGTTGAAGAACAGCTCGAACGCGGCTACGAGACGGACCGCTCGGTGTGCCCGGACCCGATGCGCATGGCCGTCGCGGAAGTGGAAGAGCACGCGCTGGTGTGGATCGTCTCCTGGACGTCCGAGGAGCACCTGCGCACCCGGAATCCGGACTTCGCGCTTGTCGGAAACGGGCCGTACCTGGTAGATCGACTCGACGGAAGCCTGCACCAGATCGGCGTCGTCTCGGCGGTAACCGATGGGTGGCAGGATGACTACAGGGCCCGCATCCGAGGCCAGGTCGTGCGGACAGCGGTGGATGATCTACACGATGAGGTTCGTGGTGTGGCAGCTGCTCGTGGGCGGATCCATGCCATGCACACCCTGCGTCAGCGACTGCCGGTGCTGTCTCTTGCCGAGGTCATCGAGTACGTGGGCGCCTTGAAGGACGGCACCGTTCCGGATCGCCTTGCGAGGGTCGCCACGAAGGAGCTGGTGCCTCCTGTCGATCCGGTGCTGACTGCTACGACCATCCGTGGGGCCACGCGGAGCGCCGACTGATCTGGGCCCGGGTGATGAAGGCTCGCGACGCCCGCCAGTTGACGGCGACCCGAGCGGTGACTTCGGTGCCACGACGGCGCTGCCGGTGCGCCGCTCGGCGTTACTCCGTCCGGGGGGAAAGTCCGTGACGGGTCGCAAGGCTTACTCCGGCGAGCTTCCGTCTGCCTACGTTTCGAGTAGGGGTGGGGGGTCATTTTCATCCACCAAGGAGAGCCGATGGCTGAACTGGTTGTGCGTCGACGCGGTTACCGGGAGGGCCTGGGCGGTGAAATGCTCGCCGAGTTCCTCGGCACTTTTGTGCTGATCATGTTCGGCCTCGGATCGGTGGCTGTCGCCGTCGTAGGGCTGTCGGGTTCGGGTCGTCAGGTTGTTCCCTTCGGGGCTCCGAACTGGCTCATCATCTCGTGGGGCTGGGGTCTGGCCGTCGTGTTCGGTGTGTACGTCGCCGGAGGCATCAGCGGCGCCCATCTCAATCCGGCGGTGACGCTCGGCTTCGCCGCCCGGCGGTCCTTCCCCTGGCGGAAGGTCATCCCCTACTGGTTCGCGCAGGTCCTCGGCGCCTTCACCGCGGCCGCGCTGGTCTACGCCACCTACCGCTGGGCGATCGACGCGTTCATCAAGAAGGCGGGTGGCGGGCGGAGCCAGTCGCTCGACACCTACTCCATTTTCGCCACCTTCCCCGCCAAGTACTTCGGGGATTCGTGGTGGGGGCCGCTGCTCGACCAGATCGTCGGGACCGGGCTCCTGCTGTTGCTGATCTGCGCGCTCGTCGACAAGCGCAACACGGCGCCGATCTCCAACCTAGGGCCGTTCCTCATCGGGCTCGTGGTCGTCGCGATCGGCTTGTGCTTCGGGACGAACGCCGGGTACGCGATCAACCCGGCCCGCGATCTGGGACCCCGCCTGCTCACCTTCTTCGAAGGGTGGGGGAGCATCGCCTTTCCCGGGAAGTTCCAGTGGTTCAGCAACTATTGGTGGATCCCCATCGTCGGGCCGCTCATCGGCGGACTCGTCGGTACCGGGATCTACGAGCTGCTGATCACTCCGGTGCTCAAGGCCCGCGGCGCCGAACCGGTCGAGGAGGGCCAGGCGCCGGAGGATCCTCACCCGCAGGTGTGAGCGGGGTCCCGCGACCGACGCTCCTTGCCCCGGATGGCCGTACACCGCAGGCGGCCGTACCATCCTTCGCCCGAAGGTAGGGTGCGGCGGCAGCATCGCCCGACCCGGACCGCGTCGCCTCGGGAACATCACGAACGCGTCGGCAGGCGCGCAAATCCCACGACCAGGAGAAGAGGCGGCAGCGATGCCCGAGTTCGTCGGCGCGGTGGACCAGGGGACCACCAGCACACGCTTCATGATCTTCGACCACGCAGGCAACGAGGTGGCCCGGCACCAGCTCGAACACGCTCAGGTCCTGCCGCGGCCGGGGTGGGTCGAGCACGACCCGGTGGAGATCTGGGAGCGCACCAACACGGTGATCCAGAACGCCCTCAGGGACGGCGGTCTCTCCGCATCGGACCTCAGGGCGATCGGCATCACGAACCAGCGTGAGACGACGGTGGTCTGGGATCCGCGCACCGGCCGCCCGTACTACAACGCCATCGTCTGGCAGGACACCCGGACCGACACCATCGCCTCGGCCCTGGAACGCGACGGACACGGCGAGGTCATCCGGCGCAAGGCCGGGCTGCCGCCGGCCACCTATTTCTCCGGCGGCAAGATCAAGTGGCTGCTGGAGAACGTCGACGGACTGCGTCAGGCCGCCGAGGCGGGTCACGCACTGTTCGGCAACACGGACGCCTGGGTGCTGTGGAACCTCACCGGCGGGCCCAACGGCGGCGTACACGCCACCGACGTCACCAACGCCAGCCGCACCATGCTGATGAACCTGGAGACGTTGGACTGGGACGACGAGCTGCTGGGCATCTTCGACATCCCGCGCGCCATGCTGCCGAGCATTCACCCCTCGTCCGACCCGGAGGCCTACGGCCGGACGCGCAGCTCACGGCCGCTGGGCGCCGCCGTCCCCATCACCGGTGTGCTCGGCGACCAGCAGGCGGCGACCGTCGGGCAGGTCTGCTTCGCCCCCGGTGAGGCCAAGAACACCTACGGCACCGGCAACTTCCTGGTACTCAACACCGGTACGGAGCTGGTGCGTTCACAGCACGGGCTGCTCACCACGGTGGCGTACCAGTTCGCCGGCAGCCCGGCGGTCTACGCGCTGGAGGGGTCCATCGCGGTCACCGGCGCGGCCGTGCAGTGGCTGCGTGACCAGCTGAAGATCATCACCAATGCCGCGGAGAGCGAGCAGCTGGCGCGTTCGGTCGACGACAACGGCGGGATGTACTTCGTTCCGGCCTTCTCCGGGCTGTTCGCACCGTACTGGCGCTCCGACGCCCGCGGCGCGATCGTGGGCCTGGCCCGTTACAACACGAACGCCCACGTGGCGCGGGCCACGCTGGAGGCCATCTGCTACCAGAGCCGCGACGTGGTCGACGCGATGGAGAAGGACTCCGGCGTGCACCTGGAGGTACTCAAGGTCGACGGCGGGGTGACCGCCAACGACCTGTGCATGCAGATCCAGGCGGATGTGCTGGGCGTGCCGGTCAGCCGACCGGTGGTCGCGGAGACCACCGCGCTGGGCGCCGCCTACGCGGCGGGACTCGCCACCGGCTTCTGGCGTGACACCGACGAACTGCGTTCCCACTGGCAGGAGTCGAAGCGGTGGAGCCCGCGGTGGAGTGAGGAACAGCGCGAGGAGGGATACGACGGGTGGAAGCGGGCCGTGGAGCGCACCCTCGACTGGGTGAAGGTGACGTGAACGTCCGGGCAGAACGAGCTCTCCGGTCAGGACGTGTCTGTTGACTCTGGCGTCTTGGTCAGCGGTCCATCCAGTCCGGCACCCACACGTCGTCCGGGGTGCGCGGCCCTGAGGTGCGCAGACGGTCGCGTAGCGCGGTCAGCACGGGGTGCTGGTCCCCGGTCCGGGACAACAGCACGTGCGTGTACACCGGGGTCGGTTCGCGCAACGGGATGCTGCAGGTCGTGGGTCCGGGGCCACAGGTACCGGTCCCCGCCGCCGACCAGGGTGGCGCGAGGGCGGCGACGCTCGTGTGATCGAGCGGTCCCGGGACGAGCAGACCTCGGGCGACGGCAAGAACCTGAAGAGGTACACCCACCCCTCGATTGACATGGACAGGTCTTGACCACTGACCGTACGGCTCCCTAATGTGAGCGGGCATCAGACGTCTGCTGTCCGTTTTCGAAAAGTGGAGTTGTTCCATGACCGGAAGACGAACCCTGCTTCTCTCAGCCCTGTCGCTACCACTGGCATCCCTTCTGGCCGCAGCCTCCACCCCCGCGGCACTGGCCGCCTCGCCGGCCGCCTCGCAGTCCTTCTACGTCGACTGCGGAGCCACCGCCGCGGGTAACGGAACCCAGACCGCGCCCTGGAACACCCTGGCCCCGGTGAACTCCCACACCTTCCAGCCGGGTGACTCGATCCTCCTCAAGCGTGGCTCGACCTGTACCGGTCAGACGCTCTTCCCCAAGGGCTCGGGCGCCGCCGAAGCGCCGATCGTGGTCGACGCGTACGGCACGGGCGCCAAGCCCGCGCTCGTCGGCGCCGGGCAGGTCACCGACGTCGTCCGGCTCGCGGACCAGCAGTACTGGGAGATCCGTAACCTGGACATCTCCAACAAGGGTGCGGCCGCGGCGACCCGGCGCGGTGTCCACGTCACCAGGACCGACTCGGGCACCGGCACCTACTACCGGCTCACGGGTCTCGACGTCCACGACGTCAACGGGAACCAGACCAAGAAGGACGACGACGCCAGCGCCGGAATCTTCTTCGAGGTCCTGGGGTACACGACGCCCACGAAGTTCGACGACGTCGTCCTGTCCGGCAACACGGTGCGGGCCGTGGACCGTTACGGAATCCACTTCTGGACCCGGTGGATGCAGCGCCCCGAGCTCGCCAACGCCAACTGCGGTACGACGTGCGGAGCGTGGACCCCGCAGACACGCGTCGTCATCCGAGGGAACACCGTCACCGACATCGGCGGCGACGCGATCGTCCCGCACCACACCGAGGGCGCGCTCGTCGAGTACAACAAGGTCGACGGCTTCCGTGAGCGCGAGCCCGCGCACTGCGCGGCCGGCCTCTGGGGGTGGAACACCGAGGACACGCTGTACCAGTTCAACGAGGTGAGCGGCGGCAAGAGTACCTGCGACGGGCAGGGACTCGACCTCGACGAGGGCAACATCCGCACCATCTACCAGTACAACTACAGCCATGACAACGAGGGTGGCTTCATCCTCCTGTGCAACGGCTCCGGGTCGACGACCGCCGACAACATCGTCCGGTACAACATCAGCCAGAACGACGGCGGCCAGCTCTTCGACATGGTCTGCGCCAAGACGACCAACACGCAGATCTACAACAACACCTTCTACCTGTCCAAGCCGGTCGAGGTCATCAGCAACTCGAACGGCTCGGCAGCCGAGAACGCCACGTTCACCAACAACATCTTCCACGTGGCGACGGACGGGGCGAGCTACGTCAACGCCGCGAGTCTCGGTTACAACGCGAACGTCTTCTACGGCACCCACCCGGCCGGCGAGCCGGCCGACCCCAACAAGGTGACGACCGACCCGAAGCTGACGGCCCCCGGCACGGCCACCTCACGCACGGACGCCGACGGCTACCGGCTCCAGGCGGGTTCCTCCGCCCTGGCCAACGGCGCGGTCGTGGCGAACGCGGGCGTACGTGACTACTTCGGCGGCGCGGTCGCCGCCGGCTGCGTACCCGATCGCGGCGCCCACCAGTCGTCCACCACCTGCGTGAAGCCGACGGTACCGACAGCCGGGATCAACCGGATCTCAGCCGGTGACCAGGCGATCGACGTACCGGCGCACTCCACGACCCAGGGCACCCAACTGGTCGGCTGGGCCTGGAACGGCGGCGACAACCAGAAGTGGAACGTCACGGCCAACGCCGACGGGACGTACACCCTGAAGAGCGTGAAGAGCGGCCTGTGCGCCGAGGTGTACCAGAACTCGAAGGCGGCCGGGGCCGCCATCGACCAGTGGGCGTGCAGCGGCGACGCGAACCAGCGTTGGACCGCCACTTCCACTACCGGAGGCTACAAGCTGACGAGCAAGTCCAGCGGACTGCTCCTCACCGCGGCCTCCACCACGAACGGGGCGCTGCTCACCCAGCAGGCGCCCTCCACCACCGCGGTCCAGACCTGGGCCTTCACCAAGCTGTCCTGACCGGACCGCGGTACACAGGGGCGGGGCCGGGTGCCGAAAGGGCGCCCGGCCCCGTTCATGTCGCTGCCGCCCGGCCCAGTCCCTCGGCCAGGGCCGCCCGTCAAGGCGCTCGATGTCGCGGTTGAGGCGGGCGAGGCCGTCTGCACAGCCCTCCTCGTCGATGGGCCAGCAGCCATCGTGGTCGCAGGAGGAGTCCGAGACCGCATCCCAGGCATCGGACGCCGGCTTGATGCCCGCCGCGGCCCAGGCAGGCGCTGGGATGTGCCGCCCGGTGCTCCGCTCATGACCCAGGTAGACAGTCTTCCTGGCCAGCATCTGAAAATCTGTGCTGACTGAGGTAGACATTGAGGTGCAGGGTGGTTATGGTTTCTCTCGTAACCAAGAAAGACAGCGGGGCCCGGCAGAGATGAACTGCCAGGCAGCAGTAGTCAGCAGTTGCAGTCCGCAGGTCGGTGCGGTGGCGGAGTTCCGAAGCCAGGGTTCTTGCAGGATGGCGACGGGGCTGGCGACCGGACCGGGTGGCCCGCAGTTGTCAGGGGCTGCCGTGAGCAGAAACGCAGGAAGCGAGCAGTCCGCAGTACCAGTGGTCCCTCGGTAAATGGCGTCAGGCTGCGGCGCGCGTACCGGGAAGTTCGGCAGTGGGGTTCCAAGCCAGAGCAGATGCAGGACGGGTGACGGGGCTGGCTGCCGAAGTGGCGCTGTGAGAGGCGGCCACGAGTACGGAAGCAGTTTGTCCAGAGGGAAAGAACGGAGGAGTTGAGCGCCATCAGGATCGCCCGGGCGGAAGTGTTGGGCCCGGGTACCGCAGGACATCGATAGTGAGGTGGTCTCCGGTCAAGCAACCGCGATCCCCGCAACCACCGGACCTCTTCCCGGCAGGTATGCGGAAACACAGAGCCGGCGTAGCCGATCAAGGCCGGCTGATGGTGTAGCAGTTCCTTCGGGGCCCTGGTGCCAATGGCACCAGGGCCCCTCCAGCGCGTGTTCCACAGGAAGGTACAGATGACAGCAGACGACTCGTTCGGCCGTCTCGACGACGACGACTACCCCGCCTGCACCATGGGCCGGGCAGCCGAGATGCTCAACACCACACAAGGGTTCCTCCGCGCCATCGGTGAAGCCCGCCTCATCACGCCCCTGCGCTCCGCGGGCGGCCACCGCCGCTACTCCCGCTACCAGCTCCGCGTCGCCGCCCGCGCCCGCGAGCTCGTCGACGGCGGTACCCCGATCGAGGCCGCCTGCCGCATCGTCATCCTTGAGGACCAGCTCGAGGAAGCCCAGCGCATCAACGCCGAACACCACCGGGACACCGAGCCGCCCAGCACGCCGGCCTCGGCCTGAACCCTGCGCGTCCTGGGGGAAACCGGCAGGTGCCGAACGCGCCTGCCGGAAGTGCGCTCAAGGACCGTTTCCCCTGCGGTTGTCATGGGACGCGCTGGTGGGCCGACCTGTATCCGAGCGGTCGGCATCCCCGCGCTGTGAAGGGTGAGCATCCTTACTGCAACGCTGTGCTCGGGGCGGACCGATATCTATTGCCACGGCGTGAGGGTTCAATGCGCCGCGCCGGGAGTGTTTTTACCGCAGTGAAGAGGGTGGAATTGTTCACCGTACGCGGCCCATTACGGCATGCTACTGTCGTTCTCGGTTGCAGTTGTGGTTCCCAAGACTTCAGGCTTCTGTATGGGTGTTTTCGACCAAGTGGAAGTTTCATTGTATTTCCGGTTTCTCTCCGGGCGGGGCATCATCGCGGCGACGCGGTATCCGTACATTGCGGATCCCGACGTACCTGCCCCCCCAAGGAGATATGACATGGCATCAGGCACTGTGAAGTGGTTCAACGCGGCCAAGGGTTTTGGCTTCATCGAGCAGGACGGTGGCGGTGCTGACGTGTTCGCCCACTTCTCGAACATCGCCGCCCAGGGTTTCCGCGAGCTGGCCGAAGGCCAGAAAGTCACCTTCGACATCGCACCGGGCCAGAAGGGCCCGACGGCCGAGAACATCGTTCCCGCCTGACGCTGACGCGCACTTCTTTGCTGGGGCCCGCATCCTTCGGGGTGCGGGCCCCAGCAACGGGCATTCCCCCGGAGTGGTGCCACCTGTGGCGGAACCTCACCCACAGGGTCTTCGCTGCCCACTCCCTCCGAGTTCCACCTGGCGGTGGAACTGGATTTCTCGCCCCTATGGCGTCGCTTATTCCATGGTCTGCATCCCGCTCCGGGATCATTAGCAGGTCACATTTGATTTCTCATTCCGCTCGGCCCGTTCTTGTGATTCCCTGCGCTGTTCTTCCGCTGCGAGAATTCCTTGATACGTGCCGTATCAAGGAAGGTTCTGAATGAACCCCACACGTACGAACAATCGCTCTTCCCGCAGCCGTGCCGCCGACTCCGGCCGGGGCGGTAGCCGCTTCAGCTCGACCGCCTCGGCCCGGTCCGCTGCCCCTGCCCGCTCCGGCGGTTCGGGCCGCTCGGCTGGGAATGGGCGGCGGCCCGCCGCGGTTCAGGGCGAGTTCGCTCTGCCGGTCACGGTCACTCCCGCGCTGCCTGCCGTCGAGGCGTTCGCCGACCTTGACATGCCGGGGCAGCTGCTGGCGGCGCTGACCGCCCAGGGGGTGAGCGTTCCCTTCCCGATTCAGGGGGCGACCCTGCCCAACACCCTCGCGGGCCGCGACGCCCTGGGACGTGGGCGCACCGGCTCCGGCAAGACCCTCGCCTTCGGCCTGGCTCTGCTGGCCCGCACCGCCGGTCAGCGTGCCGAGCCCCGACAGCCGCTGGCCCTGGTCCTCGTGCCGACGCGTGAGCTGGCCCAGCAGGTGACCGACGCGCTGGCCCCCTACGCCCGCTCGGTGAGGCTGCGCATGGCCACCGTCGTCGGCGGGATGTCGATCGGGAGGCAGGCCAACGCGCTGCGCGGTGGTGCCGAGGTCGTCGTGGCGACGCCGGGCAGGCTCAAGGACCTCATCGACCGCGGTGACTGCCGACTTGGCCAGGTCGCGATCACTGTGCTGGACGAGGCCGACCAGATGGCTGACATGGGCTTCATGCCCCAGGTCACCGAGCTTCTGGACCAGGTCCGCCCCGAGGGCCAGCGAATGCTGTTCTCCGCCACCCTGGACCGGAACGTCGACCGCTTGGTCCGCCGCTACCTCACCGACCCGGTCGTCCACTCGGTCGACCCCTCCGCAGGTGCGGTCACCACGATGGAGCACCACGTGCTCCATGTGCACGGTGCGGACAAGAACCGTACGACCACCGAGATCGCAGCCCGCGACGGCCGGGTGATCATGTTTCTGGACACCAAGCGGGCCGTGGACAAGCTCACCGACCACCTGCTGGCCAGTGGTGTAAGGGCCGCCGCTCTGCACGGAGGGAAGGCGCAGTCCCAGCGCACCCGGACCCTGACCCAGTTCAAGACCGGGCACGTCACCGTGCTCGTGGCCACGAACGTCGCCGCCCGCGGCATCCACGTCGACAACCTCGACCTCGTCGTCAACGTCGACCCGCCGACCGACCACAAGGACTACCTCCACCGCGGCGGCCGAACCGCCAGGGCAGGGGAGTCCGGCAGCGTCGTCACCCTCGTCACCCCCAACCAGCGCCGTGACATGACCCGCCTCATGACCGCCGCCGGCATCGTGCCCCAGACCACCCAGGTCCGCTCGGGTGAAGAGGCACTCGGCCGCATCACCGGCGCCCAGACCCCCTCCGGCATTCCCGTGACGATCACCGCGCCGGTGGCCGCGCGGCGTGAGCGCAGCCGTAGCGCGTCTCGCGGCCGGCGCAGTCCCGCCTCCGCGGCCCGGCGCGTGAGCGCGCACCAGTCCTCCTTCGACGCCGCTGCCTGAGCACGTCGTGATCCGGAAGTTCACCCACCTCTGCAGGAGACACCTTTTGACGCTGGTCCAGATGCAGCCGGGCTCGACGGACGCCACGCCCGCCGACAGGACGGTGGCCGACGCCATGGACCCCGCCGGGCCGCAGGTCTGCGGCGACATGACTGTCGAGGTGGCCCTGGCAGTCATGACCAGTGCCCGCACCGGGCATCTGCTCGTCTGTGACGACAACGGTCTGTGCATCGGACTGGTCGCACGGGCTCAGCTCGCAGCAGTTCGTGACGGCTCCGCGTACTCGGACAGGATCCAGCTGCGGGACATCCTCGGCGACCGAGGGCCGTTCACCTCACCGGTGACCACCATGGACGAAGCCCGGCACCTGATGCGTTGCAGCGACGTCGATGCCCTGCCCGTGGTCGACGAACACGGCAGTGCCCGGGGCGTCCTCGCCCTCGCCCGCTGAGCCGTCCCGTCCGCGGCAGAACCACTCCCTCTTCGTTCCTCTCACTGTGAGGCATCATGCGCTGTGTCATCGCCCGCTTCCCGTTCGACCTCACCAGGAGCGGCGTCCTGGAATCGATGAAGGGCATCAAGCCCGAGCAGGCGTCCGGCGAGTCCGTGATCATCGGCCGACGCACCTACCCCGTCAAACAGGTCGGACAGGTCATCACACGCCAGGACCGCCGCGACTTCAGCGCAGGAGAAGTCCTGCGTGCCATGACCCAGCTCGGCTTCACCTGCCGCGACCTGGCCCCGGCCCCCGCGCCCATGCGGGATCTCAACCCGTTGCAGCGGGCTTCCGCGCTGCTCGGCGCCCCTGTGGCCGCCTGACCGACGGGCAGGCGCGAGCCGTCAGGCGAGCAGCGGTAAGGGTCCGACCGGAGCATCCGGTCGGACCCTCACCGCGTGTCGAGGTGTTCCGGAGTGGCAGTGGGTCAGTGGTCGGAGTAGCTGAAGTCGCCCATCGTCCAGGCACTGACGTCCTCGATCGCGACCCGGTACATCCCACCTGTCTCCGGGATCCCCACCGTGCCCTGCAGAATCCGGGCCACGTGGAAGTGCAGATGCGTGGGCGGCCCTTCCTCGGGTGGGGCTGTGGTGAACATGGCGGAAAAGTCGCTCAGGCGGGCCGAGTCGGCAAGGACCTCCGACACCCGCTGCCGCCAGACGGCTTCGGGAGCCAGCCGGCCCGTGATAACTGCACCACCGGCGACCACGGTCAGCGGCATCTGATTGCTGCGCCCGGACTCCACCAGGGCGGCAACGTCAACAAGCAGCGCGTCATGCTTCGACATGAGGCCGATTATATTCGTTGGCCATCGCCCTGCTTACCCGCGGCGCCCCTCCGGGCAGGACGGCGCTGAAGCCCTGTCGTTGAAGGCGCGGAACTGCCCTGTGAGCGGCACGGCAGCCAAAGACTCTCCACCCTGCGGCCGCATGGTCGGAGGGAGACGAAGGGGCTTACCTCTGTGCCGAGTCGGCCCTTGTGCTCGGTGCGCACTCCGCTACGGGGGATGGGCCCGGCCGGGCGACTTCAGCTTCGAGGCCCAGCGGGCCCTGGGGAGAGGTGTGCTGTCCGGCCATCGGGGATGCTTCGGAGACGTCGGCGCCGTGGTCGGCGTCGCGGCGGGTGAAGCCGGTGCCGTACCAGTCCAGACACATCACGGTGGCGTCGTCGTCCAGGCGCCCGTCATGGGTACGAACGACGTGCTCGATCAGGACCCGGGCGGCCTCCCGCGGGTGCAGGTCCTGGGTGCTCTCGACGAGGGCCGGCAGATCGAGGTCCGCAGCACTGCGCTCCAGCATTCCGTCGGTGAGCATGACCAGCCGATCACCGGCCCGCAAGTCCAGCTCCTGGACCGAGTAGGTGTGCGGTGCTATGAAGCCGAAGGGCATGTCGACGGCCGGTGTGATCTCCTCGACCTTCCCGCCGCGCAGGCGCAGGGGCCAGGGGTGGCCGGCGTTGATGAACTCGGTTCGACCGTCGTGCAGGCTGATCCGCAGCAGCTGTCCGGTGACGTAGCGGCCGCCGCTGTGCTCGGCCACGGCCCGGTCGGCGCTCTGCGCTTGTTCGGCGAGGCCGGCTCCCTGCCTGCGGGCGCGGCGCAGCGCGCTGACGAGGAGGGTGGCCAGAAGCGCGGCGTCCACGTCGTGCCCCATGGCATCGGTGACGGAAAGCTGGACGTAGTCGCGGTCTATGACGTAGTCGAAGGTGTCGCCGCCGACATGCTCGGCCGGCTCCAAGGCCCCGGCGACCGCGAACTGGGCCGCCTCGCAAGCCAACGACGTGGGCAGCAGCCGGTGCTGGATCTCGGCGGCCAGGCTCAGCGGGGAGGTGCGCCGGCCCCACTGGTACAGGTCGGTGAAGGGCCGGTTCGCGATGATGATGTAGGCCAGGGCGTGGGCGCTCCGGCTGATTCTCAGCAGGGTGTCCTCCCCGGGGTGCTGGGGCAGATGGAGCTCCAGCAGGCCGAGCGCGTCCCCGCGATTGGTGACCGGTGCGACCACCCGCGTCGACGCACCGCCCTCCACGGCCTCCACGTGCGGCCGTTGGGTCCGCATCACCTCCTCGTAGACGGTGCCGGAGACGGCGATCGGATCCGCGGAACGATCCAGGTCGATGTCATCCGCGGTGCCCAGGCGGACGACGGAGGCCCCCGTGAAGTCGGTGATCAGGAACGACACCGACCGGGCCCCGAGCTGTCTTCGCAACGAAGCGGCTATGACGTCGACGGACTCCACCGGCGGCGCAGCCTCCGCCGCGGCCAGCGCCTCACCCAGCCCGTCCCTTTCACTGTCCCGCATGGAAAGCGACCTTCCCGCCAGCGTGCCCGCGTGTACGTGTCTGGCGACATGACTTCCGGCCGAGCACGACAGGCAAGCTACCCCATCGCAGGGCACGGCTTGCCTACTCGGTCGAGCGACGCGCTCCCGGCGGGGACACCAGCGGGTACCGGCCTCGGCCGAGGGGATGAGGTGGCAGGAGTGCCGGTGAGGACCTGGCTGGGGGCGACCGTTCGGCGCAGTCGCGAGACATGAGCTGGTGTCCATCCATGGACAGCGGGGAAGGGCCTGAGGTTCCCCCAAGGTGCGGGAGGTCCGAAAGAGCCCTGGGGCACCGGCGAGGCGCGGGCCGCCTCGGGACCTTGAGCCAAAACCGACCCCGTCGGGCCTGCCAAGGGGCTTCTGCTCCCCGATGGAGTCGGTGCTACGTGCTCTCCTGTCTCACGCCTGAAGTGCTCGTAGGACACCAGACGATGCCACAGCGGATGAGGACGGCAGGGGACGGTGGCACCGTTGGCTGACCATTCTTCGGCGAGCCGACCGTACAGAGGTGTACTCCCGTTCACCGCTTCGTCGGGGGCCTGCCCTCGGGCGTGAGCCGGGCTGCGGGAGTGTTCGCACGCGCTTGCTCCGGAAGACGAGAGCCGACTCTGGCCCGCCTTCGCGCAACGGCCCCCTCCGCCAACGGCCTTGACGTTCATGGAAGCCGTCACCCAGTCCGCTTCGCCGGCAGCCGACTTGGCTTGCCCACACACCGACCGTCGCTTTGAACGCCTGATTGCTCGGCACGTGACAGGGAAGGAAGAGATCGTCGTAGGAGCAGGCCACCGTCTGCGGTTGGCCGGGATGAAGGGCTGGATCTGTGAGCACTATGTGGATGTACGCGCAGGACAGCGGTCACACGTACGGCCAGTCCCTGGTGGGCTTCACTGTTGAGGCCGCGGACGGGGGCATCGGCCACGTAGACCGTCAGCAGGATCAGCTCGGCATGCAGCACCTGGTCGTCGACACCGGTGTGTGGAAGTTCGGCAGAAGCGTGCTCATCCCGGCCGGTGCCGTCCTTGCCGTCGACGTCAGGACGCAGACGGTGAAGGTCGCACCGTCCCGGGAGGAAATCAAAGCCGCTCCCCGATTCACCACCGACAGCGAGACAGGTGATCCCGACTACCTGGCCGCGGTCGGCGACTACTACCTTTCTCTCCGCTCCGCGCCCCTTCGCTGAACCTGGACGCACCCGGCGGGGCCCATCGGCCCTGGCACGGCTGCCTCGGCAACTTTGGCTCCGGCGTACCGGCGGACAGCAGTTCCCGCCCTGCCTCGGGGCGGAGTTGCAGGGAGTGCGTCGGCCGTGCGTCGCAGTTGGATCAGATGGTCCGGGCCGCGTCGAGGGTCGGGTGGATGTCCAGGACCGCGTCGATGCCGCGGATGCTGAACAGGCGTGTGAGCACGGGAGCCCGGCACTCCGGTTCCGACCCCCGGAACCGGAGTGCCGGGGGCCGGAAGACGTCATGGCGGTGTCAGCGAGGGAGAAAGGCCGTGACGGTTTTACCTCCGGCTGCCCGGCGCGTGACCGCGGTCGTGCGGGCGAGGCGGTTGACCATGGGCCAGCCGAAGCCGCCGCCGGAACCGGTCAAGTCGGGTGTCCGCATGCGCGGCCATCGCGGGCTGGTGTCGTCGACAGCGACCTCGATGGCGTCGGGGTGAGTGTTCAGGCGGAGGGTGAAGGTGCCGTCGCCGTGGCGCAGGGCGTTGGTGACGAGCTCGGAGACCACCAGGACGAGGGTGTCCGCCACGTCCGGACAGGGCGCTGGGACGAGGCGGCCGGTGAAAGCCTGGGCAACCTGGCGGGCCCGGCTGATGCTTGCTGCGCTGTCGCCCCGGACGGTGGTCGCTACGGGGGTCGCCTGAGAGACGGTGATCTTCGTGCTGTTCATGCGCGTACACCCCACCTGTAATCGGTTGTGGCGCTTGTGCCGTGCTGGCCCGTCTGCCCGTTTTCGGCAGCGCTCACACCCCGAGGCCTCGCTCTGATGCACCACACCGACGATGCGCACCGCAGAATTTCACTGGCACCTTTCACAGGAAACCTGTTGTGGCGAAGGTAGACGCGTGGGTGTCGCTGGGGTTGGTGTCATGTCCGTAGTCAAGACTCTGGTGCCATTGGCGCTTCGCAGGTTGGGACTTGCGGCAGTGCTGGGCGGCCGCTCGTTCCGGGGAAGGGGCAACCGTCGTCGTGCCCCGCCCGGCGGACCCGGTCCCCGTTGAGAGTCACGCGGCCTGACGGGGACGCTCGGCCGAGCGTTCTTGCCGGTGGACAAGCGGTGGACAGACGCCTTTGGACGGCGCATCACGGTGGGGAACGGGTGAGCCCGTTGTACCCGCTCTGAGCAGCACGAACGTCTGGCAACGCGTCCCCGGCGGGCCCGGCGGAGTCAAGCGCCGGGCCCGCGGACGGGCGGTCAGGCGTACGGGTAGAAACCCGACCCCGTCTTGCGGCCGAGCCGGCCCGCGTCGACCATCCGCTGGAGCGGCGTCTCAGGATTACGCCACGGCAGGGTGCGCTCGACCGGCGGGGAGAGCTGAAAGTGGAGCCGAACGCGGCGGGCGAGGCGGCCTCGGCGGCGATCAGCGCGGCCGTCGGGGGCCGGTAGATGAAGCCCGCGCGCTCAGCCGCGGGAATCGCTCCGTATGCCTGCTCGCCCAGGTAGCCGACGATCCCGACGCGAAGCGACTCCCCGTGCAGCACCATCCCGCTCGTCCACCGGCCGGCGAAGGCAGGAGGGGGCGAGGCGTTGGCGCAGACAACGGGCGGGAACACCCCGGGACGACGCAGCCGTATCAGGTCGGGAAGGTCGTGGTTTCCGGGGACCACCGCGTCGTAAAGCTCAGCCAGGAGCCGTTCCTCTACACGGCCGCTGGAGTAGGTGTGGAAGGCGCTGCCGGAGAAGAAGTCACCGGCGTCGACGACCAGAGCCCCGGCCTTCCGCGCAGAGCGCAGCGCCGACAGGGCATGGTGTCCGTCGGGCAGCGCGGAGTGGAAGCAGCCCGTGGCGATCAGCTCCTGCACGTCGACCTCCACCACGGCCAGGTCCGTGCAGCGGGAGAGCAATTCGGCGCTGGCGCTGGGAACGACCACGAGCCCGTACTCCACGCGGGAACAGTTGAACACGTGGCGGATCAGGTCGGCTGCCAGGCGGGGGTCGAACGGCATGATGGACACCAGCGCGCTGCCGGGGTCCAGGCCGCCGTCCAGGTCGACGCGGCGTACGTCGTCGAAGGTAACGCGGGCCCTGTCCCCGAACGGGGCAAGCCGCTCCGCCAGGTGGTCCCGCAGCCGTTCGTCCTTCTCCACCGCCCAGATGCGGTGCCCGGCGGCCGCGATCGTGGACGAGAGCGTGCCCAGTCCCGCTCCGACCTCAAGCACGGGTGCTCCCACCGGGATGCCGGCCCGCTCCAGGAGGGCGTACGCGGCGTCCGGGGTTCGCAGGAAGTGCTGCCCGAGGTCTCCACGGATCTGGAAACCGAGAGCGGCATAGCGGTCGGCCACGCCGCCGACGACTTCGTCAACCGTCAAGGGTTGCTTGATCACTGAGGAAGTCCTTTCACAAGGCACCTGCTCGGCGTCGAGGGACGCAGCCGGGTGCGCACAGGGGCACCGCGCAGACGGTGCCGGGGTGATGCGTCACAGCGGCTGAGAGATCGCTGAAATGATCGAGTGTCGGTCAAATGTGGTTCCTGTCACGGGGTTTGACGGGGGTCCCGCAGGGGTCCCGCCGCTTGCGGCAGTACGCTCAGGCCGTGCCTGCCTGATTGCATTTCGTCGTGGACGAGGAAGAGCGCACACCCCACCCGCTGGCCGCCCTGCGCATCGCGCTCGGCTTGAGCCGCGTGGAGTTCGCCGAGGCCGTGCACGACGCTGCCCGTCGTCGCGGACTTCGCTCCGGCATTGACAAGCACCGGGTGCGGAAGTGGGAGGTCAACGGGGTGCGGCCCGACGCCGTCTCCCAGACCTACATCGCGGAGGTCCTGGGCATCCCAGCCGGTGACGTCGACCCCGCCGCCTGGCCGGCCTGGCTTCCTCCTGTCGACAGAGGTGTCGTGCCGCTCGGCCACGCCAGCAACGTGCCCGCACTGCGAGAGGCCCTGCACACCATGGACCGCCGAACCCTCCTCAGCGCCATCCCCGGATCCGCACTCGTCGTCCTGGCCGGAAGCTGGGCGGGCACCGAACCCACGGCTCTCGCCGCTGGCCCCCCGCGCCCCGGTGCCGCAGTCGGCGAGGACATCGTGAGTCTGCTGGAGGAGACCAGTGCCCGCCTCAACGGGCTTGCTACCGAACAACGCCAGCACATCGCGCCCCTCTACGACGCCCATCTCGCCCGCGTCACCGACCTGATCGACGAGCAGCGCTACACCCGCCCCCTGGGAGTGCGCCTGCACAAGCTCGCCGCCAGCCTCTCCCAGACGGTCGCGTGGATCCGCTTCGACCACGGCCAACACGGCGCCGCAAGCCGGTACTGGATCGCCGGGCTGCACAATGCTCACGCCGGAGACGACCGGAACATGGGGGCAGCCCTCCTCAGCGACCTCGCCTACCAGGCCTCCTGGCGCGACGACCCCACCACCGCCGCCGGAATCCTCACCAAGGCCCTGAGCCGCGCCACACACCCCGCCGCCAGCTCGCTGCTGCACCTGCGACTGGCCCGCGCCCAAGCCGCCCTCGGCGAACGCCGCGCCACCCAGCGCTCGTTGAACGCGGCCGAACGCCTGCTCGGCGCCGGGTACAACGGCGACATCCCCGCCTGGTGTTCGTGGATGTCGCCCGCGGACCTCGCCGTCGACTCCGGCCGCACTTCCCCCCTGACCTACTCCGTGACCAGACCGCCTGGTGCAGCACCTACCGGCAGCTCGCGGACGGTGCCCCGGCCGCCAGCCCGACCGAAGGCCGCCGCCGTCTGCTGAAGCTGTCGGCCCGAATCGCCGGCCACCCGTTCTGGAGAGGACCAGCCGGAACCCCGGCTGCCCGGATGGAACTGAAGGAGCTGGCTCAGCGCAGCGTCCGCGGCGCGATCCCGGTCGTCCGGCGGGCGGGGTGATCGATGGCCAGCGCGAACGATGGCCGGTCAGGAGCACGGACTTCAGGGCGGAGTGCGTGCGTAGCGCGCCGATCGTCGTCCATCGCCCCTCGGCGGCGGGCGGCCGACGAGTCACGGTTCACCGCCGAGGCCGTGACGAGATCCTGGGCACCGCCTACTCCGACCACGACTTGGTCGTTTTCCTCGAGGCGTTCGGCATTCCTGACCCCGACGGAATCCTGAACGATCCGAAGTGGCTGGAGTGGCGCGACGGCCCAGACCGCCTGTGGGCCACCCCGCCCGACGAGCGCTGAATCGGTTCCGTGCGAGGGCACCGTCTGCGTGGGGCTCGCGCGCCGCACCACCCGCACCGGCTGGGGCGCGTCATCGGACGAGGCGGTC
This sequence comes from Streptomyces sp. NPDC091387, assembly GCF_044756945.1. Taxonomy (NCBI): domain Bacteria; kingdom Bacillati; phylum Actinomycetota; class Actinomycetes; order Kitasatosporales; family Streptomycetaceae; genus Streptomyces; species Streptomyces sp. NPDC091387. Next base: position 193,157 of record NZ_JBIVTZ010000005.1, on the reverse strand, counting down.
GCCGAGAGCGCATGCAGCAGTTGTGAGACCCTGACAAGCGCGGCGGACGGAGGGCCCACATCGGTTCGGGTCGTCCCACGCGGGCGGGTGAATGGTCAATGCGAACCGGCCGGAGGGGCGCTCCGGTGGACAGCCGGTGGCCAGACGCCTTTGGACGAGCCAGTACGAGGCCGCACGGGGAAGACCGGCACATGTGGTCTGATCTGGGAAAACGTCGTCAGGAAGCATGGTGCGGCACCACCCGGCACGATCGCTCTCGGTCTCGTAATGCGTAGGTCTCGGGTTCGAATCCCGAAGGCGGCTCAACGATGAACCCCAGGTCAGGCTCCTGACCTGGGGTTTTTTGTTTGGGATCACCTTGGAATCCTGTCAAATTGGGCACTGCTCGTCTGTGCATGTAATGCGCAGGTCTCAGGTTTGTTCTCGCTGGCGCCTGTGAGCTCCGGCAAGGTTCTGACCTGCTGTTCTGGTGCAGTTCAGCCCTGCGGTCGCCGCGTAGTCACTTGGTCCGGTGGACAGCCGGTGGACAGGGGTGTTTGACGCCACGCCAGAAAGGTGCTTCCGAGGGGGTGGGGGCTGCGGGTGCCTGCGGAGGGGCAGCTGGCCGAAGGTCTTCCTGCGCTGGTCCGACATCTGGAGGAAGCCCCTGAGTAACAGCTTCCTGTCGCTCCTCAGCCACCAGCCTGTGTCGCCTTCGGTCGTCACGTCGAAGCGCGCTTGTCAGACCGCAATGCCCGGAGGAAGGCACTCGCGACTGCGGGACAGCAGAAAGAGAAAGGGCGGACCCCTATGAAAGAGGTCCGCCCTCGCGGAGCGGCCGCGTGTACGTGCCTGGCGACACGACTTTCCCGGCGGGCACGACAGGCAGGCTGTCCCAGCGCAGGACACGACTTACCCGCTCGGACGAGCGACGCGCCCCTTGCGAACACGTTTGTTCTGCTCACGGCGGCTGTCGTGCTCCGGCCGTGCGCCGCGTGCAGCGCTGGAAGGGCATGCGGCCGCTGTGCGCCTGCCGACGCCCGGGGCCGGGCGCCAGCAGGCTTCGGCGTTGATCAGCAGGAGGCGGCGTGAGGAGTCGCTGTCGTTGACCAGGGCGGCGATCTCCTTCGCCTCACACGCGGGGTGATCCGGCGTCGGCGGTGGACGTGGGGAGTGGTGTGGCGGAGAAGACGTAGTCCGGGTCGAATGTGGACTTCACGGCGAGCAGGCGTTCGGTGTTCGGCCCGTAGGAGTTCGCTATCTGGTCGGGAGTTTCCGGCCCCAGGAAGTTCACGTAGCCGCCAGGCAGGGAAAGCGGTTCGAGGGCTGTGTGAGTCTTTTCCAGCCAGCGCAGGTGCGAGGACCTGCCGTCGCCACTGCCTGTGTGTTCCTTGTTCTCGCCGTTCTCCCACATGGAGATCAGCTCGACCATGAGGTGTGGTTCGCGTCGGCCGAAAGCCGTGGAACCGAGTGGTGGGCGGGTGGCTGCACCGTGGAACTGGTGCCACACGATCGCGGAGAACGGTGAGGTGAACTCCTGGGCGGCTCGGTCCAGGACGGTCGCGATGGAGCCCGTGACACTCTGGATGGTCCTTGTGCGGATCGCGCCCATGCGTCCGGGTGGGAACATGGCGTCCGTCGCGGCCAGCGTCGTGGAACGGGCGGCCGGTCCGATGTCGGCGAGCAAGGGTGTACTGAGCTTGGCCAGTGCACGCACCGGTCCGTTCTCGGCGTTGCCCGCGTCGAGGTTCCCTGACCAGGTCGGCGCGACGTACACCGTCGGCTTGCCATCCGGGCCGGGAAGGAACCCCACGTCTACCGTCAGCTCGTCGGGACTGTCCTGAAGGATCCCGCCGAGGTCGGCCAGTATGCCGGCGCTCTGGTCGATCGGGTACAGGATGGTTCCCGAGATGACGGTCGGTACGGGGTGCAGGCGGATCCGTGCCGAGGTCACGACGCCGAAGTTGCCGCCGCCGCCGCGCAACGCCCAGAAGAGGTCCGGGTGGTGTTCGGCGTCGGTGTTCACTCGTGAGCCGTCGGCCAGGACGACCTCGGCGCTGAGCAGGTTGTCGGCGGCGAGCCCGAATTGGCCCAGGAGGGGACCGTAGCCGCCGCCGAGCGTGAGGCCGACCATGCCGACGGAGCCCGCCGTTCCGGTGACGGCGGTCAGGCCCGCCCGCTCGGCGGCTGAGACGACGTCCGAAGAGAGAGCCCCGCCGCCGACTGTCGCGTAACCGTGGTTGACGTCGACCTGCACGTCTCTCATTTCGGTCAGATCGAGAACCAGCCCACCAGGACGGAACGCCCGGCCCCAGAAGTCGTGACCCCCGCCACGCACGGAGAGTGGCACTCCATGGTTGCGAGAAGCGCGTACTCCCGCCTGCACGTCAGCGGTGCTCGCGCACCGCACGACGACCGAAGGGCGGACATCGACCGCTGCGTTGAACAGCGCCACGGCTCGCGTGTACTCCGGTCCGCTGGTGAGCACACGGTCCGCAGGAATACGGGACCGCAGCTCGGCCAGGAAGGCGGTATCGACTGTTTCGTGGGCGTCGGTACGGGACTGCATGGTCACTCCTGTGTGTCGCTCATCGGGTGCGGCTGTCGAGGGCGTGGTGTGGATGTGGTGGCCGGGTCGGTTCGGTGGCGCTCTGCCCGTTCGGCGAGGGCGTCCCGGGCGTTTCGAACCGCCGGATGGCCGACGGTGTGTCTGGGACGGTGCTCGGTGCCCTGCACGCATCAGGAGGAGGGCGCGCCGGGTTCGGTGCACTGCTGGGCGAGGACGGCGACCATGTCGGGCAGCAGAACGGCCATGGGGTCGTGGGCCAGCTCCGTCATGCGTAGGCGCCCCCCGCAGGTGGCGACACCCAGGACGTGTTCACCGGCCAGTTGGGTGGTCTGCGCTGGTCCCCACAGAGCGGTGAGACGGGCGTGGCCGTGTGCAGGCGCCTCGACCACTCCGAGATTGGTGATCTGGATGTCGGCGGCGGTGACCACGGTCATCATCGCCTCGGCCTCCTCGGGGGTGGTGGGCGGCTGATGGGCCAGCGCCTGCGAACCGGCCTTGAGCAACCCGGGTGTCCGCTCGTGTTCCAGAGCCTGGTGATGATGCTGGGCCAGTTTCCAGAAATCTTCGGCCTGGGATGCCTCGCTGACTGTCCGCGCTCCGGCGAAGCGATTGGCGACGGCGTCGGGCAGACCCGCGGCACGGCGCAGGTCGACCGGGCTCAGCACCCTCACCCGGGTGCGGCCCGCGCGGTGGAAGACCGTGCCGGCGGCAGCGCACAGCGCGGCGTGCACGGACACGCCCTCCGCGCGGCAGCGGGCCACGAGGCGTGCGGTCAGACCGCGTTGCAGGGCCAAGGCGGAGACGTGCGGTGCCCGTCCCGAGAACTGAGTCAGCTCGCCGGGCGGGTTCATCAGTTCGTCCTGGGGCGGCCCTACGGGAGGCGTCGCCGCGTCGAGGGCCTGCAGGAGGGCCTCCTGGGAGGGCGGCGCATCCTGCCCCGGGGTCTGCCTACCGCTCTCCTCGTCGCCGTCGAGGGCGGCGACAAGGTCCGACACCACCCGCATGCCGCCGGTGCCGTCGGTGATCTGGTGAGCGAAGGTCAGCACAATGAAGCTGCCTGTTTCCGCGGGAATCAGTACGGTCCGCAGGAGCGGGCCGGGCTCCGGCGCGATGGGGCACGTCTGCTCACGGGCGACGACCGCCTGCCAGGGCGTTCCCTCGGCGGCGGATTCGATCCTGATCGGGCCCTCTGCCCAGCGGTACCGAGCCTGAGCGGACCGGCGGTCGACCGAGACGCGGAGCAGCGGGTGCTGTGTCTGCACCTGCTTCAGCGCCCGTGCCAGCGTCTGCTCACAGACCTTGCGGTCGATCTCGGCGACCAGGGAGAACTGGACAGGGTTTCGATGCATGTAGAGATCGATGGTCCGCTCGAAGGCTCCGAGTTCCCGCACCGTCTCTGTTTGCGTGTGGCTGATCGACATGAGGTTCCTTTCTCGCTGAGGTGATGTGACTGCTCGTTACCTGGACGCATCCTGACGAGGGGGGAGTTCGGCCTCGTGCTGAGCGATGGTCGGGACCGGTCGGCTGTCCACCAGACGTTTGGACGTTGCGCGGAAGGCCCAGGCGACGACCAGTGCGGCGACCACGGTGAGGGGGGTGCCCATGGCGATCTTCGCGAAGGCGAGCCAGCCGGTGGCGTCATGCGCGTAGAGCCACTGCTTCACTACGAACCGGGCGCCGAGGACGCTCGCCGCTGCGAGCGTGGCTATGTCGTGTGCCCGCAGAACCTGACGGTCCGCGCGCCAGGCGTGCGCGCCACCGTGCAGGAGGTTCCACGCCACACCGGTCAGGGGGCGGCGCAGGAGGACCGAACCGAAGGTGGCGACGAATCCTGCGAAGGCCACCCAGATGCCCAGCAGGAAGAAGTCCTTGGCGGATCCGGTGAGTGCGACGATGCCTGCCGCGACCAGAACACCGGTCAGGCTGCCCGAAGCGGCGAGAAGACGTTCCCCGCGCACCAGCCGGGCCACAGTGAGCACCGCACCGGTTGCTACCGCCGCGATCACGGCTGCCTTCGTCGACAGCAAGGCGAGTGCGATCACGAACACCACGACCGGGACGGTCGAGTAGACGAAGCCCGCGATGCCGCCCATGGACTCGAGAACGGGTGAAACCGGGGCGGGGGGCGGCGCGCTTGTGTTGCCCCGGTCGTGAGTTGGGGAGGGGGCGTGCTCGTCTTCGAGTTGGGTCATCGATCACTCCTGGTCACGGGCTGCGGTTGCAGCGTCTCTCGGGAATTTCTCGTTGCGGTCGTGGTGCGGTTCAGGCGCTCCAGCCGCCTCCCACGGCCCGGCTCGCGAGATAGGAGTCGCGCAGTGCCTTGCGCAGTCCGGGGACGAACGCGTCGAACCGCGCCGCTTGCGCCTTCAGGGCGGACTTGTGGGTGCGGCGGTCCTCTTTGCTCCACACCGAGGTGAGCTCCAGCTCGACCGCCAGGACGGCCATGGCCAGCTCGTCCGTCAGGTCATCGGCGGGAGCGCCGTCGAGCACGATCGCGCGCACCCGGTCCTGCAGGGCGTGCACCAGGTCCGGGTGCACCACGGTGACCCTGTTGGTGGACACGACCCCCAGCTTCTTCTGCCGTTCGATGGCGACATCCCCGGAGGCGAGCAACTGGTCGCGGACCGGGGTTTCGGCTGTGTGCGCCTTGTTGTGCAGGAACTTCAGCCAGCCCTTGGGCTTGTCCTCGGGCAGGTCGTACCAGACCGATGCCGTGAACGGATCCTCGGGCGGATTGCCGGAGAGCCGCCGAACCTTCCCCCCGGTCGCGTCCAGCAGACCGTTACGGGCCAGCTCAGTCATCGCCCCGGCCCGCAGCAGCTGGCCGCGCCCCTGAATGTTGTCGAGCTGGAACTTTTCCTTCTTGACGGTGTAGCAGAGCAGATACAGTTTCTGAGCGAGAGTCGTGGGCATCAGAACTCCCCTTTGTGCTAGCCGAAGTGGGCAAGAGTTTTCTATCGCCGATAAGAGAGTGAAATGTGTGCAGGGGAGAGGCTCATCGGTCGCACCCTCCCTTCCTCTAATCCCTGTCAGGGGGCAGGTGAGACGAATTGGGCGTTCGCCCACCCATCAGGGAGTAACCGCTACGCCCTCGCCCCTGGTTTGCTTTTCAGCGGTTCTCCTACCTCCGGTTCGAGCCGTGAAACTGGTGACGTTACGGCATAGTTCTGTACGACCTGGAGAATAGACATTTCGGGATCTATTGCATGGTGTGCGCCGAGTCCGCCGTCGTGACAGAGGCGTAACCGGCGTCCGCCTCGCGCCTGGGGGGCGTCCCGACAGGACGTGCGGGATGCACGGGACCCGCGCAGTTATGACCGTTCTCGTGCCGGGCTCCCGGCGGGCCCTGGCCGTGCCGCTGGGCCTGTCCCTCAAACCGGGGTGGGCCGGGCGATCGCGGTGTTGCGGAGACTGGAGTCGACGTCGGCGAAAGGTGTGCTGGACGTGCGGTAGCAGCAGTGGGAGAGACCGCTGGTGCAATCGGAGTCGCCGATGACGGGGCGGTCTCTCCTTGAACTGGCCAGGTGGTGTGCTGTGAGCGGGGTGGCAACGAGGGCAAGGCACGGGTTTTCCTTCTGCCTTGTTTGACCTGCGCCGTCAGCAACCGCGGATTACATCGCCGAGACCGCCTTGGTTGAGAACCCAGGACCTATTCTCTGTCCGCTTTTGCGGTGCGTCAGTTCACCAAGCCGGCGCAGAATCACGCACGGGCGGGGCCCTGAAGTGGGTTGCGTGAGGACTATCCCGCAATTCCCGGTGGATCAAGCGCGTGGCGTCCAGGCGCGGCGCATCGCAAAGCGAAGGAGCGTCCACATACTGGATGTATGGGGACGCTCCGACAACGTGACGAGGTGCCTTGACCATCGTCGGGCACCCGGCGGGAAATGCGGGCCAGCCCTTAGCTGTGGCCTTGAACATCAGTCAGCCCGTGCGTAGGTCCTTCCGCTGTTCTGAGGTCATGCCGTGCGTATGCGTGGGCGGGTGACGGCTGGCTGTGACTCAACGCTTCGCAGGGACAAGGGGGCGGGTGGTTGCGGGCGTGTCCGTCTTGCACACGGTGCCGTCGGCGGGGTGGGTGCCGTGGAGGAGCGCGGCGTCAACTGCCTTGTTGACACACGAGTTGATGCCGTAGGAGCCGTGTCCGACTCCTTCACGTGTGAGCAGGACCGCGGCGTCCAGAGTCCGGGTCATGTTCTCGGCCCAGTGATGGGGGGTGACGGGGTCCAGTCGGCCTGCGACCACCAGTGCCGGTGGCGCACCGGCGCCTGTGAGCGGCTTGGTGACGCGGTCCTTGTTCGGCGCGGGCCACCGTGCGCAGTTGAGAGCGGAGTAGGCGGCCCGGGTCCCGATCCGCTTCGCCTCAGTAGTGGCCTTTGTGGCTGCGGCCTTGTGCGCGGCGATGCCGGACGGGGTCTTCCAGTCGGCGCAGCGTACCGCAGTGTGCGTTTCGAACATCGCGGTGGGGACGGGGAAGGGGGATACCGTGACGCTGCTCCACAGGGTATAGAGGGGTGCGCCGTTGCCCTTCTGTGCGGCCAGGAGCGCCGAGGTCAGCAAGGGCCAGGTGTTCTGGTCACCGGCCAGGGCTCGAGTGGTCTCCAGGGCCATGGCACCGTCGAGCTCGCCGCCCGGGGTGGCGCCCCCCTGGGCGGGTGCGACCTTCAGTGGCTTCGCTTCCAACGTGTCGATGAGTGTGTCGAATGCCGCCTCCGGGTCACCTGCCCCGAACGGGCATACTGCGGCCCCTTCGGCGCGACAGGTCTTGAACCAGGCGTTGAGGGTTCGTTCGCTTGCCACAGCGACGTCGTTCTGGAAGGGGAGGGAGTTGCCGAACCACTGGTTGGTGTCGACGGGCGCGTCGAGCACTATCTGGCGGACTCGGTGAGGGAAGAGGGTGGCGTACATCGGGCCGACCACGGTGCCGTAGGACAAGCCGTAGTACGTGATCTTTTTCTCGCCGAGTGCGGCGCGGACTCGGTCGATGTCGCGAGCCACGTTGTCGGTGGAAAGGCTGGCCAGGAACTTCTTGCTCTGGTGCTTGGCGCAGCCGTCGGTGAACGCGGCGGCATCGGCCAGCAGTCGCGGCAGAGGCTTGCCCCCGGGGATCGCCGGGTCGAAGGAGGTGCCGGCGGCGTCGGCTCGCTGCTGGTCGGTCAGGCAGCGAACGGCCTGCGATTGGCCGACGCCGCGCGGGTCCATCGCGATGACGTCGAATCTGGCGAGCACAGCGGCCGAGAAAGCGCCCGGAGTGCCGGCTGTCTTGGGCAGATTGCGCAGTGTCTCGGTGGCGGCGACCCCGGGTCCGCCCGGGTTGAAGATGAGACTGCCGATGCGCTGGTCGGGATCAGTGGCCCGGTGCCGCATGACCGCGAGCGGGATCTGTGCGCCCTCGGGGTCGGTGTATTCCTGCGGCACCTTGATCGTGGCGCATTCCAGGTCCTTCCCGCACATGCTCCAAGTGAGCGGGTCAGGGGAGGGGGCCGGGGCCGACGCGCCTGTTGCGGACGTGCTGCGCAGCCCCGAGACGCCGGACGAGCACCCCGTCAGGACCATGAGGGCTGTGGCGAACGCCGCCCCGTACTTGGCGGCGGTCCGTGGCCTCAACTGGGTCATGATCATCTTCCTTTCGTCCTACGTGTGTCATTCCCTGTAGCCCGGCCGTGCCGGTCGCGCGAGAGGCCGGCCGAAGAGGGCTGGTGTGGTCGCGCTTTCCTCGCTTCGAGGAGTCAGTGACCGGCCGCGTCGAGCAGGGAGGAGTGCCGCAGGCGGAGTGCGCGCTCCATGCTCGCCAGAACTGCCCCGCCCCCCAGTGCGAGGTTCAGCCAGATCGGCAGGTGTATCGGGGAATCGAACGCTCCGACCCGTTGCGCGACGGGAGGGATCTCGGAGACGGGTTCAGCGAGCTGCAACAGGTTCAGGCCCACACCGATGACAAGCAGCAGCACCGATCCGACGGCGATCGCCCCGCTCAGTCCCGGGTGGCGGGTGCCGAAGCGCGCCCTCCGTCCCTCCGCGGAGGCAGGGTCGGGCGTGAGCTGAGACGGTTGTCCGTCCAAGGGGCGATAGTGGCAGCGCTTGATGCCGTAGCTGCTCATCGCCACCTCGATGACGCCCCCGTCGACAGGGAAGACCGCGGGCAACTTCGACTCGGCCACGTGCCTGCCGTCCGTGAACAGGTGTGCACGGATCCTGCTGTTGTCCAATCGCGCCCAGTGCCGTACGTCGACGGCGTGCAGGCGTTCCTGCCCGCCGTCACCGGGAAGCCGTAACCAGAACAGGGAGCGCACGGGGGGCTGCCACCAGCGGAACCGCTGCAGTTCCCTGCCGTCGCCCGGCTTGAGGCGCTTCGATGCCGCCCACTGCTTCCACGCCATGCTCCGCGGACTCCTTCGCGCCTCGGCCGCACCCTCACTGGTACAGCGTGTTAGAAAGACGCTAGCACACTGTACTAGTACGGCGTGCTAGTACAGTGAAGGGTGCTGGGAGAAGCGAAGGAGAGCGGGACATGGAAACACGCGAGAAGATCCTCAAGGCCGCCGCGGAGATGATCGCCGAGGACGTAGCGGCGAAGCTGAGCGTGCGCGCGGTCGCCGCGCGTGCGGGGGTGAGCACCGGCTCGCTGAGGTTCCACTTCCCCACCCAGCGCGCGCTGCAGGACAGCTTGCTCGAGCGGATCTACGAACACCTGCTGCCCGGCGACTCGATCCGGGACCGGACACTGTCGCCCCGCGAACGGCTGCTGAACTGCCTGCGGCAGGTTCTCGCACCGCTCGGCACCAATGAGGACGCGCGAACCGCATGGGGCACGGTCTATCGGAGCTTCATCGAGCCCGAGCCGACCGAACCGGTACGCACCGCCTACCTCGCCCACGAGCGGGAGGCGGAGCGCCGGGTCGAACACTGGCTGACCGTGCTCTCCGAGGAAGGCGCACTGCCCCCGGGAGACCACACCCGCAACGTCAGGTTCCTTCTCACCGTCCTCAACGGACTCTCGGTCGAACGCGCCCTGCCCACCGGCGAATCCGTCCTCATCGCCGAGACCGAGACCCTCAACGCCGCCGTCGACCAAGTCCTCTCCACCGGCCCCGCACCATCCGCCGGACCACCTCGGCCGTGAACCGGACCAGCCACCCCTTCGCGCCGGGGCGCGAGACCACGGTGCGACGGGCACCGGCGTGGACAGACCGGCATGGTCGGCGGCTATCCGCCCGCCGGACAGTTGCCGGACTCGAATTCTCGACGGCGACCGCAAAGAAACGCAAAGACACGGCACCAGACGGCGAGGGAGAATTCGATCATGGCGTGGAGCACTCGGGAGATGGCGGAGCTGGCCGGCGTCAGCCTCAGGGCCGTACGGCATTACCACGACATCGGATTGCTTGAAGAGCCGGAGCGTCGCTCCAACGGTTACAAGCAGTACGGCGTCAGCCACCTCGTCCGGCTCCTCCGGATCAAGCGCCTCACCGCTCTGGGCTTCTCCCTGTCCCAGATCGCGGGCATGGACGACGACCCGGATTCGGGCCCCGATCCGCGTGATCTGCGGGCTCTCGACACGGAGCTGGCCGCCACCATCGAACGCCTGCAACACGCCCGCGCGGAGGTGGGCGCCCTCCTGCGCGGACACGCTGCGAGCGATCTTCCCCTCCGCTTCGTCTCCGTGGACAAGACCGCCGAGCTTCCTGCCCCGGACCGCTCTTTCGTCACCGTCCTCGGTACGGTCCTCGGGCCCAGTGGGATGGACGCCTATGCCGACTTGCTCCATCAGGAGCCGCAGCCGGTGGCACTGGAACTCAACGAGCTTCCGGCCGATGCCGACGAGGTGACCCGCCAGAATCTCGCCGAGCGTCTCGTGCCATACGTTCGAGGCCTCCGGGTCCGCCATCCCGGGCTCAGCGATCTCGCTTCAGACGCCCCGCGCGGCCGACAGCACACCGCCCGCACCATCGGCAAAGCCATCAGCGATCTCTACAACCCAGCCCAGGTGGACGTCATGAAGCGGCTCGACGGGCTCCTGTCCGACGTGGATGCCCACGGTGACCGCTCTCAGAGCGCCGCTTCGTGACTCTGGGGGCGGATCCCAGTGTGCACCTGATGGTGTGACGAGTGGACGACGGAGTCGTTGCCACGACCGCTCCTGCTTGGACACCAGCGAACCGTAATCCGTGCGGTCCACTGCCGCAGGTGCCTCGTTTCTGTGGGCTGGTACGACGCTGCGCGGACGACATGAATGCGGCGTGTGACTCCCCGGCGCCGCCCTCACTGCTGGGCGCCGCGGCTCTCGCTCCCTGATGTGTCGTTCTCGACGAGGATGCTGTGGACGCGTCGCAGCACGTCGAGGTGCGCGCGGTTGTAGAACTCGACCAGTGCGTGCACGGCGACCGACTCCGCAACAGCCCTTTCGTTCCGGCTCGTCCAGCAGACCGATCTCGTGGTAGTGCCGGACGGCCTTGGCCGTCGTCCCCGCGAGTTCCGCCAGCCGACGGGTAGCCCACGAAGGACACGTCCTGCCCCGCGGATTGACCACCTGACCCGCGCCGCCCGCCCCCCGTCCGCCGCCGACACCTTCCGGCGTACCCGTCGACGGCGGTTACAAGTAGTACCGCAGTCCGCAGTCCGCAGTACCAGTCCTCCCTCGGTAAACGGCGTCGGTTGCGGCGCGCGCGCCGAGAGATTCGGCAGTGGGGTCCGTAAGCCGGAGCAGACACAGGACGGACCACCGGACTGCCGTAGTGGCGCTATGAGAGCTCGCCAGTGGTTCGCAGCGTCAGCAGTACGCCCTTCCGACTCGGGATCAGGGCCCGTGAATGGTGTAGCAGTGCAGCGGAGGCCCGGCGCCATTGGTGCAGGGCTCCGATGCGTTTCGAGGGGCGGGCCCTGCGGAGGCCGGGTGGCCGCGCGTTGCAGGAGAGACACAGTCGCCGTAGTGCCTCCGGCCCAATGTGCGTGGTCCTCGGGGAGAGCCGCGAGGTCTGACGGGGATGAGCGGCCGATCGGCCTCACCGGTGGACGGGCGGTGGACAGATGCCTTCGGACGGTGCGGCACGAGGTGGCACAGGCCAAGCTGCTGCAGATGCTCTGACCAGGAAGAATGCCACGAGACACTACGGCAGGGCATTCCCCGGCATGATCGCTCTCCGTCTCGTAACGCGTAGGTCCCGGGTCGCAGTTGCCAGGGACTTTTCAGGGACTTTCAGCTCTGTCGGAGGGACATCCGAGGGAGTTTTCGCAGTACAAGCACGGAAGGCTGCGACAGCGCTGAAAGGCCCAGGGCATCGGGCCCGCGCATCCGCGCCGTCGCTCCATAGCGCTCCGGCATGGCGTCGGGTCGGCAGTGGCAGACGAGGCTCTTCGGGGCCGCACCAATCCCTGACCTCGGGAAACGTGCACCGGCGGGCCCGGCGCCGTGAGCGCCGGGCCCGCGGACGGGCGGTCAGGCGTACGGGTAGAAGCCCGAGCCCGTCTTGCGGCCGAGACGGCCCGCGTCGACCATCCGCTGGAGCAGCGGGGGAGCGGCGTACAGCGGCTCCTTGTACTCGGCGTACATGGAGTCCGCGACCGAGGCCACGGTGTCCAGGCCGATCAGGTCGGCGAGCTTGAGCGGGCCCATCGGGTGGGCGCAGCCCATCTCCATGCCGTTGTCGATGTCCTCGCGGCTGGCGATGCCCGACTCGAACATCCGGATCGCGGAGAGCAGGTAGGGAATCAGCAGCGCGTTGACGACGAAGCCGGACCGGTCCTGGGCGCGGATCGGGTGCTTGCCGAGTATGTCCTGCACCACGGCCTCCGCACGCTTGACCGTCTCGTCCGAGGTGGTCAGCGCGGGGATCAGCTCGACGAGCTTCTGCACCGGGGCCGGGTTGAAGAAGTGGATGCCGATGACCTGGTCGGGGCGCGAGGTCGCGACGGCCAGCTTCACCAGCGGGATCGAGGAGGTGTTGGAGGCGAGGATCGCGTCCTGCCGGGTCACCACCTGGTCCAGCACCTGGAAGATCTCGGTCTTGACCTGCTCGTTCTCCACGACGGCCTCGATGACGAGATCGCGGTCGGCGAACTCACCGAGGTCGGTGGTGAAGCTGAGGCGGCCGAGGGTCTCGTCGCGCTCCTCCTCGGTGATCTTGCCGCGTTCCGCGGCTTTCGAGAGGGAGTTGTAGAGGCGGGTGCGGCCGATCTCCAGCGCCTCGCCGGTGGTCTCGGCCACTCTGACGTCGAGGCCGCTGCGGGCGCACACCTCTGCGATGCCTGCGCCCATCTGGCCGCAGCCGACCACTCCGACGCGTGCGATGTCCGCCATGGGGTCCGTCACCTCGTGCCTTTCACTGTTCTCCGTGCGGCGGCTTCCGTTCGGTTCCGGGCCCCGCCCCGACCCCACGACGTTACTCCGCGCCTTCCCCGGGATCACGGGCCGGGGCGTGCATGCTCGGCCCCGGCCCCTGATTCCGGGGATCCGGGCGCGGACAGAGAGACGGCAGGTGCGAAGAAATGCGGCAAATCGCCAGGAGGGGCTTTGTGGCCGGTACGGCCGGGACGGCGGTGGCGGCGGTGGCCTCGGCCGCCGTGCCCGGTGAGGCCGCCGGGTCCGGGCCGGACGCGGGGCGCGCGGACCGGGTGGGGAGACCCCGTGACGCGCTGCGGCGGGAGCTCAGAGGCATGTGGGTGGGGACGGTCGGCAACCTCGACTGGCCCTCGAAACCGGGACTGTCCGCCGCCGCGCAGCGGTCCGAGCTGATCGCGTACCTCGACGAGGCCGTCGACCGCCGGCTGAACGCGGTGATCCTCCAGGTCCGCCCGTCCGCCGACGCGCTGTGGCCTTCCCAGTACGAGCCGTGGGCCGCGTGCCTCACGGGCGTCCAGGGCAAGGACCCGGGCTGGGACCCGCTGGGCACGGCGGTGCGGGAGGCGCACAGCCGCGGCCTGGAGCTGCACGCCTGGTTCAACCCGTACCGGGTCGCGAACCACACCGACCGGTCCCGGCTGGCCGCCACCCACCCCGCGAGGCTGCACCCCGGCTGGGCCCTGCCGTACGGCGGGAAGCTGTACTACAACCCGGGCCTTCCCGAGGTCCGCGGCTTCGTCCAGGACGCGATGCTCGACGCGGTCCGCCGCTACGACATCGACGCGGTCCACTGGGACGACTACTTCTACCCGTACCCGGTGGCCGGGCAGTCCTTCGCGGACGGCGCCGCGTACGAGAAGTACGGTGCGGGCTTCGCGAGCAAGGCGGCCTGGCGGCGCGCCAACATCGACAAGCTGGTGCAGGAGACCGCCCAGCGGATCAAGGCGGTCAAGCCGGCGGTCCGGTTCGGCATCAGCCCGTTCGGGGTGTGGCGCAACGCCTCCACCGACCCGCTCGGCTCGAAGAGCGCGGCGGGGGTGGAGACCTACGACGATCTGTACGCCGACACCCGCGGCTGGATCAAGAAGGGCTGGATCGACTACATCTGCCCGCAGCTCTACTGGAACATCGGCTACGCCGCCGCCGACTACGCCGTCCTGCTGCCCTGGTGGAACGAGGTGGTACGGGGCACGGGCGTCGACCTCTTCATCGGTGAGGCGCTCTACAAGGCCGGTGATCCGGCCCAGCCAGCGGCCTGGCAGGACCCGGCGGAACTCTCCCGCCACATCGACCTCGCCGCCGGGTACGACCAGGCCCGCGGCCACGTCTACTTCTCCGGGAAGGTCGTGGTCGCGGACCGGATCGGCGCGATGGCGCGGGTGGTGGCCGACCACTACCGGTCGCGGGTGCGCCCGCCCGGCTGACCGGCCGCGGTCTGTACGGTCCCGGGGCCTCTACGGTCCTGGGACCGTACCGGGGGCGGCGTCGTGCCGGACGACGCTGTCGGGGCCGGGAGCCAGGAGATGTTCATGTCCGTCGTCGAAGCGGACGCGGTACGGGGGAGCGCCCCCGTCCCCGAGCACCTCGACGATCTCTGCGACCCGGTCCTGCTGCCCCACGGTCCTGCCGTGCGTCACCAGCCGGTCGCCCGTGTGTGCCTCCATCGGGTGTGACCTCCTCACGGGGTGGCGGTCCATGTCGACAAGTCTATGTCCGGACGGCGGCTTCGCCCGGTGCGGGAATTCCCGGACGGGCGGTCCGGAGGGGTGGTGCGGCCCGCCCGGTCACCGGCCGCGCCCGGCGCCGCCCGCGCGCTGGGTCGCCGCGATGCAGAGGAGCACCGCCACCGCCGCCACCGGTGCGGCCGCCGAGACCTTCTCGCCGAGCAGGAAGTACGACCAGACCAGCGTCAGCAGCGGCTGCGCGAGCTGGAGCTGGCTGGCCCGCGCCACCCCGATCTCCGCCATGCCCCGGTACCAGACGTAGAGCCCGAAGAAGGTCGAGCACGCCGCGACCCAGACCAGGCCGATCACTCCGTGCGCGGTCAGCCGCACCGGCTCGTACGGCAGCGCGAGCGCGGTGCCCGCCACGGCGAGCGGCAGGGTGAGGATCAGCGCCCAGCCGATCACCTGCCAGCCCGGCATCACCTTCGCCAGCCTGCCGCCCTCGGTGTACCCCGCCGCGCACACCAGCAGGGCGCCGAACAGGTAGAGATCCCCGGCGGAGAGCGCGCCGCCGCTCTGCAGCACGGTGAAGGCGATCACCACCCCCGCGCCGGTGACCGCCGCGATCCAGAACGTGCGGGACGGGCGCGATCCGGTGCGCACGGAGGCGAACACCGCCGTGGTCAGCGGCAGCAGCCCCACCACCACGGCCGCGTGCGAGGTCGTCGAGGTCCGCAGCGCCAGCGTGGTCAGCAGCGGGAACCCCACCACCACACCGCCCGCCACGACGGCCAGCCCGGCCCAGTGCCGGCGCTGGGGAACCCGTACCCGGGTCGCGAGGAGCACGCTGCCCGCGATCACGGCGGCCAGCAGGCTGCGCAGCGCCACCAGGGACCAGGGGCCGAAGCTCTCCAGGCCCCACGCGGTCGACGGGAAGGTCAGGGAGAAAGCGACCACGCCGAGCCCGGCGAGCAGCGTTCCGCTCCGGCCCGCCGACCGGGACCCGGGGTCACCGGCTGCCTCGTCCGGCGCCGGGGGGCGGGCAGGGCCGTCCGCTGTGGCGGTGACCGCTATCGTGCTGCGGAGAGTAGCGCTATCCTCTGCTTTCATGCATGAGCGTAGCAGTGTGGCCGATCTGGCGGGTTGTCTCCGGGACGAACTGAACCGCTACTCGCCGGGTGAGAAGCTGCCGTCCAGCCGCGCCCTGGTGGAGCGCTTCCGGGCGAGTCCCGTCACCGTCTCGCGGGCCGTCGCGCAGCTCGCCGCGGAAGGGCTCGTCACCACCCGCCCCGGCGCCGGCGCGTTCCGGGCGCAGCCGCGCGCCGACGCACCGCGGCCCGGTGACACCTCATGGCAGGAGGTGTCGCTCAGCGGCGACGGCGGCCTTGAGGTCGTGCCCCGTACGGTCGACGCCTCGGGCGTCCTGGCCACCCTGGCGGCCCCGGCCACGGGCGTCGTCGAGTTCAACGGCGGCTACCTGCACAGCTCGCTCCAGCCCGAACGCGCCCTCGCCGCCGCACTCGCGCGGGCCGGCCGCCGCCCCGGCGCCTGGGGCCGCCCGCCCACCGAGGGGCTGACCGAACTGCGCGCCTGGTTCGCCCGCGAGATCGGGCCCGCGCTCACCGCCGCCGATGTACTGATCACCGCCGGCGGCCAGAGCGCCCTGGCCACCGCGCTGCGGGCCCTCGCCCCGCCCGGCGCCCCGGTCCTCGTGGAATCGCCCACCTATCCGGGCATGCTGGCCGTGGCGCGGGCCACCGGGCTGCGGCCCGTGCCGGTCCCGGCCGACACCGACGGCGTACGGCCGGAACTGCTCGCCGCCGCCTTCCGGGCCACCGGCGCCCGTGTCCTGGTCTGCCAGCCGCTGTTCCAGAACCCGACCGGCGCGGTCCTGGCCCCGGCCCGGCGCTCCGAGGTCGTCCGGATCGCCAGGGAGGCGGG
Source organism: Streptomyces sp. NPDC091387 (assembly GCF_044756945.1). Lineage (NCBI taxonomy): Bacteria > Bacillati > Actinomycetota > Actinomycetes > Kitasatosporales > Streptomycetaceae > Streptomyces > Streptomyces sp. NPDC091387. Next base: position 176,671 of record NZ_JBIVTZ010000005.1, on the reverse strand, counting down.
CGCGTTCGTCATCGAGGACGACTTCGCCCGGCGGCTCGTCCACGACGACGCCGGACCGCTGCCGCGACCGCTGGCCGCCGACGACCCCGACGGGGTCGTCGTCCATGTCTGCTCCCTCACCAAGGTCACCTCGCCCAGCCTCAGGGTGGGCGCCCTCGCCGCACGCGGCCCGGTGCTCGAACGGCTGCGCGCCATCCAGGTCGTCGACAGCTTCTTCGTCCCCCGGCCCCTCCAGGAGGCCGCGCTCGAACTCGTCGGCACACCGGCCTGGAGCCGCCATCTGCGCTCCCTGTCCGCCGAGCTGCGGGCCCGGCGCACCGCGATGACCGTGGCGCTGCGCCGCGATCTGCCCGCCCTCGCGCTCCCGCACGTCCCCGCGGGCGGAGGCAGCCTCTGGGTGGGCCTGCCCGGCACCGGACCCGGCGCCGACGAGTCCGCCATGGTCTCCGCCGCCCTGCGCGCCGGGGTCGCCATCGCGCCGGGACGCCCGTACTTCTGCGCCGAACCCCCGGCGCCCCACGTCCGGTTGAGCTACGCGGCCGTTGCCGGAACGGCCGAGATCGCCGAGGGCGTGCGACGCCTGCACACGGCCTGGGGGAGCGTCCTCGACTCGCCGGACCCCGCGAGTCCCAGGGCCTGTATCGGGTTGTCCCGCGGCGTCACGGGGCTGGGCACGCACGCTCGCGGCGTTGCCGAAACGCCCTGGTAGCTCCGCTGCAAGAGCGTTTCGGCGCCTTGCGATCGCACGCACCCAGCCCCGCTCCTCCTTCCGCGGGACAACCCCATACAGGCCCTAGACTCCGGGCATGACGGAAACTCCCCAGCAGCGTTACGAGATATCGTCCGACCCGGCCCGGCTGGATGCGGCCAGGATTCACAACTGGCTCTCCACCGACGCCTATTGGGCACTCGGCCGGACCAGGGAGCGCCAGGATCTGGCCATCGCGGGCTCGCTCAACTTCGGCGCCTACGACCTCGCGTCGGGCGAACAGGCCGCGTACGCGCGGGTGGTGACCGACCACGCCACCTTCGGCTGGCTCTGCGACGTGTACGTCGACCGCGCAGCCCGCGGCCACGGACTCGGCGCCAGGATCGTCGCCGCGGCGCGCGACCACCTCGCCGAGGCCGGTGTCCGCAGGGTCGTGCTCGCCACGGAGGACGCCCACGGCGTGTATGAGAAGGTCGGTTTCAAGCCGCTCGACAGCCCGGCCAAGTGGATGTCCCTCACGCTCGGCTGACCCGGAAGCGCTTCCGGCCGCGCTCTTGACCCGCGGGGCGATCGGCTCCACGATCGCGGCCATGAGTGTTCGAGTCTCACTCGTCGCCGCGGCGCGCAACTCCTCGCTGCTCGGTGAGCGCTTCGACGACGACCGGCCGCTCGACGAGGCCGGCTGGCACGAGGTGCAGTTCGCCGCCGCGGCCCTGATCCCCCTGGGGGCGGCCGAGCTGCGCTACTGCTCACCGACCGCCCGCAGCCGTGCCACCGGCCAGGCACTCGGCTTCGCCCCGATGGTCCAGCCCGCCCTGCGCGACTGCGACATGGGGCGCTGGCGCGGCTGCACCCTGGCGGATGTCACGGCGCGCGAACCGGCGGCCGTGGACGCCTGGCTCGCGGACCCGCGGTCCGCGCCGCACGGCGGCGAACCGCTGCTCGCGTTCATCTCCCGGATAGGCGGCTGGCTGGACACCCGCCCCGCCTGCGACGGGTCGATCGTCGCGGTCGCCGAACCGTCCGTCGTCCGGGCCGCCCTCGTGTACGCGCTGCGGGCCCCGCCCTCGACGTACTGGAACGTCGACGTCCGCCCGCTCTCCACCGTCACGCTGACCGGTCTGCCCCGCCGCTGGAGCCTCCGCCTCGAAACCGGGGCCCGCTGAGGGCGCGGTGCCCGGTCCGCCCGGGATCGGGGCGCACCACGTCTTCCTGACGGTCCGACCAGTCGGTATGTTGTCCTGGAGCCGAGTCCGACCAGGCATGTCCCAGGCGAGGGAGGCCACCGTGCCGCCGATCCACGGTCACTGCGACCCGCGCTTCGCCGCGGTGCGCGACGCGTTCGAGGCGAACTTCCGCGAGCGGGACGAACTGGGCGCGGCCGTCACCGTCCTGGTCGACGGACAGCCCGTGGCCGACCTCTGGGGAGGCTGGGCGGACGGGGCCCGTACCCGCGCCTGGGAGCAGGACACCCTGGTCAACGTCTGGTCCACGAGCAAGGGGCCGACCGCGCTCTGCGCCCACGTCCTCGCCGACCGCGGCCTGCTGGACCTCGACGCCCCGGTCGCCACGTACTGGCCCGAGTTCGCGGCGGCGGGCAAGGAGGCCGTTCTCGTGCGGCATCTGCTCTCCCACCGCGCGGGCCTGGCGGGGCTCCGTGAGCCGCACACCCTGGCCGAGCTCTACGACTGGGAGCTGACCTGCGCCCGGCTGGCCGCGACCGAACCGTGGTGGGAGCCCGGCACCCGGTCCGGCTATCACGCGATCACGTACGGCTTCCTGGTCGGCGAGGTGGTCCGGCGGGTCAGCGGGCTGCTGCCGGGGGAGTTCCTCCGGCGCGAGGTGACCGGCCCGCTCGGCATCGACTTCTCCGTGGGCCTCCCCGAGAAGGAGGCGGGGCGGGCCGCCGAACTCGTCGTCCCGAAGGCGGACCTGGCCCGGCAGGCGGCGCTCTTCGCGCGGATGGAGCCGGTCGCCGTCGCCTCGCTGCTCAATCCGCCCACCGGCGCGGCCGCCGCCAACACCGCCGAGTGGCGGGCGGCCGAGATCCCCGCGGCCAACGGCCACGGCACGGCCCGCGCGGTCGCCGCCCTGTACGGCGTCTTCGCGGGCCGAGGCAGCCTCGGCGGCCGGCGCGTCCTCTCGGAGGCGGCCGCCGAACGGGTCCGCGAGGGTCAGGGCGGCTGCCGCGACCTGGTGCTGGGCGCGGGGTTCGCCCAGGAGACGGAGATCGCGCTCGGCCTGTGGCTGAGCGGCCCCAACGGCTCGTACGGTCCCAACCCGCGCGCCTTCGGCCACGACGGCGCGGGCGGCTCCTGCGGCCTGGCCGACCCGGAGGCCGGGATCGCCCTCGGCTACGTCATGAACCGGATGGGCCCGCTCATCGCCGACGACCCGCGCAAGACGTCGCTGATCGACGCGGTGTACGCCTCGCTCTGACCGGCACGGAACCGGTCAGGGCGCGGGCGTCGGCGGGACCGGCTCGCCCTCGGTGTCGATGTGGGGGAGTACCCGGTCCAGCCACCGGGGGATCCACCAGGCGCTGCGGCCCAGCAGCGTCATCACGGCGGGTACCAGCAGCAGGCGGACGATCGTGGCGTCGACGAGCACACTGACCGCCAGCCCGAGGCCCAGCATCTTGACCACGATGGTGTCGCTGAGGATGAAGGCGGCGAACACGCTGACCATGATCAGCGCGGCGCAGGTGATCACCCGGGCGGTGATCTCCAGCCCGTGTGCGACGGCGCCCTTGCTGTCCCGGGTGCGCAGCCACGCCTCGTGCACGCGGGCGATCAGGAACACCTCGTAGTCCATGCTCAGGCCGAAGACGATCGCGAACATCATCATCGGCACGTAGCTCTCGATGGGCACCTTCCCGGAGACGCCCAGCGAGGGCCCGCCCCAGCCCCACTGGAAGACGGCCACCACCACCCCGTACGAGGCGGCGATCGACAGCAGGTTGAGGGCGGCGGCCTTCAGCGCCACCAGGACGCCGCGGAACACGACCAGGATGATGACGAAGGCCAGACCGACCACGACGGCGATGATGAGCGGGAGGCGGCTGACGATGATGTCGAGGAAATCCTCCTGGGCCGCGGTCGTTCCGGTCACATAGGTGGACGCGTCGGTGCCGGCCACCCCCTTCGGCAGGACGTCGTCCTTGAGGTGGTTGAACAGCGTGGTCGTGCCCGCGTCCTGCGGGGCCTGCTTCGAGACGGCGTTGCCGATGAGCAGCGCTCCGTCGTCCGTCGCCCGGAGCGGGCTCACACTGGCCGCGCCCGGGACATCGGTGAGCGCCTTCTGGAGACTGCTCGCCAGCGCCGAGCGGTCCGCGCCGGGCACCGCCCGCTGATCGACGACCAGGGTGAACGGGCCGTTGGCGCCCGGCCCGAAACCGGTGGAGATCAGGTCGAAGGCGCGCCGGTCGGTGAAGTCCGTCGGATCCGCTCCGTCGTCGATGTGCCCGAGGCGGATGGAGAACAGCGGGATCGCCAGGACCCCCACCACGACGAGCCCGGTGAGCAGGAACCACCAGGGCCGGCGTTCCACCCGCTGGGCGTAGCGGTGCCAGCCGCCCTGCGACGGGGTCCCCGGCACGGCCCCGCCCTCCGCGACCGGCGGCCGTACCCGGTAGCGGTCGACGCGCCTGCCGATGAGGCCGAGCAGGGCGGGGACCAGGGTGACCGCGCCGATGACCGCGGTGACGACGGTGACCGCGGCGGCGGCCCCCAGCTTGCCGATGAAGCTCACCCGGGAGACGTACAGCCCGGCCAGCGCGACGATGACGGTGCAGCCGGAGACGAGCACGGCACGTCCGCTGGTGGCCACGGCCCGGCCGGCGGCCCGGACCGGATCGCCGCCGTCCATGACGGTCTGCCGGTGGCGGGTGATCAGGAACAGGGCGTAGTCGATCCCGACGCCCAGTCCGATCATGGTCGCGAGCGTGGGGGACACACTCGCGAACGTGGTGGCCGCGGCCACCAGCGACAGGATGCTCAGTCCGACGATCACGCTGATGAGCGCGGTCAGCAGCGGGACACCGGCGGCGATGACGCTGCCGAATCCGATGAGCAGGACGACCACCGCGACGGCGAAACCGATGGCCTCGCTGGTCAGGTCCTTGGTCTCGGGCCTGGCGAGCTCCCCCAGCGGTCCGCCGTACTCGACGTCCACCCCGGCGCTGCGCAGTGGTTTCACCGCCGTGTCGACCTGGTGGAGATAGGCGTCGTCCAACGAGGTCGGGTTCACGTCGAACCGCACGGTGATGTAACCGGTCGCGCCGTCCTTGGACAGTGCGGTGGACGTCGACGAGGACGAGGACGGCAGCGGGTTCTGGGCGGACAGTACGTGCGGCAGCTTCTGGAGGTTGCCCACCACCTGATCGACCTGGCTCCGTACATCCGGCAGGGGCTTCTGGGCGTCGTGCAGGACCACCTGCGCACCGGTGCCGCCCGCGGCGGGGTCGTGCGCCTTCAGCAACTCGGCGCCCGTGTTCGACTGGGTGCCGGGCAGGTTGAAGTCGTCGGAGTACGTCCCCCCGAACGCGCTCTGGAGGGCGTGCAGCCCACCGAGGGCGACCACCCAGGCGATGATCACGACGACGAAGTGGCGGGCGCACCACTCGCCCAGCCGCCGCAGCCGCCCCCCGCGCGACTTCTCCGGTGCCGCGTACGTGCTGCTGCTGGGCGGTGCCATGCGTTCTCCCGGAGCAGGGGACGGGCCGTTCCGGCCGGGGCGCGCCGCGTCCCTCGTGTCCAATTCGAGAACGTAGATGCGGGTACGGGACCCGGGGCCGCGACACGTGCGGCGGAGCGGCCCGTTCCGCCGCACGGCCGGTACGCGGCCGCCGCACCGGCCGGGGGCCGGTCAGTCCTTCTCGTGTGCGGCGACGATGAGCGTGAGCGCCTCGGCGATGGCCGTCTCCGCGGTCGCCTTGTCGAGGCCGAGGCCGGTCAGCAGCCCCGCGCCGTCCTCGTGCTCCAGCAGGGCCAGCAGGATGTGCTCGGTCCCGATGTAGTTGTGCCCCATCCGCAGCGCCTCGCGGAAGGTGAGCTCCAGCGCCTTGCGGGCACCGGCGTTGTACGGGATGAGCTCGGGCAGCTCCTCCTCCGAGGGTGCCGGGAGCGCGGCGGTGGCCTCCTGGCGGACGGTGTCCAGCACCACCCCCTGCGCCTTGATGAACGCCGCCGCGAGCGCTTCCGGCTCGCTGAGCAGCCCGAGCACGAGGTGCTCCGTCCCGATCTCGCTGTTGCCCGCTGCGCGCGCCTCGTTCTGCGCCGCCATCACGACGTTCTTCGCGCGGGGGGTGAAGCGGCTGAAGCCCTGGCTGGGGTCGAGGGTGGTCGGCTCGCCGGGGTCCTTGGCGACGAACCGCTTCTGCGCCGCCTGCCGGGTCACCCCCATGCTCTTCCCGATCTCGGTCCAGGAGGCGCCGGAGCGCCGCGCCTGGTCCACGAAGTGGCCGATCAGGTGGTCGGCCACGTCGCCGAGGTGGTCGGCGGCGATGACGGCGTCCTGGAGCTGGTCGAGGGCGTCGGGGTGGACTTTCTTGATGGCGTCGATGAGGTCGTCGAGACGGACCGGATGCGTGGGACTCACTGGCTTCGTCATGTGTCAACCGTAAGTTGACAGTGAGGCACTGTCAACCTCCCGTTGACAGTGCACTGGAGTGCGGACGGCGGCGGCGGTGCCGGCCGTGGAAGCCCGGAAACGACGAACGCGCCGGCCGACGGTGTTCGTCGGCCGGCGCGTCCGGTCAGCTGTTCAGCCAGCGGGTCGGGATCAGAGCACCCCGGAGTCGGCGATGGTGACCTTCGCCTTGGTCCGGCCGCTCTGCGAGCCGAGGCCCTCGATCTTGGTGACCAGGTCCAGGCTCTCCTGGTCGGCGACCTCGCCGAACACCACGTGCTTGCCGTCCAGCCACGAGGTCACGATGGTCGTGATGAAGAACTGCGAACCGTTGGAGTTCGGGCCGCTGTTCGCCATGGAGAGCAGTCCGGGCTTGGTGTGCGCCAGCTTGAAGTTCTCGTCGTCGAACTTCGCGCCGTAGATGCTCTTGCCGCCGGTGCCGTCACCACGGGTGAAGTCACCGCCCTGGAGCATGAACTCGGGGATGACCCGGTGGAAGGACGAACCCTTGTAGCCGAAGCCGTGCTCGCCGGTCGCCAGCTGGCGGAAGTTCTCCGCCGTCTTGGGAACGACGTCGTCGTACAGATTGAAGACGATCCGCCCTGCGGGCTCGTCATTGATGGTGATGTCGAAGTAAACCTTGCTCGTCATACAACCATCCTGACATCCGGCCGCGCGGCCCCGACGGGCGGGCGCGACGAAGCGCCGCTCACGGGTGACGGGCCCGGCGCATGTGGTCGACACACGGTGCACGCCACCGCGGCCGTCGCACCGCTACGGCCGCCGGCGGGGCTTTCCGCGCTTGGCGCCCGCGGCGCCCTTCGTGCCGCCCCGGGCGCCCTTCGCCCCCTTCGCCCCTCCGGAACCGCTCCGGGCGCCCTTCCCCGCCGCCGCACCGGCCGCGGGCTTGCGCCGGGCGCCGCCGGTCTCCGGGGCTTTGCGCTTCGGCTGCGCGGCCGGCGGCGTACCGCGGCCCCGGGTGCTGTTCACCGTCCGCCCCCGGACGATCCCGATGAAGTCCTCCACCAGATCGGTCGTCCGGTCCTCCGGCCACGACAACGCGATGCGCGACTCGGGTGCGCCCAAGAGCGGCCGGTACGTCAGGTCCTTGCGGTGGTGCAGGCGGGCGAGCGACTGCGGGACGGCGAGGACGCCCACCCCGGCCGCCACCAGCTCGATGGCGTCCGCCGTCGTGGCGGGGCGCTCGATCGCGGGCAGGCCCGGCAGGCTGTCCCAGCCGAGGGTGTCGTCCAGCGGATGCAGCACGATCTCGTCGGCCAGATCCTCGACGGAGACCTCGTCGACCGCCGCCACCACGTGGTCCTTGGAGATCACGACCACGGTCGCCTCGGTGTAGAGGGGGATCGCGCTGAGATCCGTACGGTCGACCGGCAGCCGCACGAAACCCGCGTCTGCGCCGCCGCCGAGCAGCAGGTCGGACGCCTCGGCGGCGGGCACCGAGACCAGGGAGAGGGGGACGTCGGGCAGGCGTTCGTTCCAGATCCGCACCCACTTGGTGGGCGTCACCCCAGGGACGTACGCGAGCCGGAACGAAGGGGTTGCTTCCGAGCCTGTCACCCCGCCAGGTTACCGGTCGTGGTCAGCGGCGTCGCACACGCTCGATACTCTTGACTCCATGACGTCGCACCAGACCACCCAGACAATGAAGCCCGCGACCGCGGCGAAGAAATTGGGTGTGTACCTCGAAGCCACCCCCACCGAGTTCCAGGAGGGTGTCGTCTCGCGCACCGAGCTGGCGGCTCTCCAGTCCGATCCGCCCGAGTGGCTGCAGGAACTGCGACTCAACGGCCCGCACCCCCGGCCGGTGGTCGCCGCCAAGCTCGGCGTCTCCATCTCCGGCCTCGCGCGCGGTGGTGTCGCGGACGCCCTCACCACGGAGCAGATCGACGCGCTGAAGCAGGAGGACCCCGAGTGGCTGCGCAAGGAGCGCGCCACCCAGGCCGAGGTCCGCAAGGAGACGGTGCGCATCAAGGAGCGGAACGCGGAACGCGCCGGCCAGTCGCAGGAGCCCCGTTCCTGACATCGGCCACTGAAACCGCCGTGTGGGTGGTCCTCCTTCCGTTCCACCGGAAAGGGGGGCCACCCACACGGCGTTGCGGCGGCCGGGGGAGCGGCACGCCGCCGGCGGGCGTCGGCGGGGGCAGTGGAGACCGCCCCCGCGACCGCTCAGCGCGTGGCGAGGAGCGTCAGCGTGTCGATCACGCGGTTCGAGAAGCCCCACTCGTTGTCGTACCAGGCGGACACCTTGATGTGGCGCCCGTCGACCCGGGTGAGAGCCGAGTCGAAGATCGACGAGGCGGGGTTGCCCGTGATGTCGGACGACACCAGGGCGTCGTCCGAGTACTCGAGCACCCCGGCCAGCGGCCCCTGCGCCGCTGCCAGGTAGGCCGCCAGCACCTCGTCGCGGGTCACATCGCGGGACACGGTGGTGTTGAGCTCGACGATCGAGCCCACCGGAACCGGCACGCGGATGGAGTCGCCCGACAGCTTGCCGTCGAGGTTCGGCAGCACAAGGCCGATCGCCTTGGCGGCGCCGGTCGTCGTCGGCACGATGTTGACCCCGGCGGCGCGGGCGCGGCGGGGGTCGCGGTGCGGGCCGTCCTGGAGGTTCTGCTCCTGGGTGTAGGCGTGCACCGTCGTCATGAAGGCGTGCTCGATGCCGGCGAGCTCGTCGAGCACCGCGGCCAGCGGCGCGAGCGCGTTGGTCGTGCACGAGGCGTTCGAGACGACCGTGTGCAGGGCCGGGTCGTACGCGTCATTGTTGACCCCGTACGCGAGCGTCACGTCCGCGCCGTCCGACGGTGCGGCGACGAGCACCCTCTTCGCACCCGCGTCGAGGTGGGCGCGGGCGGCCTTGGCGGACGTGAAGCGGCCGGTCGCCTCCAGCGCGATGTCGACGCCGAGCTCGGCCCACGGCAGCTGTCCCGGTTCCCGCTCGGCGAGCACCTTGATGCGGCGGCCGTCGACGACGAGGGTGTCCCCGTCCACACTCACCGGGCGCCCGAGCCGCCCGGCCGTGGTGTCGAACGCGAGCAGCCGCGCGAGAGCGGCGGGCTCCGAGAGGTCGTTGACGGCGACGACCTCGAGGTCGCTGTCGCGTTCGAGCAGCGCGCGCAGCACGTTGCGTCCGATGCGGCCGAATCCGTTGATGGCGATGCGAGTCATGTGAGAGTCCCTTCTCCTCGTCCTCAGCATCGCGCTCGCCGGACCCGCCAGACAGCGGCGTGATCGCCATGGTCCGTAAGGATCCCGCCACCCGGCCGCGGGCTATTCGCCCCGGGCGAAGGTGCGCCGGTACTCGCTCGGTGTGGTGCCGAGGATGCGCTGGAAGTGCAGCCGCAGATTCGCGCCGGTGCCGAGGCCGACATCGGCGGCGATCTGCTCGACGCCCCGCTCCGAACGCTCCAGCAGCTCCCGGGCCACGTCGACCCGGGCGCGCATGACCCACTGCATCGGGGTGTACCCCGTGTCCTCGGCGAAGCGCCGCGAGAACGTGCGGGGCGACACCGCCGCGTGCCGCGCGAGCGCCCCGAGGGTGAGGGGTTCGCCGAGCCGGTGCAGCGCCCACTCGCGGGTGGCGGCGAACCGTTCGCCGAGCGGTTCCGGCACGCTGCGCGGCACGTACTGCGCCTGGCCGCCGCTGCGGTAGGGCGCGGCGACCAGGCGCCGGGCCGCGTAGTTCGACGCGGCCACCCCGAGGTCGCCGCGCAGCACGTGCAGGCACAGGTCGATGCCCGACGCGGCGCCCGCCGACGTCAGCACGCCGCCCTCGTCGACGAACAGGACGTTCTCGTCGACCCGGACCAGCGGGTACTTCGCCGCGAGTGCCCTCGTGTAGTGCCAGTGGGTCGTGGCGCGGCGGCCGTCGAGGAGACCCGTGGCGGCGAGGGCGAAGGCCCCGGTCGAGATGGCGGCGAGGCGCGCGCCCCGGTCGTGGGCGGCGATCAGCGCGTCGAGGACGGGCTGCGGCGGAACGTCACGGTCGGGGAGCCGGTAGCCGGGCACGAAGACGATGTCGGCCCATGCGAGCGCGTCGAGCCCGTGGGTGACGGAGTACGAGAGCCCGTCCCCGCCGGCCACGAGGCCGGGTGCCGCGCCGCACACCCGCACCTCGTACGGCATGCTCGCGCGGGTCGTGAAGACCTGTGCGGGAATGCCGACATCGAGCGGCTTCGCGCCGTCGAGCACGAGGACCGCGACGTGACGCAGGCGGGCGGCTGGCATGGAAAACGAGGGTACGCGGAGGCCAGACTCCCCCGGAGCCCGACCCGCGACGGCCCGGCCCGAAGAAACTCCCGCTCAGGTTCATGACAACGTGGCTAGTGTGATCGGGTGACAGAATTCAACATCCTTGGTGACAGCGCTGAATGGCAGCAGGACTACGAGCAGCGGCTGTTCGCCGCGTACACGGCGGCCGGGCTCGGTGCGGCCGCGACGGAGCGCGTGCTCGGCGATATGCGCGCCGGCATCGGTGACTGGACGGTCGCCGCGATCACCGAGGCGGACGGGACCCCGGTGGGCCATGTCGCCGTGGTCGTGGCCGAGGGCGACGACCCGCCCGCGGGCCGTATCTGCGACCTCCGGGTCGACGCACGCCACGCCGGCCGGGGACACGAGGAGGCCGCCAGGGACTGGGCCGAGCGCTGGTGCGCGGAGCGCGGCGCACGCAGGCTGGACATACGGCTCATGGAGCCGGCGGGCGAGTTGTTCGACGCTTACGGCGTCCGCGGTCAGCTGAGGGCGCGGCACGTCGGCTCCTCGCCGGAACCGGTCGAAGGAGTCACCGCACGGCCGATGACGCAGGCCGAGTACCCCGGGTGGCTCGACTCCGAGAAGCGCGCCTACGCCGGTGACATCGTGCGGGCGGGAGCCAAGAGCCCCGAGGGCGCCGCACGCAAGGCCGACGACGACTTCGCGAAGCTGATTCCCGAGGGCCTTGCGACGCCCGAGACCACGCTCCTTGTGCTTGAGGCGGAGGGCGAGCCGATCGGCACCGGCTGGTTGAAGCACGGGCACCTCCCGGGGGCCACCTACGGATACTCGCTGCACATCGACGAGCGGCACCGCGGCAAGGGGTACGGCCGGGCCGCGATGACGGCCGGTGAACAGGCGACGTCGGCAGCCGGTGACTCGGTGCTGATGTTCACCGTGTGGGGCGGCAACGAGGTGGCGATGAACCTGTACACGAGCGTCGGCTACCGGATCGTCGAGGAGTACCGCTCGCTCGACCTGCCCCGCGCCGCGGTATGACGAGTGGCGGAAGCACGCTGACGGCCCTGCATCTCTTCCTGGGCTGGGCGGCGATGACGGTCACGGTGCCGACGCTCGGTTTCGGACTGCCGGCGTCGGCCCGGCGCAGTCGAAGCAGCGCCGGCACGACGCGGAGGTCGCGCGCTACCGGGAGCACGCGGAACTGCTGTACTTGGGCGCCGCGCCGGACGGCATGGAGGTGACCCGCGCCGAGGCCGGACCCGCCTGCTTCAGTGTCGACTACCGTTCCGTCCGGCGGGACGAGTCGGCGTACGTGGACCTCAACGTGCGCTCGGCGCTCTCTCCGGCACCGCGATGCCCCGAGCCCGCGCAGAAGGATGTCTCCTGCACGGTGGACGCGCACGGCGGGTTACGTATGGTCCGCACCTTCCCCGGTGGCCGCGCCGTCACTCTCTCCCGCCACCTCGGGGACGCGGAGGCCGAGGTCACCAGCCAGACCCTCGCGAACCCGGGCTGCGGCGTCTCCTGGACACGCTGCACCCGCTGTCGGACGCCGAGCTGGCGGAGCTGATGCGGGAAGAGAAGATCGGCCAAAGACGCTGAGACAGGCTCGCCCCGGCCCCGGCTCCTTGCGGTGCGAGGGGCCGGACCTCCCGCTATCGCGGCCCCGGCCCCCCGGGCGGGGGCGGGGAGGGCGGGGAGGGCGGGCCGCTCAGGTGCGCGCTCCATTTCTCCTCGATGCGGCCGAACTTCCACACGGCCAGCGCGGCGATCCAGGTGACGACGAACAGGCCGACGATCAGGTAGCCGAGGATGTTGAGGTCGAGGCCGGTGATCCAGTCCCAGAACGGTCCGTGGAGGCCGGCCTTCTCGCCGACCAGGCCGAGGAGTTCGACGGTGCCGATGATCAGGGCGACGGCGACGGACAGACCGGTGATGGTGAGGTTGTAGTAGACCTTGCGGACCGGCTTGGAGAACGCCCAGCCGTAGGCGAAGTTCATGAAGGTGCCGTCGATGGTGTCCAGCAGGGACATGCCTGCCGCGAACAGCACGGGCAGACAGAGGATGGCGTACCAGGGCAGCCCCGAGGCGGCGCCGGTGCCGGCCAGGACCAGCAGGGCGATCTCGGTGGCGGTGTCGAAGCCGAGGCCGAACAGCAGGCCCAGCGGATACATCTGCCACGGCTTGGTGAGGGACTTCATCAGCCGCCCCAGCAGCCGGTTCATCAGCCCTCGGTTGTTCAGCTGCTCCTCGAGCGCGGCTTCGTCGAAGTGTCCTCGCCGCATTTCGCGGAAGACCTTCCAGATCCCGGTGAGGATCACGAGGTTGATGATCGCGATGAGGTAGAGGAAGGTCCCGGAGACGGTGGTCCCGATCCAGCCGGTGGCGGTGTGGAGGGTGGAGTTGTCGTTCTTCACGGGCCCGGCGAGGGCCTTGACACCCAGCGACAGCAGGACCGCCAGCGCGAAGACGATGCTGGAGTGGCCCAGGGAGAACCAGAAGCCGACCGACAGCGGCCGCCGGCCCTCGTGCATCAGCTTGCGGGTGGTGTTGTCGATGGCCGCGATGTGGTCGGCGTCGAAGGCGTGCCGCATGCCCAGGGTGTACGCGGTGACCCCGATACCGATGCCGAAGGTCTTCTCCCCGAGGGTGTAGTGCTCGGGCGTGACGATCGAGACCAGGGTGAACCAGCCGATCACATGCAGGGCCGCGATGAAGGCCGCCATCCCCGCCATCCGCCGCCACTCGGCCCGGGTCATGGAACCGGCCAGACGGCGCAGGCGGGAACGGGGGGCGACCGGTGGGGCGGGAGAGGCTGCCATGGGGGTCTTCCTTCGCTTCGCCTTCGACACCTGTCGCGTATGGGTTGCTCCTGCAACCTATGTGCAACAGGGGTATTTGCGTGGGAGCGGGGCGGCGGAAGGCCGGGTGTGACCGCGGGTGGAGGTGGAGCGTCACTTCATGGCGTCCGAGATCCCGGACTCCGTCGGGATCACGCCACATCCATCCATTTCTTTGCATAAAAGTGCGATGTTGCGTATAGTCATGCCATCGACGAGGAGGATTTCGATGGTGGTACGTGCAGCGGTGGCAGGGGCGAGCGGATACGCCGGCGGGGAACTGCTCCGTCTTCTGCTGGTCCACCCGGAGGTCGAGATCGGCGCCCTCACCGCGAACTCCAACGCGGGACAGCCGCTCGGGGCGTTGCAGCCGCATCTGCGGCCGCTCGCCGGGCGGGTGCTTCAGCCGACCACGCCCGAGGTGCTCGCCGGGCACGACGTGGTGTTCCTCGCGCTGCCGCACGGGCAGTCCGCCGCCGTGGCGGAGCAGCTCGGTGACGACGTGCTCGTGGTGGACATGGGAGCCGACTTCCGGCTCAAGGACGCCGCGGACTGGGAGAAGTTCTACGCCTCGCCGCATGCGGGAACCTGGCCGTACGGTCTGCCCGAGCTGCCCGGCGGCCGCGCCGGGCTGGCGGGGAGCAAGCGTATCGCGGTGCCCGGCTGCTACCCCACCGCCGTGTCGCTCGCACTCTTCCCGGCGTACGCGGCCCAGCTCGCCGAGCCCGAGGCCGTGATCGTCGCCGCCTCGGGGACCTCCGGCGCGGGCAAGGCCGCCAAGCCGCACCTGCTCGGCTCCGAGGTGATGGGCAACATGTCGCCGTACGGCGTCGGCGGTGTCCACCGGCACACACCCGAGATGATCCAGAACCTCAGCGCCGCGGCCGGTGAGCCGGTGACCGTCTCCTTCACGCCGACCCTCGCGCCGATGCCCCGCGGCATCCTCGCCACGTGCAGCGCGAAGGCGAAGCCGGGCGTGAGTGCCGAGGTGCTCCGTACCGCGTACGAGAAGGCCTTCGCGGACGAGCCGTTCGTCGATCTGCTGCCCGAGGGGCAGTGGCCCGCGACCGCCGCCGTGTACGGCTCCAACGCCGTCCAGATCCAGGTCGCGTACGACGAGGCGGCCGGCCGGATCGTCGTCATCAGCGCCATCGACAACCTCGCCAAGGGCACCGCGGGCGGCGCCCTGCAGAGCATGAACATCGCCCTCGGACTTCCCGAGGACACAGGTCTTTCCACGATCGGAGTCGCACCGTGAGCGTCACGGCAGCACAGGGATTCTCGGCGGCGGGCATCGCCGCCGGAATCAAGGACAGCGGTAACCCGGACCTGGCCCTCGTGGTCAACAACGGTCCGCGTCGCGCCGCCGCGGGCGTCTTCACCTCCAACCGTGTCAAGGCCGCCCCCGTCCGCTGGTCGGAGCAGGTCCTCAAGGGCGGCGAGGTGACCGCCGTCGTCCTCAACTCCGGTGGCGCCAACGCCTGTACGGGACCGCAGGGCTTCCAGGACACCCACGCCACCGCCGAGAAGGCCGCCGAGGTCCTCAAGGGCCACAGCGCCGGTGAGATCGCCGTCGCCTCGACCGGGCTCATCGGCCTCCTGCTCCCGATGGACAAGCTGCTGCCGGGCATCGAGAAGGCCGCGGCCGTCCTGAGCGAGCACGGCGGCGAGAAGGCCGCCATCGCCATCAAGACCACCGACACCGTGCACAAGACAGCCGTCGCCGGCGGTACGGGCTGGACCGTCGGCGGGATGGCGAAGGGCGCGGGCATGCTGGCGCCCGGCCTCGCCACCATGCTCGTCGTGCTCACCACCGACGCCGACGTGGACACCGCCGGGCTCGACACCGCGCTGCGCGACGCGACCCGCACCACCTTCGACCGGATCGACTCCGACGGCTGCATGTCCACCAACGACACCGTGCTGCTGCTGGCCTCGGGGGCCAGCGGAATCACCCCGGAGCAGGGGGAGTTCGCCGAGGCCGTACGGGCTGTCTGCGACGACCTGGCCCGGCAGCTGATCGGTGACGCGGAAGGCGCGTCCAAGGACATCCGGATCGAGGTCGTCAACGCCGCGACCGAGGCCGACGCCGTCGAGGTGGGCCGCTCCATCGCCCGTAACAACCTCCTCAAGTGCGCCATCCACGGCGAGGACCCCAACTGGGGCCGGGTGCTCTCCGCCATCGGCACGACCAAGGCGGCCTTCGAGCCCGACGAGCTGAACGTCGCCATCAACGACGTCTGGGTCTGCAAGAACGGCGGGGTGGGCGAGGACCGCGACCTCGTCGACATGCGCTACCGGGAGGTCAGGATCACCGCCGACCTCGCCGCGGGCACCGAGTCGGCCGTCATCTGGGCCAACGACCTCACCGCGGACTACGTCCACGAGAACAGCGCGTACAGCTCATGAGCACCGCGCGGAAGCACACCGCACTCCCGAAGGCGCAGATCCTCATCGAGGCGCTGCCCTGGCTGACCCGGCACAACGGCAAGACCGTCGTCATCAAGTTCGGCGGCAACGCCATGATCGACGAGGGGCTGAAGGCGGCCTTCGCGCAGGACGTCGTCTTCCTGCGGCACGCCGGCCTCAAGCCCGTCGTCGTGCACGGCGGCGGCCCGCAGATCAGCGCCCAGCTCGACAAGCAGGGACTGGTCAGCGAGTTCAAGGCCGGGCTCCGCGTCACCACGCCCGAGGCGATGGACGTCGTACGGATGGTGCTCGCCGGACAGGTCCAGCGCGAACTGGTGGGCCTGCTCAACCAGCACGGGCCGCTCGCCGTCGGCATGACCGGCGAGGACGCCCACACCATCACCGCCACCCAGCACCGGCCCGTCATCGACGGCGAGGCCGTCGACATCGGCCGGGTCGGCGAGATCACCGCGATCGACACCGGGGCCATCCAGGCGTTGCTGGACGACGGCCGCATCCCGGTCATCTCCTCCATCGCCCGCTCCGCCGACGACAACCACGTCTACAACGTCAACGCCGACACCGCGGCCGCCGCGCTCGCCGCCGCGCTGGACGCCGAGACGCTGATGGTCCTCACCGACGTCGAGGGCCTCTACGAGGACTGGCCCAACAGCGACGACGTGATCAGCCGCCTCACCGCCACCGAGCTGGAGCGGCTCCTGCCGGAGCTCTCCAGCGGAATGGTGCCCAAGATGCAGGGCTGTCTGCACGCCGTGCGCAACGGCGTCGAGACCGCCAGGGTCATCGACGGACGGGTCCAGCACTCGATCCTGCTGGAGATCTTCACCGACGAGGGAATCGGCACGATGGTCGTGCCCGACGCACAGGGGGAAGCATGACCAACGCCGAGCTCTCGCAGCGCTGGAAGACCGCGCTGATGGACAACTACGGCACCCCGAAGCTGTCCCTCGTCAGCGGCTCCGGCGCCTACGTCCGGGACGCCGACGGCACCCGGTACCTCGACTTCGTCGGCGGTATCGCGGTGAACGCGCTGGGCCACGCCCACCCCGCGATCGTCGAGGCGGTCTCCACCCAGATCGCCTCCCTCGGCCACGTCTCCAACCTCTTCGTCGCCGAACCGCCCGTCGCGCTCGCCGAACGGCTGCTCCAGCTCTTCGGCCGCACCGGCAAGGTCTTCTTCTCCAACTCGGGCGCCGAGGCGGTCGAGGCCGCGTTCAAGATCGGCCGGCTGACCGGGCGCGGCCACATGGTCGCCACCGACGGCGGTTTCCACGGCCGCACCATGGGCGCTCTCGCGCTCACCGGCCAGCCGAAGAAGCGCGAGCCCTTCACCCCGCTGCCCGGCGACGTCACCCATGTCCCGTACGGGGACGTCGAGGCGCTGCGGGCCGCGGTGACCACCGACACCGCGCTGCTCGTCATCGAGCCGATCCAGGGCGAGAACGGTGTGGTCGTCCCGCCCAAGGGCTATCTGGAGGCCGCCCGGGAGATCACCCGGGCCACCGGCACCCTGCTCGTGCTCGACGAGGTGCAGACCGGGATCGGCCGGTGCGGCACCTGGTTCGAGCACCAGGCCCACCAAGGCGTCGAGCCCGACCTCGTCACCCTCGCCAAGGGGCTCGGCGGCGGACTGCCGATCGGCGCCACGGTGGCGTTCGGAGCGGCCGCGGACCTGCTGGAGCCCGGCCAGCACGGCACGACGTTCGGCGGCAACCCGGTCGCCTGCGCCGCCGGCCTCGCGGTCCTGGACACCCTGGCCGCCGGCGGCGTGCTCGACAACGTGAAGCGGCTCGGCGAACGGATCAGGGAGGGCGTCGAGGGGCTCGGACACCCCCTGGTCTCCCATGTCCGGGGCTCCGGCCTGCTGCTGGGTATCGTGCTCACCGAGCCCCTCGCACCCCAGGTGCAGCAGGCGGCTCAGGGAGCCGGACTCCTGGTGAACGCACCCGCACCCGATGTCGTACGGCTGATGCCGCCCCTGATCATCGGTGACGCGGAGGTGGACACGTTCCTCCAGGCGCTTCCCGGCATACTCGACGCGGCATACGGACGATCCGGAGAATGACCTTCCGGAGAATGAGGCGACGACGATGACCGAGGCGCAGGAATCCGAGCACGGCGGGCCGTCCGTGCCGCAGACCCGTACGGCGCGCCACCGCCGGATCGTGGACATCCTGAACCGGCTGCCGGTGCGCTCGCAGAGCCAGCTGGCCAAGCTCCTCGCGGACGACGGGCTGAGCGTCACCCAGGCGACGCTCTCCCGGGATCTCGACGAACTGGGTGCGGTGAAGATCCGTAACACCGGCGGCGAGCTGATCTACGCGGTGCCGAGCGAGGGCGGTTTCCGTACCCCGCACGCACCGCTCGGCGGCTCCGCGAAGGAGGAGAGGATGCGGCGCCTCTCCGCCGAACTGCTCATCTCGGCGGAGGCCTCTGCCAACCTCGTGGTGCTGCGGACGCCTCCGGGCGCCGCCCAGTTCCTCGCCTCGTCCATCGACCAGGCGGAACTGCACGACATCCTCGGCACCATCGCCGGTGACGACACGCTGATGCTGATCAGCCGCGACCCGGCGGGCGGTCAGGCGCTCGCCGACCATCTGCTGCGGCTCGCACAGAACGACCGCTGACGGTCAGTAGCGTGTGATCGCGGTCGGGCCCGAGCGGGTCCCGATCGCGATGTGCGGACGGCGGGCCGGATCGGCCCAGGCCAGGATCCGGTCCATCGCGGCCGCCGGTACGGAGACACAACCGGCGGTCGCACCACGCCCGTTGACGTGCAGAAAGATCCCGGCGCCCCGCCCGCGCACCGGACGGTGGTAGTTGAACCCCACGACGAGCGCACGGGCGTACTGCGCCGGATACGTGATCAGCTGCTCGGCCTCCGAGGCCCGGCAGTCGGCCGGCCGTGGCTCCACCCACCGGTTGTACGCCCGCGCCGCGTTGTCCTGACACCACCACGAACCGTTGTGGACCCGGCGGTAGGAGGAGCGGGTGCCGGGCGGGGCCGCCGCCACCCCGAAGGCGTACGGCAGGTCGTACAGACCGGTGGGCGTGGTGTCGGTGCCCTGCTTGCGCGAGGCACCCTCGGTCAGCCCGTTCGCCCCGAACCGGGCGGGCGCGGACCCTGCCGCCACCCAGCGGCCGGAGCGCAGGCTCCACCAGGTGACCGTGCCCGTGGTCGCCCCCGCGGCGGAGGCCTCGGCCGTGATCAGCTGGGAGCCGCCGCCCGTGTCGGCCAGCCGCTGCGGCAGCGGCGGGTCCGCCGGGGGCCGGGCCCCGGTCAGGGCGGCGAGGGCGAGCAGTACCGAACACGTCACCAGACATCTGCGCATGTCCCGGACCGTAGACCGGCCCGTGCCCGGCCACCCGCGCACCTGCTCCGTACGGCCCAACCGCTCACCGCGCGGGCGGCAGGGCGGGCAGCGGGAGGGGCAGCCCCGGCAGCCCGTCGATGCTGGTGGCGATGTGCTCCTTCTTCTCGAAGTAGGCGCTGAGCGAGGCGTCGTCGTCCCGTGCGAAGCGCTTGGCGTGCAGCGGCCGGTCCTCGTCGTACGACATGAAGGGGACCGCGTATCCGCAGGAGTCCCGGATCAGTTCGGCCTCCACCACGATGATCGCCCGGAGTCCGTGCCGGGTGTGGTCCACCCCGTCGAACCGTTCGAGCAGCCCGGCGAAGCGGGGATCGTCGCGGAACACCGGCTCCCCTCGGCCGTGCACCCGCACGATGGTGGGCGGGCCCTGGAAGGCGCACCACATCAGGGTGATCCGGCCGTTCTCGCGAAGGTGCGCCACCGTCTCCGCATTGCTCCCGGCGAAGTCCAGATACGCCATCCGCAGCTCGTCGAGCAGCACGAAGGAACCGCTGACGCCCTTGGGGGAGAGGTTGACCGTGCCGTCGCCGTCCAGCGGTGCGGTCGCCGTGAAAAAGACGTGCTGTTCCTCGATGAAGGTCCGCAGCCGCCCGTCGATGCGTTCGTATGTCTTTCCCATGGGGGCGATTATCCGCTCCGCCTCCCTCGGCAACAGGGGTTTCCAGCCCGTGGGACAGGCGCGGCAGGCCGGGCGGCGGTACGCACGTTCACCACCGCCCGGAAAGCCCCGGGAACCGGCTCAGACGACGATGATCCGGCGCCCGCGCGCGTGACCGGCCCGGCTGTCGATGTGCGCCGCCGCGGCCTCGGTGAGCGGGTACGCCTTCTCGACGGGGATGTGCAGCTCTCCCCGCGCGATGAGGCCGACGGCCTCGGCGAGCGCATCGGGCACGCTCCCGGCCACGCCGGAGAACCGGACGCCGGACTCCGCCGCCGAGAGATCGGCGATGGAGATCACCTTCCCCGGGTCCCCGGTCAGCGCGACCAGCTCGCGGATCACCCCCGAGCCGGCCAGGTCGAGGGCCGCGTCGACCGGGCCGAGCCGCCGCACCCGCTCGACCCAGCCCTCGCCGTACGTCGTGGCGACGGCACCCAGGCCGCGCAGGTAGTCCTGGTTGGCGGCCCCGGCCGTGCCGATCACCCTGATGCCGCGGGCGCGGGCGATCTGCAGCACCGCCGATCCGACTCCTCCGGACGCGCCGCTGGCCAGCAGCGTCTGTCCGGGCCGCACACCGACCTCCCGGATGACGCGCAGCGCGGTCTCCACCACGGAGGGGTACCCGGCCGCCTCGCCGAACGTCAGCCCCTCGGGCATCAGCGCCCA
Organism: Streptomyces sp. NPDC091387; assembly: GCF_044756945.1. Taxonomy (NCBI): domain Bacteria; kingdom Bacillati; phylum Actinomycetota; class Actinomycetes; order Kitasatosporales; family Streptomycetaceae; genus Streptomyces; species Streptomyces sp. NPDC091387. The sequence continues at coordinate 156,136 of NZ_JBIVTZ010000005.1, read as the reverse complement.
GGCAGACAGCACGGCGAACTCGGCATAGGTGCTCGAACCCTCGCCGAACACGCGGTCGCCGGCCTCGACCCCTTCGACGCCCGCACCGACCTCGTCCACCACCCCGGAGGCGTCCAGCCCGACTCCGGCGGGCAGCTCGACCGGATGGGCCCCCAGGATCTGGCCCTCACGGATTCTCCAGTCGACGGGATTCACGCCCGCCGCCCGCACGGCGATGCGTATCCGGCCGGGGCCCGCGTGGGGCTCCTCGGCATCTATGAGGTGCAGGACCTCCGGGCCGCCGAACTCGGCGAAGCTCACTTTTCTCATGCGGCCGACCGTAGCACTAACCGTTAGTGTTTCAGAACAGTTATTGTTTTGTACCTGATAGTGTCAGGCCATGACCGTGCAGTCCGGACGCCGTGAGCGCAAGAAGGCCGCGACCCGCCAGAAGATCGCAGACACCGCGATGCGGCTCTTCCTGGAGCGGGGGTACGACGCGGTGGGTATCCGCGACGTGGCCGCCGAGGCCGATGTGGCCGTCACCACGCTCTTCTCCCACTTCGCCTCCAAAGAGGCCCTGGTGTTCGAGCGGGACGACGACTTCGAGCAACGCCTCACCGGAGCGGTCACCGACCGTGCGCCGCACGAGCCGCTCATCCCCGCGCTGCGCCGCGAGATCCTGGTCCTGGTCCGGCACTGCCGGGCGAACGGCGCCGCCCCGGTCTGGCGCATGGTCGTCGGATCGGCCGCCCTGCGGGAGTACGAGGAGTCGATGAGGCTGCGCCACGCCGAGTCGCTGGCGGCCGCCCTCGCCGCGGACCCCGGTCTGTCGCTGACCGCGACGGCCTGCCGGGCCATCGCGAGGTTCGTGGTCGACACCTATTCGCTGGCCCGCGAGGAAGCCGATCCGGACGCCGCGGTGGACGAGATCTTCCGGATGATCGAGGCGGCCTGGGAGGTCGCCCGCTCCTCCCCGCGTGCTTGAGGGGCTTCCCGGACGCGGGGATGGGGCTTCCGCGCCCGCCCTCACCTGCATCTTTGACAAACTATACGGAGGAACGCATAGTTATACCTGTCAGTGATTGCACCGTGAGGAGAAACCCGTGACCGAGCGCGTCGTACTCGCCTACTCGGGCGGCCTTGACACCTCCGTCGCCATCGGCTGGATCGCCGAGGAGACCGGCGCAGAGGTCATCGCCGTCGCGGTGGACGTCGGCCAGGGCGGCGAGGACCTGGACGTCATCCGGAAGCGCGCGCTCGCCTGCGGCGCGGTCGAGGCCGAGGTCGCCGACGCGAAGGACGAGTTCGCCGAGGAGTACTGCCTCCCGGCGATCAAGGCCAACGCCCTCTACATGGACCGCTATCCGCTGGTCTCGGCGCTCTCCCGGCCGGCCATCGTCAAGCACCTGGTGGCCGCCGCCGACAAGCACGGCGCGAGCGTCGTCGCCCATGGCTGCACCGGCAAGGGCAACGACCAGGTCCGCTTCGAGGCCGGTATCTCCGCGCTCGGCCCCGACCTGAAGTGCATCGCCCCGGTCCGCGACTACGCGATGACCCGGGACAGGGCGATCGCCTTCTGCGAGGAGAAGAACCTCCCGATCGCGACCACCAAGAAGTCCCCGTACTCCATCGACCAGAACGTCTTCGGGCGCGCGGTCGAGACGGGCTTCCTGGAGGACATCTGGAACGCGCCGATCGAGGACATCTACGAGTACACCGCCGACCCCGCCACCCCGCGCGAGGCCGACGAGGTCGTCATCTCCTTCAAGGAGGGGGTGCCGGTCGCCCTCGACGGCAGGCCCGTCACCGTGCTCCAGGCCATCCAGCAGCTCAACGAGCGGGCCGGCGGCCAGGGCATCGGCCGGATCGACATCGTCGAGGACCGGCTCGTGGGCATCAAGTCCCGTGAGGTGTACGAGGCACCGGGCGCGATCGCACTGATCACCGCCCACCAGGAGCTGGAGAACGTCACCGTCGAGCGCGAACTCGCCCGCTACAAGCGGCAGGTCGAGCAGCGCTGGGGCGAGATGGTCTACGACGGCCTGTGGTTCTCCCCGCTCAAGCGCGCCTTGGACGGCTTCATCAACGAGGCCAACCAGCACGTCACCGGCGACATCCGGATGACCCTGCACGCCGGCCGCGCCGTCGTCACCGGCCGCCGGTCCAGCGAGTCGCTGTACGACTTCAACCTCGCCACGTACGACTCCGGCGACACCTTCGACCAGTCCAAGGCACAGGGCTTCATCGAGATCTTCGGCCTCTCGTCGAAGATCGCCGCCAAGCGTGACCTGGCCTGACCCCTCCCCGTTACGTCACCGCCTCCCGGCCCTCCGTGCGGGGAGGCGGTCGCACATCCAACCCCCTTCTCCCGAGGAGCACGCAGTGAGCAACGGCAACGGCAACGGCAACGGCAACAGCGACGTACGCCTCTGGGGCGCCCGTTTCGCCGACGGTCCGGCCGAGGCGCTGGCCAAGCTGTCCGCGTCCGTCCACTTCGACTGGCGCCTGGCGCCGTACGACATCGCCGGCTCCCGCGCCCACGCGCGCGTCCTCAACAAGGCGGGCCTGCTCACCGAGGACGAGCTGAAGCGGATGGCCGCCGGCCTCGACCAGCTGGAGGCGGACGTCGCGGACGGCTCGTTCACCGGCACCGTCGCCGACGAGGACGTCCACACCGCCCTGGAGCGCGGTCTGCTGGAGCGGCTCGGCCCCGACCTCGGCGGCAAGCTGCGGGCCGGTCGCTCCCGCAACGACCAGATCGCCACACTCTTCCGGATGTACCTGCGCGACCACGCCCGGATCATCGGCGGCCTCGTCGCCGAGCTGCAGGACGCCCTGGTCGGCCTCGCGGAGGCCCACCCGGACGTGGCCATGCCCGGCCGTACGCACCTCCAGCACGCCCAGCCCGTGCTCTTCGCCCACCACATCCTGGCCCATGTGCAGTCCCTGTCCCGGGACGCCGAGCGGCTGCGCCAGTGGGACGAGCGGACCGCCGTCTCGCCGTACGGCTCGGGCGCTCTGGCCGGCTCCTCGCTCGGCCTCGACCCGGAGGCGGTCGCGGCCGACCTGGGCTTCGAGCGCGGTTCGGTGGCCAACTCCATCGACGGCACGGCCTCGCGGGACTTCGTCGCGGAGTTCGCGTTCATCACCGCGATGATCGGCGTCAACCTCTCCCGGATCGCCGAGGAGATCATCATCTGGAACACGAAGGAGTTCTCCTTCGTCACCCTCCACGACGCCTTCTCCACCGGCTCCTCGATCATGCCGCAGAAGAAGAACCCCGACATCGCCGAACTGGCGCGGGGCAAGTCGGGGCGGCTCATCGGCAACCTCACCGGGCTGATGGCCACGCTGAAGGCCCTGCCGCTCGCGTACAACCGCGACCTCCAGGAGGACAAGGAGCCGGTCTTCGACTCCTGTGACCAGCTCGAAGTCCTGCTGCCCGCCTTCACCGGCATGATGGCCACGCTCACCGTCAACCATGAGCGCATGCAGGAGCTGGCCCCGGCCGGCTTCTCGCTCGCCACCGACATCGCGGAGTGGCTGGTCAAGCAGGGCGTGCCCTTCCGCGTCGCCCACGAGGTCGCCGGCAGTTGCGTCAAGGAGTGCGAGCTGCACGGCATCGAGCTCGACGAGCTGACCGACGAGCAGTTCGCGAAGATCTCCGAGCACCTCACCCCCGAGGTCCGCACGGTCCTCGACGTGGCCGGCGCACTGGCCTCCCGCAACGCCCGCGGCGGCACGGCCCCCTCCGCGGTCGCCGTCCAGCTCGCCGAGGTCAAGGCGGACCTCGCGACGCAGCACGCCTGGGCGACGGCGCGCGGGTAGCAGGCCGGCATCGCGGGCTACGTTGGGTCATGGGGCCTGTCCGGATCAGGTCCGGGCAGGTGCACCCCACGACCTGCGCGGCGGACCGGGGCCGGACGGACCCCGGCCGCGTTCCCCACCGACCACGAGGAGCCCGCGATGCCCTTCGCCCGACTGGCCAGCACCACCACCCCGACCGCCCACATCGGGCTCGGCCTGGCAGCGGTCGGCAGGCCCGGCTACATCAATCTCCACCGTGACCGCGACCTGCCCGACGAGCGCACCGCCGACGCGCTGCGCTCCCGTACGCACGAACTGCTCGACGCCGCCTACGCACAGGGCGTCCGCTACTTCGACGCGGCCCGCTCCTACGGCCGCTCCGAGGAGTTCCTCGCCGACTGGCTGAAGGCCCGGCCCGAGGTGCGTGACGTCGTCATCGGGAGCAAGTGGGGCTACACGTACACCGCCGACTGGAGCGTCGACGCCGAGGCGCACGAGGTCAAGGACCACAGCCTCGCCGCCTACGAGCGCCAGCGCGCCGAGACCGCCGCGCTGCTCGGCGACCGGCTCGACCTCTACCAGATCCACTCCGTCACCCCGGACAGCCCGGCCCTGACGGACAAGGAGCTGCACGCCCGCCTCGCCGAGCTCGCCGCCGAAGGGGTCAGCGTCGGCCTCTCCACCAGCGGGCCCGCGCAGGCCGACGCGATCCGGGCGGCCCTCGCCGTCACGGTCGACGGCGAGCCGCTCTTCCGTACCGTCCAGGCCACCTACAACGCGCTGGAGACCTCGGCCGGACCGGCACTGGCCGACGCCCACGCCGCCGGACTCACCGTGATCGTCAAGGAGGCCATGGCCAACGGCCGGCTGGCGGGCACGGAGGGCCCCGCCGCGGTGCGGGAGATCGCCACCGAGGAGGGGCTCGGCAGCGACGCGGTGGCCCTGGCGCTGGTGCTGCACCAGCCGTGGGCCGGGGTCGTGCTCTCCGGCGCCGCGACCGTCGGCCAGCTCGCCGGCAACCTCCACGCGGCCGTCCTCGGCCTCGACGAGGAGCGGCGCGCGCGGCTGGACGCACTGGTGGAGGAGCCGGAGGCGTACTGGAGGCACCGCGCGTCGCTGCCCTGGAGCTGAGCCGCCGTCCGCCCCCGGCCCCGGCCGGGAGCGGACGTACGGTTCGCTCCCTCAGGGGCTGGTGAGCATGACGAGCTGCTGGGTCGCCCGGGTCATCGCGACATAGCGGTCGACCGCTCCTTCGATGCCCTCGCCGAACGTCTCCGGGTCGATGAGGACGACCAGGTCGAACTCGAGCCCCTTGGTCAGCTCCGGGGCCAGCGACCGGACGCGCGGCGTCGACCGGAACGTGGGATCGCCGACGACGCAGGCGATCCCGTCGGTGTGTGCGGCGAGCCAGGTGTCGAGCACCGAGCCCAGGTCCGCGACCGATCCGTGCACGACGGGGAGCCCGCTGCTGCGGACGGAGGCCGGGACGTTGGCGTCCGGCAGCACGGCCCGGATGACCGGCTCGGCCTCCGCCATGATCTCCTCGGGCGTCCGGTAGTTGATGCTGAGGGAGGCCAGGTTGATCCGGTCGAGCCCGATCCGCCTCAGCCGTTCCTGCCACGACTCGGTGAACCCGTGCCGGGCCTGGGCGCGGTCCCCGACGATGGTGAAGCTTCCCGACGGGCACCGGATCAGCAGCATCTGCCACTCCGCGTCGGTCAGTTCCTGAGCCTCGTCCACGACGATGTGCGCGAACGGGCCGGCGAGCAGGTCCGGTTCGGTGCCGGGCGCCCCGCTGTCGTCGACCAGGGCCTCCTGGAGGTCCTTCCCGTGCAGCATCGTCACCGCACCCTCGCCGTCGTCGTCGGCCTGCAACAGGGTGTCGATGACCTTGTCCATGTGCTCGCGGTCCGCGGCGAGCGCGGCCTGGTGCCGACGGCTGCGCCGGGACGCCTCCGGGTCGCCCAGCCGCTGGCGTGCCGCGTCCAGGTACGGCAGGTCGGACACCGTCCACGCCTGGGGGTCCTCCCGCTGGAGCCGCGACACCTCGTCGGGGGTGAGCCAGGGGGCGCATCTGCGCAGGTAGGCGGGGACCGACCAGAGGTCCCCGACGACGTCGGCCGCCTCGAGCAGCGGCCACGCGCGGTCGAAGGTCGTGAGCAGCTCCCGGTTCTTCAGCAGCGACTTGCGGAGCACCTCGTCGGAGACGTCGCCCTCGTGCTTGTCGACCAGGATCGTGAGCAGCTCCTCGCGGACCTGGTCGCGCGCCTCGTTGTGCGGAGTGCCGGGTTCCGCCGCCTCGAACGCCACGGCCCAGTCGCCGGCGGTCAGCTGGATGTCGGACCAGTGGGTCGTGACCGTCATCCCCTTGGCGGGCGGCTCCTCGTAGAACCTGGCGGCCGCGTCGACCGCCGCCACCAGATTCCTGGAGGACTTCAGGCGGGCCACCTCCGGGTCGGCCTCCGCTCCTGCCGCGGCCCCCTCGGCCACGAGGTCCCGCAGGGTGCAGGTCTGCACGCCCTCCTCCCCGAGGCTGGGCAGGACGTCGGCGACGTAGCCCAGGTAGGGCTGGTGCGGGCCGACGAACAGCACACCGCCCCGGCGGTGACCGAGACGGGGGTCGGAGTAGAGGAGGTAGGCGGAACGGTGCAGGGCGACGACGGTCTTGCCCGTACCCGGGCCCCCGTCGACGACGAGTGCGCCGCGGGACCCCGCGCGGATGATGGCGTCCTGGTCGGCCTGGATGGTGCCCAGTACGTCCCGCATCCGGGCCGACCGGTTACTGCCCAGGCTGGCGATGAAGGCGGACTGGTCGTCGAGCGCGGCGTGCCCGGCGAACCCCTCCGCGGTGAACACCTCGTCCCAGTAGTCGCTGATCCGGCCGCGCGTCCAGCGGTACCTGCGGCGGCTCGCCAGCCCCATCGGGTTGGCGTGGGTGGCTCCGAAGAACGGCTCGGCCGCGGGGGAGCGCCAGTCGATGAGCAGCCGGCGGCCCGAGCTGTCGGTGAGCCCGAGCCGTCCGATGTACAGGGGCTCGGGGTCGTCCGCCGCGACCATGTGCCCGAGGCAGAGGTCCAGACCGAAGCGGCGCAGCGCGCGCAGCCGGGCGGTCAGCCGGTGGATCTCCACGTCCCGGTCCATTGCCTGCCGGCCCGCACCGCCGGGCGTCCTGCGCTCGGCGGCCAGCCGCTCGGTCAGCTCGGCGATCGACTCGTCGAGGCATTGTGCGATGGCGGCGAAGTGCTGCTCGTCGCCGGCGATCAGCGCCGGGTCGGCCTTGGGGGAGAGGCGGTCGGGAAGGTCGAACGCGCTGGTGGTCAGGGGATTCACGTCATCAGCTCCGATCTGGGGCCGCTTGCAGTCGATGCGCGCAGCAGGGCGCCTGGACCGGCGCGGCGTACGTGGTGGCCGTGACGGGGCGGAGCTCCGTCCGGGTGTGGACGCCGTGGCTGGGTGCCGGTTCAGTCCGCCAGGGTTTACGGGTTCTCGGGTACCTGGTCCTGGCTCGGTGGTTCCGGGCGGTTCACCGGAACCCGGGCCGGGCGCGCGGCGGCCTCCAGGACCGCCGTCCGAGCAGGCCGGTGGCCGACGCGGCCGCGCGCCGGGGCAGCCGCGGCGGCGGCGCGTTCAGCCGTACCTCCGTGCCGACGGCCCGCAACCGCCCCGCGGGTCCCGGCAGCGGTTCGACGTCCCCGCGCGACCCACCGGCCGACAACAGCACACGCACTTCGTGACTCACCCATCTCCGCAAAATTCTGGCCTCGGCCGATGATTCTGCGCCATCACCCGGGTCTTGCCGCAAGCCCCCCCATGCGCTATAAGTTAAAAGTGGCAAGGAGTGGGTTCGTGCTCACGACCCTCCGGCCGGAGCCCGGCACACCTGGGGCCGACCGCCACGATACGGCCCCGCCGACGGCTCTCCTCCCGCCCGGCGTGACAGCCGGGCCATCGGAACCCGTTCACTTACCGCGCCGGCGGAATCCGCGTTCCCGCCGGGACGCTCCTTCCCCTGAGCCGCTGCTCACCGAAGTGCGGTACATCCACAACCACGTGAACGGCCGCCCCATTCCGGCTGCCCCACTTACGGCGGTATCCCTACCGGGCGGAGATCCCTTCGGCCGACCCGCATGAGACAGTCATGTCTCATGCGGGCTAATCTCGTCTCATGACTCTCGATCGTGAGCAGGTACTGCGCAGCGCCGCCGCCCTGCTGACCCGTAAATCGACCGCCACCATGGACGAGGTCGCCAAGGCCGCGGGTATCGGCCGCGCCACCCTGCACCGGCACTTCGCCGGGCGGGACGCCCTGGTCAGGGCGCTGGAGAACCTGGGAATCCAGGAGTTCGAAGCGGCGCTCGATGCCGCGGAGCTCGACCGGGGCACCTCGCAGGAGGCGCTGCGCCGCTTCGTCGCGGCCCTTGAGCCGAGCGCCGGGCTCCTGTCCTTCCTCGTGTCCGAGAACCAGCTCTTCGAGGGCGACGAGCTGAACGAGGGCTGGGACCGGCTGGACGCCCGGGTCTCGGCCTTCTTCCGGCGCGGCCAGGAGCGCGGCGAATTCCGGATCGACCTGACCCCCGCCTGGCTGACCGAGGCCCTCTACGGGCTCATCGGCACCTGCGCCTGGGCCGTTCAGGCGGGCCGGGTGGCCGCACAGGACTTCCAGTACATGATCGTCGAGTTGCTGCTCGGCGGCGCACGCCGGAGCGTGGAGCAATGAGCAGTATGGAACAGCACCCGGGAGCCCCGACCGAGCTGCGCCGCCCCGGGCGGTGGATCGCGCTGTCCGTGCTCGTGCTCGCGGTGCTGCTGGTGGCCGTCGACGCGACCGTGCTCGGTCTCGCCACCCCCTTCCTCACCGAGGACCTCAAGCCGTCCGGCACCCAGCTGCTCTGGATCGGTGACGTCTACTCCTTCGTCATCGCCGGTCTCCTGGTCTCCATGGGCAGCCTCGGTGACCGCATCGGCCGAAAGAAGCTGCTGCTCTGCGGAGCCACCGCCTTCGGCGCGGTCTCGGTGCTCAACGCCTACGCGTCGACGCCGGAGATGATGATCCTGGCGCGGGCCCTGCTCGGCGTCGCCGGCGCCACTCTGATGCCGTCCACCCTCGCCCTGATCCGCAACCTCTTCCACGACGCACGCGAGCGCAGCCTCGCCGTCGGCATCTGGGGGGCGATGGCCTCGGCCGGTGCGGCGGTCGGCCCCGTCGTCGGCGGTTTCCTCCTGGAGCACTTCTGGTGGGGCTCGGTCTTCCTGATCAACCTGCCGGTCATGGCCGTGCTCGTCGTCGTCGGGATCAAGATGATCCCCGAGTCGAAGAACCCCGCGCCCGGACCGTGGGACGTGGTCAGCGTGCTGCTCTCGCTCGTCGGCATGATCGGCGTCGTGTACGCCATCAAGGAGCTGGCGGCGCACGGCGGGAGCTGGCCGGTCGCGCTCGCGGGCATCGGGGGAGCGGCCGCGCTCGTCTGGTTCGTACGCCGGCAGTTCCGGCTCCCCGCGCCCCTGCTGGACATGCGGCTCTTCCACCACCGGGGCTTCTCCGGCGCCGTGCTCGCCGATCTGCTGACCATCCTCGGCCTGTCCGGCCTGGTCTTCTTCCTCTCCCAGTTCCTGCAACTGGTCCAGGGGCGCGGACCGCTGGAGGCCGGTCTCGCCGAACTGCCGGCAGCGGTCGGCGCGGTCACCGCGGGCCTGCTGGCCGGCGTCACCGCCCGCCGCTTCTCGGTGCGGTCCGTGGTGTCGGGGGGCCTCGCGGCGATCGGCCTGTCGCTGGCCGCGGTCGCCGCGATCCACAAGGACACCGCGTATCCGCTGATCGGCGCCCTCCTCCTGATCGTGGGCGTGGGCGCGGGCTTCGCCTTCACGGTGACCTCCGACGTGATCCTCTCCAGCGTCCCGAAGGAGCACGCGGGCTCCGCGTCCGCGGTCTCCGAGACGGCGTACGAGCTCGGCGCCGCTCTCGGCATCGCCCTGCTCGGCTCCATCGTCACCGGCGTCTACCAGGACTTCGCCACTCCGGCGGGGGTACCGGCACCCACCTCGTCGGCCGCCCACGAATCGCTGGGCGGCGCCGTCGAAGCGGCCAAGACACTCACGGAACAACAGGGGACCGCACTGGTCCACGCCGCCCAGGACGCGTTCGTCGACGGCCTGCGGCTCGCGTCGGTCTTCGGCGCCGCCGTCCTCCTGACGACGGCGGTCGCGGCGTGGTTCCTGCTGCGCGGCCAGAAGCTGGAGGAAGGCATCGTGCACGACTAGGTCAGGCGTGAGGAGCCCGTCCGTCCCGTGCGGTCCGGACGGGTGGAACGGATGTGCGGAAGGGCCCGTACCCCCAACCGGGGTACGGGCCCTTCCGTATGTCCCTGACGCGGTGCTCCGCGTCGGCTCAGGCGGCCTTGGCCTTCGTGGCGTACATGTCGACGTACTCCTGGCCGGACAGCCGCATCACCTCGGCCATCACGGAGTCCGTCACCGCCCGCAGCACGTAGCGGTCGCGGTCCATGCCCTCGTAACGCGAGAACTCCATCGGCTCACCGAAGCGGACCGTGACCTTGCCCGGCCGCGGGACACCGGAGCCTCCCGGCTGGAGCTTGTCCGTACCGATCATCGCGAACGGCACGACCGGCGCACCCGTCATCAGCGTCAGCCGTGCGATGCCCGTACGGCCCCGGTAGAGGCGGCCGTCGGGGGAGCGGGTCCCCTCCGGGTAGATCGCGAAGGCCTTGCCCTCCTCCAGCACCCGGCGGCCCGTCATCAGCGCCGCGACACCGCCGCGGCCGCCGTCCCGGTCCACCGGGACCATGCCGACGCCCGTGAAGAACCAGGCCATCAGGCGGCCCTTGAAGCCCTTGCCCGTGACGTACTCGTCCTTGCCGATGAAGCACACCGGCCGGTCGCAGCAGATCGGCATGATCATCGAGTCGATGAACGTGAGGTGGTTTCCCGCGAGGATCACCGGCCCGGATCCCGGAATGTTCTCGATGCCCTCCACCCGCGGCCGGAACATCAGGCGCAGGATCGGTCCGAGCACTGCCTTGATGAGTGCGAGTCGGGACAACGGTTCCTCCGGTGTAGCGGCCGGGCCGGCCGAGCGACGAATTGAGCGGTACATGCAGGTGAGGACGATACTCGCGGGAACTCCCTGATCGCACATCGGGTTCACGCAGCGGATACGCAGTGTTGACGTGTGTTTGCGCCATGTTGGCCCGGGTGCCGCCGTCCGGACCGCCGAGCTGCCTACGCTCGGGCCTCGCTCGACAGGTGCCGGACATCATATGCGAGGAGCATTCATGACAGAGCGTGCGCAGGCCACCCCCGGACGACGGACCGTCATGGGCGCGGGGGCCGCCGTACTCGGTACCGCGGCCATCGGCCTGACCGGTACGGCACGGGCCGCCGGGAACACCGCGGAACGGTCCGGCCACGGCGGCCCCGGACACCGCCTCGACCTCCCGGTGCCGACCGTCATCGGACACCGGGGCACCAGCGGATACCGCCCCGAGCACACCCTCGGCTCGTACCAGCTGGCCCTCGACATGGGCGCGCACATCATCGAGCAGGACCTGGTGCCGACCAGCGACGGCCACCTCGTCTGCCGTCACGAGAACGACATCACCGCCACCACCGATGTCTCCGCCCACCCCGAGTTCGCGAGCCGCAGGACCACCAAGACGGTCGACGGCATCCCGATCACCGGCTGGTTCACCGAGGACTTCACCCTCGCCGAACTGAAGACGCTGCGCGCCAAGGAGCGCATCCCGGGCAACCGCCAGAAGAACACGCTCTACGACGGCCGCTGGGAGATCCCCACCTTCGAGGAGGTCCTGCGCTGGGCCGACCGCGAGGGCCGCAGGCGCGGCAAGCAGGTCTGGCTGTACGTCGAGACCAAGCACCCCACCTACTTCCGCGGCCTCGGCCTCGGCCTCGAGGAACGGCTCGTCAAGCTGCTGCGCCGCTACGACCGCCACCGCGCCCAGTCGCCGCTGATCCTCCAGTCCTTCGAACCCAGCAGCATCCAGCGGCTGTCGAAGCTCGTCGCCACTCCGCGCGTCGTCCTGCTCTCGGGCACCGGGACCCAGCCCTGGGACTTCACGGCGACCGGCGACCCGCGCACCACCGACGACCTGGTGAAGCCCGCCGGTCTGAAGTGGTTGGCGTCCTTCGCCCAGGGCATCGGCCCCACCCTGGACCTGATCATCCCCAAGGACGGCTCGGGCAAGCTCGCCGAACCCACCACCCTGGTACGCGACGCGCACGCCCAGGGGCTGATCCTGCACCCCTACACGATGCGCAACGAGAACACCTTCCTGCCCGCCGACTTCCGGCGCGGCAGCGACCCCAACGCCTACGGGGACGCGTTCGGGGCCTTCGCCGCGTACTTCGCGACGGGCATCGACGGGATCTTCTCCGACAACCCGGACACGGCGCTGCTCGCGGCGGCGGACTTCACGGGCAAGTAGCGTGCCCGCCCCGGCCGGTGGCCGCCGGACCGCACGGGTCCGTCAGCACCCGGCCGGGAGTGCCCCGGTCGGGTGGTGCTCGTCCGGTTCGGCAACCGGCCGGCGGAGAAGCGCGTCGGGTGGGTGCATGACGCTTCCCGATCTTCATGCGGCGCCGTCCCTCCCGGCCCCCGCAACCGTCGTCCGGACCCTGTATCCGCTGGTCAGCGCCGAGGCCGGAGCCGAGGCAGCGGCCTCGGCGACCGGCGCCGCCGTCGACCCCGCCGATCTCGAACAGACCGTCTGGCTGCGCCTGCTGGAGCGGCTGCCCGAGCAGGGGCCGCCGGCGGACGCCGCGCGCTGGGTGCGGGACACCGTGCGCGGAGAGGCCCGCCGGGCCCGCCGCACCGCCCGGCACGAACGGCCCTACCGTGACGAGACCGCCCCCGATCCGGCCGGCTGCCCCGAGCGGGCGTTCGCCGGCGCCGACGAACGCCGGGTGCTGCGCGCGGCGGTGGACCGGCTCCCCGCCCGCTGCGCACGCCTGCTGAGGGCGATGCTCGCCCCGAGCGATCCCACCTACCGGGAAATCGCAGGGGAGTTGGGTATGTCACAGGGGAGTTTGGGTCCGATCCGTTCCCGATGCCTGGGATGTCTGCGCAGAATGCTGGCGGCGGAGGTTGTAGCTCCTGAACTGCGGGGAAAGGAGCGGTAGACAACCGGCGGATCAGATGAGCGGGAGGCGTGCGCGGATGGGCATGAGCGTGATCATCTCGGCGGCGGGCACACAGGACGCCGAACAGATCTTGAAACTCCAGTACCTCTGTTTTCAGAGCGAGGCGGAGCTGTACGGGAACTACCGGATCGACCCGCTCGTCCAGACCCTCGACTCGTTGCGCGCCGAAATCGCCACGAACCTGGTGTTCGTGGCGCGGCTCGGTGAGGAAGTCGTCGGTTCGGTACGGGGATCGGCGGATCAGGACGGCGTCGGGGAGATAGGGCGGCTCTGCGTCCACCCCCGGCTCCAGGGTCACGGCCTCGGCGCCCGACTGCTGCGGGCGGCGGAGTCCGGACTCGCCGGCCAGCGGTCGGCCACCCGGTTCCGGCTGCACACCGGACACCTCAGCGAGAGCAATCTGCGGCTCTACCGCCGGGCCGGTTACGCCCCCGTGGGCAATGCCACCGGCCGGGACGGCGTCCGGATGATCCTGCTGGAGAAGGAGGCCTCGGCCGCCGCGTACGTGACCAGCGCCTGACCCTTCGACCAGCGCCTAGGCGGCCTTCGCGCGGCGCAGCCAGATCATCCCGGTGACCGGCAGGATCACCGGGATGAACAGGTAGCCCGTCCCGAAGTCCGACCAGACGGTGGCGTCCGCGAACGCCGACGGGTCGGCCAGGGTCCACGTGCCCACGATCAGTACCCCGGCGAGCTCGGCGGCGCAGCACACCAGCGCCATCCGGCGCGCCTTCTCCCCGCCGCGCACCAGCGAATAGGTGATGAAGCCGTAGACGAGCGCGGCGACGGCCGACAGCACGTAGGCGAGCGGCGCCTTCCCGAAGTCCAGGATCATCTGGACGATCGAACGGGACGCCGCCGCCACGGTGAACACGCCGTAGAACCAGACCAGTACCCGGCCCGGACCGGTGCCGAGGTCGAAGGGCTGCTTCTCGCCGGTGGCTGCCGCGGGGGTGCGATCGGTGTCGGTCACGGTCAGTTTCCCCAGATGTCGTAGAGCCGTACTTCGAGAACGGCCAGCACGACCGCGCCCGCCGCCACCGTCACCGAACCCCACCGGGTCCGCTCGCTCAGCGACAGGAAACCCGCCGCCGGAACGGCCAGGAACGCCCCGATCAGATATGCGATGAAGATGGTCATGCCCTGCTCCGGCCGCTCGCCGCGGGCCATCTGCACGATCCCCACCACCAGCTGGGCCAGCGCGAGCACCGAGACCACGGCCATCCCGATGAAGTGCCAGTCCTTGGTCGGCTGGTCCCGGTAGGCGGCGAATCCGCACCAGGCGGCGAGGGCGAGGGCGGCCACGCCGACCGCGATCGTCAGGGCGTCAAGCATGAGCCGAGGGTATTACGGGCCGGGGGACCCGCCGCGTGCACCCCCGCACCCGGGCGCCGACGGGGCCGGTGAACACGGAGCCGCACACCTGAAATCGGAGCCGCGCGCCGCTGCCCTGCCGCACGAGGACCGTGGCCTTGGCCACAGAACCGGACCGGCCCGGACCGGTGATCCCTAGTGCAGCCGAGCGCCCGCATCCCCTGTCGATGCAGGTCACAGCGTTGCGGCCGGAAAACGCGACGGCCGGCGGGGCGGTACCGGAACGCCATCCACGCTCGTCCGCTATACGGACAACCAGTTCGGGCGGAACGTTACGTCTGTTTTACTTGGGACATGACCACGACGAGCAGCCGCATCCTTGCGACCGAGGCGATCACGACGCCCGGTGCTCGTTGTATGTGTCGAATGCGCGCCTTCTGAGGGCCCCCGCCTGAGCCTCGCGCCCCAAAGCGAGGCCGAGTCCGTCCGTGCACGCTGCCCCGCGGTCACCACCGCGCCGGGCCGTGCCGGTACCCCGCTCGAAAACGTCCGATCGAACGTCCGAACAGTCCCACCGGACGAATGCCCCGTGCCCGGCGGACACCGCGCCGCGCACTCGACAGTGACGGAACCCCCCCCTGTGATCACCACTACGGGCCTCACGAAGGTCTACCAGTCGCGCGACCGTGAGGTCACCGCTCTGGACGGCGTCGACCTGCACGTCCGCGAGGGCGAGGTGTACGGCGTCATCGGACAGAGCGGCGCCGGAAAATCATCCCTGATCCGCTGCGTCAACCTGCTGGAGCGCCCCACCTCGGGCACCGTGACCGTGGCCGGCCAGGACCTCACGGCCCTCGCGGGCCGCGGCCGCCGGGCCGGCAAGGAGCTGCGCGAGGCGCGCAGCCGCATCGGTATGGTCTTCCAGCACTTCAACCTGCTGGCCTCCCGCACCGTGCAGGACAACGTCGAACTCCCGCTGGAGATTCTCGGCGTCGCCGGCCGCGAACGGTCCCGCAAGGCCCTCGAACTCCTCGACCTCGTCGGCCTCGCCGACAAGGCCAAGGCGTACCCCGGCCAGCTCTCCGGCGGCCAGAAGCAGCGCGTCGGCATCGCCCGCGCGCTGGCCGGCGACCCCAAGGTGCTGCTCTCCGACGAGGCGACCTCGGCGCTGGACCCCGAAACCACCCGCTCCATCCTCCAGCTGCTGCGCGACCTCAACCAGCAGCTCGGCCTCACCGTCCTGCTCATCACGCACGAGATGGACGTCGTCAAGACGGTCTGCGACTCCGCCGCGCTGATGCGCAGGGGCCGCGTCGTCGAGTCCGGCACCGTCGGCGAACTGCTCGCCACCCCCGGCTCCGAACTCGCCCACGAACTGTTCCCGGTCGGCGGCAGCGCCTCCGGACCCGACCGCACGGTCGTCGACGTCACCTTCCACGGCGAGGCCGCCGCCCGTCCGGTGATCTCGCAGCTCTCCCGCACGTACAACATCGACATCTCGATCCTGGGCGCGGCGATGGACACCGTCGGCGGCCGGCAGATCGGCCGGATGCGCATCGAGCTGCCCGGCCGGTTCGAGGAGAACGTCGTACCCATCGGCTTCCTGCGCGAGCAGGGCCTGCAGGCCGAACTCGTCGAAGACGCCGACAGCACCGACGCCGCTGCCGCCCCCACTGTCATCCCCGCACCGCTCACCAAGGAGGTGGCGAAGTGACCTGGTCCGAAATGCAGCCGCTGCTGACGCAGGGCACCGTCGACACCCTCTACATGGTGCTGTGGTCGGCGGCCGTCACCGTCCTGGTCGGACTGCCGCTCGGTGTTCTGCTCGTCCTCACCGACAAGGGCGGACTGCTGCAGAACACCCCGGTGAACAAGGTCATCGGCGTGATCGTGAACATCGGCCGCTCGCTGCCGTTCATCATCCTGCTGATCGCCCTGATCCCCTTCACCACCTGGGTCGTCGGCACCTTCATCGGCCCGACCGCGATGATCGTCCCGCTTGCCGTCGGCGCCATTCCGTTCTTCGCCCGGCTCGTCGAGACGGCGGTCCGCGAGGTCGACCACGGGCTCGTCGAGGCCGTCCAGTCCATGGGCGGGTCCATCCCGACGATCGTCCGCAAGGTCCTGCTGCCGCAGGCGCTGCCGTCCCTCGTCTCCGGTGTCACCACCACCGTCATCGTGCTCATCGGCTACTCCGCGATGGCCGGCGCGGTCGGCGGCGAAGGGCTCGGCTCCAAGGCCGTCACCTACGGATTCCAGCGCTTCGACAACCAGTTCATGCTCATCACCGTCGTGCTGCTGGTCGTCATCGTCACCGTGATCCAGCTGATCGGCGACGGAGCCGTACGCCTGCTGGCCCGCCGGGGCCGCAGCACCTCCTGAGACTTCTCCTCCCCGCAGCCCGCACTCCTTGTCCGGGCGTACCACCATCACCATCCGAAAGAGGCACTCTTCGTGCGCAAGAACATCAAGATCACCGCAGCTGCCGCCGCCACCGCCGCCCTCGCCTTCGGCCTCACCGCCTGCGGCACGGACTCCGACCCGGCGTCCAAGAGCGAGACCGGCGCCAAGGCCGACACCTCCAAGGCCCTCGTCGTCGCCGCGTCACCGACGCCGCACGCCGACATCCTGGACTTCGTCAAGAAGAACCTGGCGGACAAGGCGGGCCTCAAGCTGGAGGTCAAGGAGTTCACGGACTACGTCCTGCCGAACACCGCGACCGAGACCGGCCAGGTCGACGCCAACTTCTTCCAGCACCAGCCCTACCTCGACGACTTCAACAAGAAGAACAACACCCACCTGGTCTCCGTCGGCACCGTGCACCTGGAGCCCCTCGGCCTCTACTCCAAGAAGGTCAAGGACCTGGGCGACATCAAGTCGGGCCAGACCATCGCCGTACCGAACGACACCACCAACGAGGGCCGCGCGCTCCAGCTGCTCGCGGGCAACGGCCTGATCACCCTCAAGGACGGCGTCGGCACCAGCGCCAAGCTGAGCGACATCACCGACAAGAAGGGCCTCAAGTTCAAGGAGCTGGAGGCCGCGACCGTCCCCCGCGCCCTGAACGACGTCGACGCCGCCGTGATCAACGGCAACTACGCCATCGAGGCCAAGCTCGAGCCCGCCAAGGACGCCCTGGCGCTCGAAGAGGCCGACGGCAACCCGTACGCCAACATCGTCGCCGTGAAGAAGGGCAACGAGAAGGACGCCCGCGTCCAGAAGCTCGTGAAGCTCCTCCACTCCGACGAGGTCAAGAAGTTCATCGAGGACAGCTACCAGGGCTCGGTCATCCCGGCCTTCGGTTCCGCAGCCAAGTCCTGACCCCCGCACGGCACTTGCCCGAGGAGCCCCGCACACCCCGCCCGGGTGCGCGGGGCTCCGTCGTGCGGACCCGCCCATGCACAAGGGCCGCCCGATGCTGCATGCTGTGCCTTTACACGGTCTTCGGCATGGAGCTGCGCATGACTTCCACCTTTCCGGACATCTCCATCAGCACGGATCGGTTGGTGCTGCGCCCCTTCGACATGGCGGACGTTCCCGCGTACATCGAGATGATGAACGACGAGCTCGTCACCGCCTGGACCGAGGCACCCCACCCCTACACCCAGGTCGACGCCGAGCGCTGGGTCCGCAGGATCGCCCCCGCGCAGCGGACCAAGGGTGACGGCATCGTCTTCGCCGTCACCGAGTTCCTCACCCAGCGCCTCGTTGGCTCGGTCCGGCTGCACCACACCGACTGGCGGACCCTGGCCACCGAGGTCGCCTACATCACCGCCCCCTGGGCACGCGGCGAGGGATACGCCACCGAGTCCGTGCTGGCGCTCGCCCAGTGGCTCTTCCGCGACCAGGGCTTCGAGCGGATAGAGCTGCGCACCGCCGCCGACAACACCGCCTCCCAGCAGGTCGCGCAGAAGCTCGGCTGCATCAGTGAGGGCATCCTGCGCAACGCCCGCATAGCCCGCTCACAGACCGAGGACGGAGGATGGGCCGACATCAGAACCGATCTGATCGTCTGGGGCCTGCTCCCCGAGGACCTGGAGGGAGTCGCCGAGCAGCTCGCCGACGCCGGTGGATACGGTACGTACAACGACTGGAACTGACCCCTCCCCGGCCCGGCGCCGCACCGGCACGGACCGGTGGACCCCGCCGTGACCGCCCCGGGGCGACCGGCCCCGCCTGCTACAACTCCTGGAGACTGACAACAGATGGCCGACCGGGTCACAGTGATCGGCTGGGACGGCTCACCACTTAACCGAGCG
Organism: Streptomyces sp. NPDC091387; assembly: GCF_044756945.1. Lineage (NCBI taxonomy): Bacteria > Bacillati > Actinomycetota > Actinomycetes > Kitasatosporales > Streptomycetaceae > Streptomyces > Streptomyces sp. NPDC091387. The sequence continues at coordinate 137,600 of NZ_JBIVTZ010000005.1, read as the reverse complement.
GCCACCGCCGCGCTCTCCGCCGCCACGCTCGTCGCCGGAGCCGCCCACCACCTCGCACTGCCCGAAGTGCCGCGCAGCGCGGAACGGATCCGGCTCGGCTCGATCGACCTGGCCGCCCGGCGGATCGCCGGCCACCGCGGCAGCGCCGTGGTCCTCGCCGACGGCGACCCGGGATTCTTCGGAGCCGTCCGCAGCCTGCGCGCCCCCGAACACGGCCTCGAAGTCGAAGTGGTGCCCGCCGTCTCCGCCGTCGCCACCGCCTTCGCCCGCGCCGGTATGCCGTGGGAGGACGCCCAGACCGTCGTCGCCCACCCCCGCACCCTGCGCCGCGCGGTGAACGTCTGCCGCGCCCACCACAAGGTCGCCGTCCTCACCTCGCCCGGCGCCGGACCGGCCGAACTCGCCCTGCTGCTCGAAGGCGTCCACCGCACGTTCGTCATCTGCGAGGAACTCGGCACCACGCGCGAACAGGTCACCGTCGTCACCTCGGACAAGGCCGCCGACCACGTCTGGCGCGACCCCAACGTCGTCATCGTCATCGGCGGTGGCCCCGAGCGGCGGGCCGACGGAGCGTGGATCGCGGGCCGCCACCCCGCCTACCCCCAGGGCGTACGGGGCTGGGCGCTGCCCGCCGGCGCCTACCGGGGCGACGGCCCGGCCCCCGCGGGGGAGAGCGGCGAGGGCGAGTCCCCTGGGCTGCGCGCCGCCCAGCTCGCCCACCTCGGGCCCCGGACCGGCGACCTGGTCTGGGACATCGGCTCCGGCAGTGGGGCCCTGGCCGTGGAGGCCGCCCGGTTCGGCGCGGCGGTCCTGGCCGTGGACAGCGACCGGGACGCCTGCGCACGCACCGCTGCGGCGGCACGGGCCTTCGGGGTCCAGCTCCAGGTGGTCGAGGGGCGCGCCCCGCACGTGCTGGAGCGGCTGCCCGAGCCCGATGTCGTGCGGATCGGGGGCGGCGGGGTCCCCGTCGTCACCGCCGTCGCCGACCGCAGGCCGGAGCGGATCGTGACCCATGCCTCCACCCGGGACGAGGCCGAGGCGCTGGGGGCAGCCCTCGCCGAGAACGGATACACGGTCGCCTGCTCGCTCCTGCAGTCCGTCGAACTCGACACGTCCGCATGGTCGGAGCGCGAACGCTCGGTCGTCTTCCTGCTGTCCGCACTCCGGTCGGACCTCGCCCCCTGACCCTGTCGGCACACGGCGGGAGGTAGGCTGGCCGATCGTTGCACCGCGCCCGGATCATTGTCGCTTCGTTGGTCAATGTCCGGAAAAGGGGACCGTTTTGGCCCTCGTTTGTGGTACGGCAGAACCTGGGGACGCGCAACGTGGCGCAGTCCACAGCGAGCCGTGGCGAAATGAGCTGCCGCGGCGGCGAACGACCGCGAGAATGCAGTATGTCCGCGACCGTTTCGTGCCGCGCGGCGCGCCCGCTCGTTCCACTGGACGAGCGCCTGTGTGCCGTGTTCGGGCGTCCCGGGCGAAGGGCCGAAGGAGCACTGACGATGGGCGAGGGGTACGCATGAGTGACACCGGCCAGATCCCGGGCGAGGGACTGCCGGAGAACGCAGGCATGGTGGAGCAGCCGGGCGTCCCCGCCCCGGATGCCTACACCTTCCTCGATCCCTCCGAGCACGCGTCCGAGGACGACGACCTCCTGCTGATGCCGAGCCCCCAGGGCGCCTGGAGCGAGCCGCAGGCCGTCCCGGCACCCGGCCAGTTCCCGGACGCCGCGGCCGCGCAGGCCCCCGTGCCGGAGCAGGGCGGGTACCAGCCCCGGCCCGCCGCGCAGCACGAGTCCCGGCTGCCGGGCGACACCCCGGCACAGAACCAGGGCCCGCTCCAGACGCAGGGCCCGGTGCAGCTCCAGGAGCAGCAGATCCAGGTTCCGGCGTACGCCATGCAGGCTCCGTCCGAGCCGCTTCCGCAGACCGGCCAGGGGACCCATGAGTCCGGTGGCCGCGACTCCGGCGCCGTCGACCTCAGTGGCGTACGCATCCCCTCGCCCGTCCCCGCGCCGGCGCAGGCCCAGGTGCCGGTGGCCCAGGCCCAGGCGCCCGTGCGCCGGCCGCTGCACCGCGGCCCGGCCTCGCCCGAGTCGGGACCGGCCTACGGCGGCACGTCGGGCGGCGGCGTGGTCCGTTCGCTCGCCGACCGGGGCCCGGCGGGCGTGCGGCAGGCCCAGGCGCCCGCTCCGGCGCCCGCGCCCGCACGGCACGCGGGACCGGTCACCGCCGAACCCGAGTACTTCGAGATGACGACCGAGGAATCGGCCGCGCTGCCGGGCCCGCAGCTCGGCGAGATCCCGCCGCAGGGCGTGAACCAGTGGGCGGCCCAGGCACCGCAGCAGGCCGCCGCACCGGTCGCGGTGGAACCGGAACCGGCGACGGTGGAAGCGCCGCCAGCAGAAACGGTCGTCCCGGAGCCGGCCGCCGCCGAGCCCGTGCCGGCGGTGCAGCCCGTCGAGCCCGCGCCGGTCGCGGCCGAGGAGCCCGCCCCCGAACCGGTACCGGCCGAGGCCCCGGCGGAGACGGCACCGGCACCGGTCGAGGCTGTTGCCGACGTGGCGCCCGCTGAAGCGGCGCCGGCCGAGGCGGCATCCGTCGAAGCGGCTCCCGCCGACGTGGCACCGGCCGACGTGGCTCAGGTCGACGCACCGCCGGTGGAGCCCGTGCCGGACGGCGCCTCGCTGGGCGGGTTCGTGCCGCTGGAGGATGCGACGCCCACCGCACCGCACCCGGCCCCGACGCCCGTCGTCGAGCAGCCGGTGGAGCCCGTGGCGGTCGTGGAGCCCGCGCCCGAGGTCCGGGCGATCGTCATGGAGCCCGTGGCGGTCGAGGTGGCGGAGGCGGCGGAAGCGGCGGAGATCACCGAGACGGCCGTTCCCGTTCCCGAGCCCGCGGCCGAGCTGGAGAAGGCGCCCGAGCCGGAGCGTGAAACCGGACCCGAGGTCATCGAGACCCCGGACCTGACGGCCGGCACCGAACCCGCTCCGGCACCGATGCCGGAGGCCGAGCAGGCCACCGAACCGGCTGAACCGGTCGAACCCGCTGAACCGGTCGTACCGCAGAACGCCTCGGAGCCCGTGAGCGACGCGTCGGCTGCGGACGCACCCGAAGCGGCCGAAGCTCCCGAAGCCGCCGTCGTTCCGGAGCCCATGGCGGCGGAGGCCGAAGAGGTGCTCGTCACCTCGCCGCCCGCCCCCGGCTACGACTACGCCGAGCGCGAGGCCGTACTGCGCGTCATGCGGGAACGCCGCGACATCCGCAACGGTTTCCGCAGCGACCCGATCCCGCACGAGGTCCTGCTGCGCGTCCTGGAAGCGGCGCACACCGCGCCCAGTGTCGGGCACTCGCAGCCCTGGGACTTCGTCGTCATCCGTTCCGCGGAGACCCGCCGTTCCATGCACGAACTGGCTCAGCGCCAGCGTGACGCGTATGCCAAGTCGCTCCCCAAGGCGCGGGCGAAGCAGTTCAAGGAACTGAAGATCGAGGCGATCCTCGACACCCCGGTCAACATCGTCGTCACCGCCGATCCCACCCGCGGCGGCCGCCACACCCTCGGCCGGCACACCCAGCCGCAGATGGCCCCGTACTCCTCGGCGCTCGCCGTCGAGAACCTGTGGCTCGCCGCCCGTGCAGAGGGGCTCGGCGTCGGCTGGGTCAGCTTCTTCGACGAGCGCGAGATGGTCCGGTCCCTCGGACTGCCCGAGCACCTCGAAGTCGTCGCGTACCTCTGTGTCGGATACGTGGACGAGTTCCCGGAGGAGCCCGAGCTGATGCAGGCGGGCTGGTCCAAGCGCCGCCCGCTGTCGTGGGTCGTCCACGAGGAGACGTACGGCCGCCGCGCCCTGCCCGGCGAGGAGCCGCACGACCTGTTGCAGGAGACCATCTCCAACATCCGGCCCCTGGACGCCAAGGCGCTCGGCGAGGCCTGGGAGCGCCAGAAGCGGATGACCAAGCCCGCCGGCGCGCTCGGCATGCTGGAGATCATCTCGGCGCAGCTGTCCGGGCTCTCCCGGATCTGCCCGCCGCCGATCCCGGAGCCCGCGGCCGTCGCGATCTTCGCGGGCGACCACGGGGTGCACGCCCAGGGCGTCACGGCCTGGCCGCAGGAGGTGACCGCCCAGATGGTCGCCAACTTCCTCGGCGGCGGCGCGGTCTGCAACGCCTTCGCGGCCCAGGTCGGCGCCGAGGTGTGCGTGGTCGACGTCGGGGTGGCCTCTGAGCTGCCCGCGACGCCCGGCCTGCTGCCCCGCAAGGTGCGCGCAGGAACGGCCGACTTCACGACCGGCCCCGCGCTCACCCGTGAGGAGGTCCTCGCGGCGATCGAGGTCGGTATCGAGACCGCCCGCGATCTGGTCGCGGCGGGCAACAAGGGCCTGCTCACCGGTGAGATGGGCATCGCCAACACCACGGCGTCGGCCGCTCTGATCTGTGTGTACACCGGGATGGACGCGGCAGAGGTGACCGGTCGCGGTACCGGCATCAACGACGAGATGCACGCCCGCAAGGTCGACGTGGTCCGCCGTGCGCTCGACCTGCACCAGCCGGACCCGGCCGATCCGATCGGCGTACTCGCTGCTGTCGGCGGCCTGGAGCACGCCGCGATGGCGGGGTTCCTCCTCGGCGGGGCCTCGCTCCGTACGCCGGTCATCCTCGACGGCGTCAGCGCGGGCGCCGCGGCCCTGGTGGCCCGCGCCATCGCGCCGGAAGCCCTGGCGGCCTGCATCGCGGGCCACCGCAGCGCCGAGCCCGGCCACGTAGCCGCGCTCAACAAGCTGGGCCTGCGCCCGCTGGTCGATCTGGACCTCCGTCTGGGTGAGGGCACCGGCGCACTGCTGGCGCTGCCGATCGTGCAGAGCGCGGCCCGCGCGATGCACGAGGTGGCGACGTTCGACTCGGCGGGTGTCACGGAGAAGTAGCCGCGCGGCAGCGGGGGTGGGGGGGGGCGGGGGGGCGGGCGGGCCGGGGCACTGCCCCCGGACCCCCGCTGTTCAACCGCCGGAGGGGCTCGAAGCCGGCGTTCGAGACGCGGGTTCAGGGGCGCGGACCCGTGGCCCGACCCACCCCGTATCGTGAACCCAGCCCCACAACCCCGCACGTCGCAGCCGCTCCGTCGCCGCAGCGGCCCGCACCCCGCACCGCACGAGGAGCCCGCACAGCCATGGCCGAGCACGCCGTTCACCCCGCGTACCCCGTCGGACTGCGCCTGAGCGGACGCCGCGTCGTCGTCGTCGGTGGCGGCCAGGTCGCGCAGCGCCGCCTCCCCGCCCTCATCGCCGCCGGGGCGGACATCACCCTCGTGTCACCGTCCGCCACCCCCTCCGTCGAGGCGATGGCGGATGCGGGCGAGATCCGCTGGGAGCGCCGGGTGTACGCCGACGGGGACCTGACGGACACCTGGTACACGCTCATCGCGTCCGACGACACCACGGCCAACGACGCCGCCTCCGCCGAGGCCGAGCGCACCCGCACCTGGTGCGTCCGCAGCGACGACGCGGATGCCGCCACCGCCTGGACCCCCGCCACCGGCCGCAGCGAGGGCGTCACCGTCGCCGTGCTCACCACGGACGGGCAGGGCCGCGACCCGCGCCACTCCGCCGCCGTCCGCGACGCCATAGTCGAGGGCCTGCGCGACGGCACCCTCGCCGCACCCCACCACCGCACCCGGACCCCCGGCGTCTCCCTGGTCGGCGGCGGCCCCGGCGACCCCGACCTGATCACCGTCCGAGGCCGCCGCCTCCTCGCCGAGGCCGACGTCGTCATCGCCGACCGGCTCGGCCCGCGTGACCTGCTCGACGAACTCCCCCCGCACGTCGAGGTGATCGACGCAGCCAAGATCCCGTACGGCCGCTTCATGGCGCAGGAGGCGATCAACAACGCGCTGATCGAGCACGCCAGGGCCGGCAAGGCCGTCGTCCGGCTCAAGGGCGGCGACCCGTTCGTCTTCGGGCGCGGCATGGAAGAGGCCCAGGCGCTCGCCGCCGAGGGCATCGCGTGCACCGTCGTCCCCGGCATCTCCAGCTCGATCTCGGTGCCGGGCGCGGCCGGCATCCCGGTGACCCACCGCGGGGTCGCCCACGAGTTCACCGTGGTCAGCGGCCATGTCGCCCCCGACGACGCGCGTTCGCTCGTCGACTGGGCGGCCGTCGCCCAGCTCCGTGGCACCCTGGTCCTCCTGATGGCCGTCGACAAGATCGGCGCCATCGCCGGTGCGCTCATCGCCCACGGCAAGTCCCCCGAGACCCCGGTCGCACTGGTCCAGGAAGGGACCACGGCCGCCCAGCGCCGCGTCGACGCGACGCTCGCGACCGTCGGCGAGCGGGCCGTGGCCGAGCAGGTGCGCCCGCCGGCCGTCATCGTCATCGGCGACGTCGTCGCGGTCGGCCCCGACGCCGCGGCACCCCCCGCCGAGTAACCATCGGTAACGGAACTTTCTCCAGACCGTTGGCACCACACACCGGACAAGGCAGTATCAACCTGTGGCTGATCTCATCACCGTCGACGACCCCGACGACCCCCGCCTGAGCGACTACACCGGCCTGACCGACGTCGAGCTGCGGCGCAGGCGCGAGCCCGCCGAGGGCCTCTTCATCGCCGAGGGCGAGAAGGTGATCAGACGCGCCAGACAAGCCGGGTACGAGATGCGGTCCATGCTGCTGTCGGCGAAGTGGGTCGATCTGATGCGCGACGTCATCGACGAGGTCCCGGCCCCCGTGTACGCGGTCAGCCCGGAGCTCGCCGAGCGTGTCACCGGCTACCACGTGCACCGCGGCGCGCTCGCCTCGATGCAGCGCAAACCGCTGCCGGCCGCCGACGAACTGCTGCGCACCACCCGCCGCGTGGTCGTCATGGAGGCCGTCAACGACCACACCAACATCGGTGCGATCTTCCGCAGCGCCGCCGCCCTCGGCATGGACGCCGTCCTGCTCTCCCCGGACTGCGCCGACCCGCTGTACCGGCGCTCCGTCAAGGTCTCGATGGGCGCGGTCTTCTCCGTCCCCTACGCCCGGCTCGACACCTGGCCCAAGGCGCTGGAGACCGTGCGGGAGGCGGGCTTCAAGCTGCTGGCCCTGACACCCGACGAGAAGGCCAGCAGTATCGAGGAGGCGGCGCCGCACCGGATGGACCAAGTGGCCCTGATGCTCGGGGCCGAGGGCGACGGACTGTCCACCCAGGCCCTCGTCGCCGCCGACGAGTGGGTACGCATCCCGATGGCCCACGGCGTCGACTCGCTGAACGTGGGTGCGGCGGCCGCGGTCGCCTTCTACGCGGTCGCCACGGGCCGCCCGGAGAACTGAGCCGTTTTCCGGAGGTCCCGGCGGAGGGCTACTGCCCGCCCCGGACCTGCCCCTGACCCGCGGTCTGGCCGGGGCCCGCGCCCAGGCCGCGCGCCGGCCCCTGGCAGCCCTGGGCCGCCGCGATGCCCAGCGCCACCAGCAGCGTCACCACGACGAAGACGACGAGCCGCTGCCGCAGCAGCCGCGGGTTGGCGGGACGCCGTCCCGTCGAGGTGGTCCGGGTCCCGGGCCGGGTGCCCGGCCTGCCGTTCGTCCCCTTCGCGCCCTGCGGCCGCCTGCCGGAACCCGTCGTGCCGCGCGGCTGCCGGTCCGGTCGCGAACCCCCGGTCCGGGGCGAGGCGGGACGCGGCGGCGCGGTCTGCCGGTTCTGCGGGCGCGACACCGGGGCGGGCCCGGCCGCGCGGCGGGTCTGCTGCTCGGTGTAGGGGCCGTCGAGACGGCCCGTCGGCCGGTCGGCCTCCTGCGCGGAGCGCTGCGCCGGCGGCCGGCTCTCGTGCAGCCCCTGCGCCTCCCGCGCCGCGATCTCCTTGAGCCGCATGGAGAGTTGAAGGGTGCTCGGCCGCTCCTCCGGGTCCTTCGCCAGACAGGCGCTCAGCAATGGAGCGAGCGCGTCGTGCACGTCGTACAACTGCGGTTCCTCGTGCACCACGCGGTAGAGCATCACCTCGGAACTGCCGTGCCCGAAAGGTGAGTCGGCCATCGCCGCGTACGCCAGCGTGGCGCCGAGCGAGAAGACGTCCGTCGCGGGCGTCACCGCCGCACCCCGCACCTGCTCGGGCGCGAGGAACCCCGGCGAACCCACCGCCGTACCGACGTGCGTGAGGGTGGACGCCCCGGTCGCCCAGGCGATCCCGAAGTCGATGATGCGCGGGCCCTTGGGGGAGAGGAGGATGTTCGACGGCTTCAGGTCACGGTGGACGACACCCGCCTCGTGCACCGCCACCAGGCCCTCCGAGAGCGCCGCCCCGATCGAGGCCACCTCGGCGGCCGACAGCGGACCCTCCTCGGCCACCTTGTCGTGCAGCGAGGGCCCCGGAACGTACTGCGTGGCGAACCACGGGCGCTCCGCCTCCAGATCGGCGGCCACCAGCCGGGCCGTGCAGCCGCCGCGGATCCGCCGGGCGGCGGACACCTCGCGGGCGAACCGCGAGCGGAACTCCTGGTCCTCCGCCAGATCCGGGCGGATCACCTTGAGCGCCACCCGCTGGCCGCGTCGGTCCGAACCGAGGTACACGACACCCATGCCGCCCGCCCCGAGCCGCCGGTGCAGCCTGAACGAACCGACGACACGCGGGTCCTCGCGCCGGAGCCGCATCATCGCCATGTCTGCCCATCCCCGCTGCCTGGTCCGCCTGACGAGGCACAGCTTACGTACCCGCCGCCCGGGGTGCTCAGAGGCCGCGCCCTCGCCGGTGAATCGATTGTCAGTGGCGAGTGGGAAACTTGAGAAGTGGTCAGGGAGCCGCGGATCCAGGCTCCCGGGGCCGTGCGAGATCTCAAAGGTCCGTCGCAGAAGGGGGATTGGATCAGTGAAGGGCGATCGAGTCGAGATAGTCGTGGACGCCGGGGACACGACCCGTACGTACGAAGTGGTGGCCTCCAGGGCAGGCCGCCGGGTCGAGACAGCGGTCCGCCGAGGGGTGGTCGAAGTGAGTGAAGTCACCCGGAGCGGCTCAGTGGTGCGCACCGCCCGCTTCATGGCGACCAGGGTGCTCGCCCTGGTCGAACAACCAGTACCCAGGGAGGACGCCTCCGAGCGTCCCCTCGGGGATGACCCCAAGGTCCGGTAGGCCCGTCTCCACCCAGGGGAGTACGCCGACTACCCACGGCTCATCCTCCGGGAGGCCCGGCATTCGGTACGCGGGCATGACGCCGCCCGTCCGCCGAATCCCTAATGTTGAAGTCATGCGGCGGGCGTCGCACTCGTCCCCCGAGGCCACACGCCCGCCGCTCCACATCAGGTCAGGAGAGGAACCATGGCGGACACGGCAGTGCGGCCCATGAGCCGCACGCAGGGACGCAAGGCCTTCGCCTCGTTCGGCAGCCGTCCGTCGTCCGGCAAGCGCCACCCGTTGGTGGCGACAGCCATGGTTCTTCCTCTGGCGGCCCTGCTCGCAGTCGTCTTCGGCGGCTGGGAAGCGGTGGTCACACAGGCGTCGTCCGTGGGCGTGATGCTGGGGCGCTGAGCGGCGCCCCGGGTCCGGAAGAGCGGTTCGGACCGGGACATCCGGCCAACAACCCCGTGGGGACGGGGGTGCGGCGGACGGCAGCGTTTGTCCGGTCAGCTGGGGAGCTGACCGGACATCGCGCTGTCCGGGGCCTTTGCGGCCCGCCGCGGCCGGGAGTGGATCAGCGACCGCGGGGCCACCGGCTGCGGCTGCCCCGCGTACGCTCCTCGGCGGACCCGGCGCCGGCCGGGACCGCCGATCCTGCGCCACCGGGGGAGACCGTGACCACCGCAGTCGTACGTGCGCTGGGCGCGCTCGCCCACAGAGCGGCCCACGCCCCGGCCCCGGCCGGCTGCGGCTGCCCGCCGCCGGCCGTGCTCGCGGACCGGGCGGACGGCACGGTGGTCCGCAGCGGCCCCGTCGTCGCCAAGGCCCACGCTCCCGGCACGGACATCGCCGCCCTGGCCGTACGCGTGTGGCTGGCGGCCCGCCCCGGCCTGACGGACGTCCTGCTCGCACCCCTGCCCGTGGAGCCCCCGACGGCCCGGGTGGAGGCCGCCGCGCCCCACGTCGCCCCGTCGCCGTACCTCACCGCGCTCCACGGCCGCCCGGTCACCCTGTGGCCCCACGGGGAGCCCGTGGACCCGGGTGACCCGGACGCGGCACCGTGGGAGGAGGCCGCCGTGCTCCTGGCGCGCCTCCACAGCACCGAGCTCCCGATTCTCGCGCCCGCGCACGAGCGGCCTTCCGCGTCCCCGGCCGGGTGGTCGCGCGGGCTCCCGGTGATGCGGGGCCCCGCGAAGGCCGCTCTGGCCGTGGACCGGATGCGCGCGGCACGCCCGGGGCATCCGTCCCTCGCGCCCGTGCTCGCGGCCTGGCAGCGGCTGCCCGCCTGGGCCCGCGACGAGGCCCCCGCCCCCGCGCACCGCTCGCGCTTCCTCTGCCACGGCGATCTCCACCTGGGCCAGCTCGTCCAGTACCCCGCCCCGCGCGGCCGCTGGCTGCTGATAGACGTCGACGACGCGGGCGTCGGCGACGCCACCTGGGATCTGGCCCGGCCAGCGGCCTGGTACGCGGCCGGACTGCTCCCGCCCGACGTCTGGTTCCGCTTCGTGGGCGCCTACCGGGCGGCCGGCGGCCCCGCGCTGTCCGCCGAGGGCGACCCCTGGCCCGAGTTGGACGTCGCCGCCCGCGCCCTGACCGTACAGACCGCGGCACTGGCCCTCGCCAAGTCCGCGGCGGAGGCGAGGGATCCGGATGAGGTGGAACAGATGATGATCGAGTCCTGTGCCCGAATTGCCGCTCTCCCAACCGAGTTGGCCGCCGAGCACGCGTCGTAGGGTGAACCGACCGTCGGCGGGCACGCATTCCGGCGACGGCTAACCGACGGCGAGGAGTGAGCCCGAACATGCAGTGTCCCAAGTGCCACGCACAGATGCACACGTACAACCGCAACGGCATTCAGATCGAGCAGTGCAGCGGCTGCCGGGGGATATTCCTGGACTACGGCGAGCTGGAGTCCCTGACCCGCATGGAAGCGCAGTGGACGCAGCAGGCTCCGCCCCCGCCGCAGGCTCCGCAGGCCTACCCGGCCGCCCCCGCGCCCGCCTGGGGCGCCCCGCAGCAGCAGCACCACGGCGGTCACCACGGCCACTACCGGCAGAAGGGCTTCGGCCGGATGCTCTTCTCGTCCTGAGCCGGTTCGCCCCGTGCCGCGGTCCGGACCACTGCCGTCCGGACCGCGGCACGGGGCGCGCGGCAACGACGAAGCCCCGGTCGTCGAGACGACCGGGGCTTCGGACTGTGCGCGATACTGGGATTGAACCAGTGACCTCTTCCGTGTCAGGGAAGCGCTCTCCCGCTGAGCTAATCGCGCAGGGTGACCCTGCGTGTACTGCGTGCGCGATACTGGGATTGAACCAGTGACCTCTTCCGTGTCAGGGAAGCGCTCTCCCGCTGAGCTAATCGCGCGGGGGTCCTTGCGGACCGGTGGACGATACTGGGATTGAACCAGTGACCCCTTCCGTGTCAGGGAAGTGCTCTCCCGCTGAGCTAATCGTCCTTGGAGGTGGAGACGGGATTTGAACCCGTGTAGACGGCTTTGCAGGCCGTTGCCTCGCCTCTCGGCCACTCCACCAGGGATGGGGGTTCGGGAAGGATCCCCCACCTTCTGCGAGCGGACGACCAGGTTCGAACTGGCGACCTCAACCTTGGCAAGGTTGCGCTCTACCAACTGAGCTACGTCCGCTTGTCGGTTCCGGTTCACTTGCGCGTCCCGGCGACGTGATGAACTCTAGCGGATTCCGGGGCCAGTACAAAAACGCGTTTGTGCAGCGTGCTGAGGTGCACCCGCCCCGGCGCAGGTCACCGAGGGCCGTCCTAGACTCACCGACGTGCACGACCTTGCCCCAATGGCCCGCTTCGGCGGCCTCGTCGCCTCCGATCTGCAGGATGTGACCAGCGATCCCGCGGCTCTCGAGTCGTCCGGCTTCTGGGCCGTGTCCGCCGATTTCGAGGGCCGGCTCGTCTGTGCCCGCTTCGCCACCGTACGTACCGCCGCCGTGCCCGCCCCGGTGCGGGGTGCCTGGCGCGGGCCGGCCGCCGGTGACTGGAGTTCGTCCCTGGACCGCGCCGCCTACCTCGCCGGCGTCCGCCGCATCCGTGCATACATCGCGGCGGGCGAGGTCTACCAGGCCAACCTCTGCCGGGTGATGACGGCCCGGCTGCCCGACCCCGCCGCGGCGGACGTGGACGCCCTCACCTCGCTGCTGGCGCGCGGCAACCCCGCCCCGTACGCGGGAACGATCCGGCTGCCCGCGCACGGCGTGGAGATCGCGACCGCGTCCCCCGAACTGTTCCTCCGCAGGGACGGCCGCACGGTCGAGTCCGGGCCGATCAAGGGCACCGGCCGCACCGAGGGCGATCTGCTGGAGAAGGACCACGCGGAGAACGTGATGATCGTCGATCTGGTCCGCAACGACCTCGGACGGGTCTGCGCCACCGGCTCGGTCGGCGTTCCCGAACTCTGCGCGGTCGAGAAGCACCCGGGCCTCGTCCACCTCGTCTCCACGGTGCGCGGCCTGCTGGCCGAGGGGACCGGCTGGCCGGAGCTCCTCGCCGCCGCCTTCCCGCCCGGCTCGGTCACCGGCGCCCCGAAATCCAGTGCGCTGAGGATCATCGGGGAACTGGAGACCGCCCCGCGCGGCCCGTACTGCGGCGGCATCGGCTGGGTGGACGCCGACCGCGCCACCGCCTCGCTCGCCGTGGGCATCCGCACCTTCTGGACCGACCGCACCGGGGCCGCCCCGGTCCTGCGCTTCGGCACCGGCGCCGGCATCACCTGGGGCTCGGATCCGGAACGCGAATGGGACGAGACCGAACTCAAGGCGTCCAGGCTGCTCGCGGTAGCGTCGGGCGCATACGAAGCAACGGGAAGGACCGCACCATGAAGATCTGGGTCAACGGCGAACTGCGGGCCGCCGATGACGCCCGGGTGTCCGTGCTCGACCACGGACTCACCGTGGGCGACGGCATCTTCGAGACGGTCAGGACCACCGACGGCAGGCCCTTCGCGCTCACCCGGCACCTCGACCGGCTGGCCCGCTCCGCCCGGGGGCTCGGTCTGCCGGCGCCCGACCAGGACGAGGTGCGCCGGGCCTGCGCCGCCGTCATCGAGGCCAACCCGGTCGCCCTGGGCCGGCTGCGGATCACCTACACCGGGGGGATCTCGCCCCTCGGGTCCGACCGCGGCACCGCCGGCCCCGGTCTGGTCGTCGCCCTCGGGGAGGTGAAGCGGCGCCCGGACACCACGGCGGTCATCACCGTCCCCTGGACGCGCAACGAACGCGGCGCGCTCGCCGGGCTCAAGACCACCTCGTACGCGGAGAACGTCGTCGCGCTCGCCCGCGCCCACGAGCGGGGTGCCACAGAGGCGCTGTTCGCCAACACCGTCGGACAGCTCTGCGAGGGCACCGGGTCCAATGTCTTCGTCGTCCTCGACGGGCAGCTGCACACCCCGCCGGTCGCCTCCGGCTGCCTGGCCGGGATCACCCGCGCGCTGGCGGTGGAGTGGACCGGCGCGCAGGAGACGGAGCTGCCGTTCGACGTCCTGGAACGGGCCGAGGAGATCTTCCTGACCTCCACCCTCCGCGACATCCAGTCCGTCCACCGGGTCGACGGCAGGGAACTGCCCGGTGGCCCCGGACCGGTGACCACCAAGGCCATGAGCATCTTCGCCGAGCGGGCCGGCGACGACCTGGACCCGTAGACGCTGCCGGTGTATTCACGGCGGCCCGGCCGTGAAATACGCGGAACGTCCGTAAAAGCGGATGACGCCGGCGCGTGCGGGGGATACAAATCCCCTGATGACCACGACACTCCGGCCTTCCGGGCCGATACAGCAGGGCGCCGACGGCGCACAGGACCGCGCGTACGACGTGTGCGACAACGGGCGCCCCGTCGGCGCCGTCGAGATCGCCGTCGAGGCGGGGTCGGCCGGAGAGGCGGGCGTGCTGCGGTCCCTGCGGATCGACGAACCCGTCCGCAGGCGCGGCCGGGGGACCATCGCCGCCCTGGCGGCCGAAGAGGTGCTGCGCGGCTGGGGCTGCACCCAGGTGCGCACGGAGGTCGCCGCCGCCGACACCGCGGCGCGGCGGCTCACCTCCGCACTCGGCTACACCGAGCGCAGCAGGAACATGATCAAATCGCTGCCGCCGGTCCCCCCGGCACTGCCGGACGGAGTGACCGCACGCCCGATGACACCCGGGGAATACGCGCGGTGGGAGGACGGGGCCGTCGCCGCGTACGCCGAGAGCCTGATCACCCGGGGCACCTCCAAGGAGACCGCCCTCCAGCTCGCCCGCACCTCCCACTCCCGGCACCTCCCGGACGGCCTGGCCACCGAGGGCGCCCATCTGCACTTCCTGGTCCACGAGGGCGAGACCGCCGGGTACGTCTGGGTGTCCCGCTTCGAGATGCACCCCGGCCTGCTCGTCGGCTACGTGTTCGACGTCGAGGTGCACGAGGAGTTCCGGGGCCGGGGACACGGGCGGGCGCTGATGCTCCAGGCGGAGCGGATCGCCCTGGAGGCGGGCGACGAGCGGCTGGGCCTGCACGTGGTCACGGCCAACACACCCGCCCTCCGGCTGTACGAGTCACTGGGCTACGAGCCGACCCGGTACAACCTGACCAAGCAGCTGTAGGCGCTCCGCCGGCCCGGGGTCTCAGCCCTGTCCGGCGAGCAGCCGGTCGGCGATCTCCTCGATCCGCTCGCGCAGCCCCTCCTGGCTCTTGCCGCCGTCCAGCCGCTCTCCGCCGATCACATACGTCGGGGTGCCGGTGACCCCGATCGCCTTGCCCTCGGCCTGGTCGGCGTCGACGATCAGCATGTGCCGGCCGTCGATCAGGGCGGTGTCGAACTCCTCGGCGTCCAGGCCGAGTTCCTCCGCCACCTCGATCAGCAGCGGTTCGCCGGTGCGGCCGAGGTCGGCGGTGCGGGCGAGTACCGCCTCGATGTACGGCCAGTCCTTGCCCTGCGCGGCGGCCTCCTCGACGGCCTGCGCGGCGGCGTAGGCGTGCTTGTGCTTCTCCAGCGGGAAGTGCCGCAGCCGCACCTCGATCCGGTCGCCGTACCGCGCCCGCAGGGCGTGCACATCGGTGAGGGCGTGGTGGCAGTCGGGGCACTGGAGCTCGCACCAGAGGTCGAGGACGACCGGCGCTGCGGGGGTGGAATCACTCATGGGACCAGTCTCCCAGGGCGCGCGGGGGAGCCCCGACCGGCACCGGGACCGGCCCGGCACGTACGGCCCGGATGCCCGCCCGCACGGCACCTGCGGAGGACCCCGGCCCTGATATGTCCCTGATGTGGGCTCCCGGCGTGGCCCCGAGCACGTCCGGAGGTGCAGGATGGAAGGGACGTTTCCCCTGCGCCTGGAGGCACCGATGCTTGCCGAGACCATTTGTTCCGCGGCGTCCGCGGCGGGCCTGGGCATCGCCGCCGTCACCGCGTACCGGAAGCGCTTCCTCGCGGCGACCCGGATCGCGGCCTACTCCCTGGTCCCGATCGGCCTGGTGCTGACCGGCGTCGTCCAGTGGGTCACGGACATCGCGTTCAAGCCGAGCGTCTGGCTGGGCTTCGGCCTGCTGGGAGTGGCCTGGCTGCTGTTCATCACGACCCGCGCGGTCGAACGGCGCGGCGGCGGCACCCGCAAGGAACGCAAGGCGGCCGCCCGTGCCGCGCGGGACGGCGCGGTGGAACCCGCCGCCTCTGCCCCCTCGCTCGGAGCCGGCGTCCCGGCAGTCCGGCCGCAGCAGCGGGAGCAGCCCAAGAAGCAGGCCGCCGCGAGTGGATCGGGCGACGACTTCAGCGACATCGAGGCCATCCTGAAGAAGCACGGCATCTGAAGCACGCGATGGGGCGGGCGCCCGGACGTCGGAACGCGGGAACCCCACCGGTATGAATCGATTCACGCATGATCCTTGACGGTGTTCGGGGATGGGGCTAGCGTCCCGAACGGGTTGAATCAATTCACTCACGCCCGTCCGTACGATGGGGTGACGCCGCTGGACCAGTGCGGCCGAGGGCACCAGTGGGGCAGGACAAGTGGCGCGTGTGGCAGGGATCAAGGATGTGGCCCGGCAGGCCGGGGTCTCCGTGGGCACGGTCTCCAATGTGATCAACCGGCCGGAGGCCGTACTCCCCGAGACGCGTGCGCGGGTGCTGGCGGCCATCGAGGACCTCGGCTACGTCCGCAGCGAATCAGCGCGCCAGCTCAGGGCGGGACGCAGCCGGATCATGGCCCTCCTCGTCCTGGACATGGGCAATCCCTTCTTCGTCGACGTGGCCCGCGGGGCCGAGCGCGCCGCCCGGCAGGCGGGGCTCGGCGTGATGGTCTGCAACAGCGGCCAGAGCCCCGCCGAAGAGGCCGAGTACCTCGGCCTCTTCGCGGAGCAGCGGGTGTGCGGCGTCCTGGTCACCCCCGCCGACGCGACGGGCCGCAACCTCGAATCCTTCAGCCGCCACCGCATTCCCTACGTCCTGGTGGACCGGGTCGCGTCCGGCACCGGGACCTGCGCGGTCTCCGTCGACGACGTGCGGGGCGGCGCCCTGGCCGTCGGACACCTGATCTCGGCCGGGCACCGCTCGGTGGCCTACGTCAGCGGCCCGGGTGACCTGCACCAGATCAGGGACCGCCGCACGGGTGCGCTGTCCGCGCTGGCCGAGGCGGGGCTGGAGCCCGAGGCACTCGTCGAGATCCCCTCCGACCGGCTGGACGTGGCGGCGGGACGCGACGCGGGAGCCCGGCTGCTCGGCCTGGTGCCCCGCCCCACGGCCGTGTTCTGCGCGAACGACCTGCTCGCCCTCGGCGTGCTGCAGGCCCTGTACGCGGCCGGGGTGCGGGTGCCGCAGGACATCGCCATCGTCGGATACGACGACATCGAATTCGCCGCCGCCGCCGCCGTGCCGCTCACCTCGGTCCGCCAGCCGGCGGTCGTGATGGGCCGGATGGCCGCCGAACTCCTGCTGGAGGAGGCGGACGACGACGGCCATCACGAGCACCGCAGCGTGGTGCTCCAGCCGGAACTCGTCGTGCGCGCATCGAGCTCCACCCCCCGCTGAGGCCACCGCCCGGCCCCTCGTTCCTCCCTGCCGTTCCCCCTGCGGTTCCCTTCCGCCTGCCCGAAACGGAGACGCCGTGCCCCTGTTCGACATGCCCCTGGACCAACTCCGCTCCTACCGGCCCGAGTCCGGTGAGCCGGACGACTTCGACGCCTTCTGGCGGCGCACCCTCGAAGAGGCGTCCGCGCACCCGCTGGACGCCGAGTTCACGGTGCACGACGCCGCGTTGAGCAACGTCGTCGCCCATGACGTGTCGTTCGCCGGCTGGGGCGGGCACCGCATACGGGCCTGGCTGAACGTGCCCGCCGGCGCCGAGGGGCCGCTGCCCACGGTCGTCCACTACCTGGGATACGGCGGCGGGCGCGGACTGCCGCACGACCACCTGGTGTGGCCCGCCGCCGGCTGGGCCACCCTGCTCGTGGACACCCGGGGCCAGGGCGCCGTCAACAACAACTCGCCGGGTTCCACCCCTGATCCGCACGGCGGCGGCAATCCGCAGTCGCCCGGCTTCATGACCCGCGGCATCCTCGACCCCGACGCGTACTACTACCGACGGGTGTTCACCGACGCGGTGCGCGCCGTCGAGGCCGCCCGTACCCACCCGGCCGTCGACCCCGACCGGATCGTCGTCCACGGCGGCAGCCAGGGCGGCGGCATCGCGCAGGCGGTGGCGGGCCTCAGCCCCCACGTCAGGGCCGCGCTCATCGACGTACCGTTCCTGACGCATTTCCGGCGCGCCGTGGAGATCACCGACCGGGATCCCTACCAGGAGATCGTCCGCTTCCTGTCCGCCCAGAACGGCGTCTCCGAGCAGGTGTTCCGGACCCTCTCGTACTTCGACGGCATCAGCTTCGCCCTCCGGGCGACGGTGCCCGCGCTCTACTCGGTGGCCCTGATGGACACCATCTGCCCGCCGTCCACCGTCTTCGCCGCCTACAACCACTGGGCAGGCCCCAAGGAGATCGAGGTCTACCCCTGGAACAACCACGAGGGCGGCGGTTCGGCCCACCGCGGGGTACAGCTGCGTATGCTGCGCGACCTGGACTGACCGGCGACGCGGCGGGGGAGCGGGGGAATTCCCGAATACGTGACGGAAGGTCGGACACCGGAGCGATTGCGGGCACCACGTAGGGGTTGAACTCCCGTGACAAAAGGGCATGTTGATCACCAACGGGGACCGGACTGGGTCATGATCGTCCGGAGATGGTGGACACCTCCCGGGGCGATGCCCCCGCACCCCCCGCCGAAGAGCCGCGTGGCTGCCTCTTCGCGCTTTCCCAGCCCCCTCTGATGATCTTCCTCACGGTGATCGGCGGCTTGCTGCTGATGGCCGCGTTGCATGATCTTTTCGTGCTGTGAGCGGCTCGCCGGCCGCTTCCCTGCGGCGCGCCCGGTACGCGGCGACGTGCAAGCGGTTACCGCAGGTGCGGCTGGAGCAGTAGCGGCGGGAGCGGTTGCGGGAGAGGTCGACGAAGGCGTGCCGGCAGTCCGGCGCCTCGCAGCGCCGCAGCCGCTCCGTCTCGCCCGCCACGATGATGAACGCGAGGGCCATCCCGCAGTCGGCCGCCAGGTGGTCGGCGATCGAGGCGTCGGGCGCGAAGTAGTGCACGTGCCAGTCGTAGCCGTCGTGGTTGCTGAGCTGCGGCGTGGTGCCCGCGGCGGCCACCAGGGAGTTGACGAGCGAGGCGGCGACCTGTGCGTCGGAGGCCGCGAAGACGGCCGCGAACCTGGCCCGTACGTCGTGCACGGCCCGCAGGTCCTTCTCGTCGAGCTCGTTCACCCCGCTCAGACGATGGCGCCCGGCGAACGCGTAGAGCGCGGGGATACCGGCGAGCCCGTCGGCCCGCGCCCCGTCCTCCGGCTGTGCGCTCTCGGGCGCGGTGTTCACCAGATCGACCACCGTGTCGAGGGCGATCCGGGTGTCGTGTGGGATCAGCACGCTTTCGCTCCCTGGCCTCCGGCGGGCGGGGCGCCCACCGATGCGGGCTGACTCTACTGGCTCGGCCTCCGCTTCCAGAGGCCCGAGAAGGCCTCTGGCGTCCCTGGGGGGCGCTTACCGACCCCGCCCGGCCGGCGGGGCCGTGGAGGCCGGGAGGGGCGTCCACGGCCGGGACGCGGGAGCCGGCGCACACGGACCGGCGCCGTCACCACGGTGGATTCCGTGGTGACGGCGCCGGTTTCTGCCGTATGAGGTTGTCCGCGCGACGCCGTCTCCCCGAGTCGGACGGCGTCGTGCAGTTCTCGGCCTGGCTCAGCTTTCCGCCAGGATGTGTGAGAGCTCCGTATCGAGATCGAAGTGACGATGCTCGGTACCCGGCGGAACCGCGGCGTCGGTCCTCTTCAGGAACGACTCCAGGGCCCGTGCCGGGGCCTCGAGCAGGGCTTCGCCCTCCGGGGAGCTCAGTGCGATACAGACGACGCCCTGGCCGTGACTACGGGATGGCCAGACGCGGACGTCTCCGGTGCCGGTGGGCCTGTGCAGCCCCTCGGCAAGGAGGTCGCGGGCGAAAACCCACTCGACCGTCTCCTCCGCTCCGGTGTGGAAGGTGGCGTGCACGGCATACGGATCGGCCGTGTCATACCGCAGGCCCGCGGGTACAGGCAGTGAGGACTCGCTCGACACAACGAGGCGCAGGTGCAGCTCGCAGCTGACCGTGGTGTTCATAAGCGCCAGGGCCTTTCGCTCAGTGTGCGCTCGGGGATTCGCACGTCGGCGAAATCGACATGCCACCTACGGTGGCGTTGTAAACCCCTCTGACCGTTTTGTGATCCTTCGGCTAGCTCGTACAGCGGTGTGTAACTTTGGGTCATGCGGCCATTCCAGTGACGAAAGCCGTTCCGGTAGGTTGACCCCCATGAATGCGGAGAGTGACGAGCGGGACGGAGCCGCCGCCTCGGCGGATCGGGAGCCCGCGACGGGGGACGTGGCGGGCGGCGGGACGGGGGACGTCACGCCGGATGTGACGAAAGAGGGCCCGGAGCTCGGCTCCAGGGCGCCCGGGTTCATCAAGGCCTCCAGGGCGCTGCACCTGAGCTGGCAGGTCGGCGTGTTCCTGGTCGGGCTCGCCGTGGTGGTGGCGGGCATCATCATGCTGCCGCTGCCCGGCCCCGGGTGGCTGGTGATCTTCGGCGGCATGGCGATCTGGGCGACCGAGTTCGTCTGGGCGCAGCTGGTGCTGCGCTGGACGCGGCGGAAGGTCACCGAAGCCGCCAAGCGGGCCCTGGATCCCAAGGTCCGGCGGCGCAACATCGCGCTCACCGTGATCGGCCTCGTGATCATCGCGGTGCTCGTGGGGATCTATGTGTGGAAGTTCGGAATCGTCATGCCGTGGAAGATCCACGAGTGACCCGGAGCCGGTCGGGGGGCGCCGCTGACATGGGGTAATGTTTGGCGTGCGCCCGGGGCGATTAGCTCAGTGGGAGAGCGCTTCGTTCACACCGAAGAGGTCACTGGTTCGAACCCAGTATCGCCCACCCCGGACCGACGGCCCGGAAGCTTCTTGAAGCTTCCGGGCCGTCGGCGTTCCCGCGTGCGCTGTGAGAACTGCCGCGCGACCTCTGGGTCCGGTACGCCCACCTGCGCTACGGATTCGTCCAGGGCAGCGGCCGCTACGGCCTGGACACCGGGAAGTTCGCCGTCGCCGCCGAACCCGTCGTCAGCGTCTCCCGCCTGTCCGGCGTCTTCGGTCTCGGTGAACTGTGCGCCGAACTCATCGGCCTGGTCGACCTGCCGGAGTTCAAGGAGGCGTACCTCGACTACTGCCGCTGCTTCAACGCCACCAAGGTGGAACAGAAAGCCCGCTACGGCTCCGACTTCGGCTCCCTGCTCCTCTTCCGGCCCACTCCCGGATGTACGCGTACGCCGCCGTGCAGACGGGCGGAGAGAAGCTCGCCACCCGGGCCTGGGACACGTTCCGCAACAGCGACGGGACACCGGGAGTCCGCCCCCTGGAAGGCCGAGAAGGTGAGCGGCCCGGTCACCACCGTCCCGGGCAGCGAGGCCAACCGGGTCTGCACCAACGACACCCCGCTGTACGGACTCGCCGCCATCGAGAACCTCGCGCTCATCGGCGGCCACCTGCCGGCCCGAGGCCTCCGTGGGCACCCCGGGCCGGCCACACGGTCACGTCACCGCATGCGGCCCAGGGCGTCCCTCAGCCGCCGGGCGTCGCGCAGCCGCTTCTCGTACGTCGCCCCGACCGCCAGCAGCAGCGCCCCGGCCAGCGCCGGAGCCACCCAGCGCGGCATCGCGCCCACCACCTGGACGACATACGGCGCGAGCTCGTGCAACGCGTCCAGCGCCAGCACCGCACCGCCCAGCACCAGAAGGGCCTGCAGCCGCCACCGCGCCCCCAGCAGCGTGATCAGCAGCGCCGCCGCACCGAGCAGCAGCGGCCGCAGCCAGTGCGGATCGGCCCAGGCGGCGAGGAGCGACGGCAGCAGCGTCGCCGCCAGAGCCGCCCCGTACGCCGTCCACGACGACGCGGCGGGATCACGGCGCCGGCGCAGCACGCCGATCACCAGCGCCGCCACGGTCACCGGCAGGGTGTACGCCTCCGGGGACGACACCCCGGACGCCGAGAGCCGGACCCAGGACGCCGTCACGAACAGCGCCGTCGCCAGATATCCGGCCACCGGCCGACGCTCCGGACGCAACGCCGTGCCGGCCGCCAGCACCGCGCACAGGGCCAGCACCAGCGCCAGGAACGGCAGGTCGCCCACTGCCATGCCCACGGCGGGCAGCGCCGCCGCGGCGCCGGTCAGCTCGACCGGCAGCGCCACCGCGTGCGCCTTCAGCCGGGCGCCCAGCAGCACGGTCACCGCCGGCACCGCCAGGAGCAGCGGGGCCGCCCGATGCGCGGCCAGCCCCAGCGAGGCACCGCACGCACCGGCCAGTACGACGGCGCAGAGCACCGCCGCGCACGCCGCCACCGCCTGCACGGCCGCCGGCACCCGGTCCGGCCGCGACGCCGGGACCACGGGAACCTCCAGCGCGACCGCGGCCGCCACGAGCGCCACCAGCAACGTCCCGAACACCGCGTACGTGGCCGCCTCCGTGCTCAGTGACAGCAGCGTCACGTCCACCGCACCCACGGCTCCGCACACCGACGCCGTCAGCGCCACCCCCGTCGTCCCCCGCCGCAGTCCGACCACCGCCACCGCGAACACGGCGGCGGCCAGTACCAGTTGCACCGAGACGGCCACCGCGTACGAGGCGTCCAGAGCGGCCGGCAGGACCGCCAGTCCCGCCCAGCCGAGCACCGGAGCCGTCACCCCGACAGCACCCCGCGCCGAGGGACCGGGGGAGAGCGCCGGCCCGGCCCAGCGCAGCACGCCCTCCCACGACCTGTACGCCAACCCGAGCACCGCGGCCACCACGAGCAGTACGACGGGGGCCGACGCCATCTCCGTCCACGGCAGTCCCGCCGCACCCGTCGCGCCCCGGGCACCGCCGTGCGGCGCGCCCGACCACACCCGGCCGAGCTGCACCACCGGACCCGTCAGCGACACCACGACCGGCGGCAGCGAGAACAGCACCGACCCCGCCGCCACCACGCCCGAAGCCCACACCAGCCCCTGCCCGGCCGGACGCCCCAGCGGCGCCCGTACACCGGCCAGCAGCGCCGCGCCGCACAGCAGGTACACCGGCACCACCCAGCCACCGGGCACCCCCGCGACCACCACTCCGGCGACGCCGGCCACGACCGCCAGACCACCGGCCACCGCGACCGCCGCCGGCGCCCGCCGGGCCCCGCACAGCGCGATCGCCGCGCCCGCCAGCAGCAGCGCACCCGGCGCCACCGCGCCCGCCGGCGCATCGGCCACCAGCGACTTCACCAGTGCCAGCAACAGCCCCGCCCCACCGGTCACCCAGAGGCCGGAGCCGGCCGTCACCCGTACCGCGATCCCCTTGCCCCGCACCGCGATCACACAGTCCAGCGCCGCCGTCGCCAGCAGCGCGCCGGCGAACACCAGGACGTCCGCCCGCTCCGCCCACGCCCACAGCAGCAGCGGCAACTGCGCGCCGAGCACCGCGGCGGGCAGCGGCAGCCGCAGCCCGCCGAGCAGCAGCCCGTACCCCGCCCACAGCACGGCCAGCACCGCCGAGGCGGCCGCCGCGAAGCCCAGGCCGCTCGTCCCCGGAAGCGCCACCTCATGCAGCGCGTAGGCGTCCAGCACCATCAGGGCAGAGGCGAGGGCCGCGAGCGACTCGGCCGTCGAGGACAGCCCCCGGCGCAGCAGCACGGCAGGCGCGGCCAGGGCTGCCGCCGTGACGGTCGCCAGAACCGCCGAGCGGCCGCCGATTCCCAGTTGGCCCCAGCCGACCAGGGTGAACGCGATGGCCGCGATCGTCAGCAGCAGTCCGCCGAGCACGAGCAGTGCATTCTGCGCACCACGGGTGCGGACCGCGGGAACGGGCGGCCGGCCCGGAGCCGCGAACGGCGTCGGGGGGCGGCCCGCAGGCGGCGGGAACGAGGGCGCGGGAGGTGATGCGGCCAGCAGCGGGCCGGGCGTCCGCAGGACGCTCAGCAGCCAGGCGCGACGGTGCAGCAGCTGGGACCGGCGCAGGTCCAGCCCGGCGAGCTCGTGGTCGAGGAGCGCCAATTCCTCGGCAGGCGGCGGCAGATGTTCCATGAACGCGAGTGTGGCGGCGGTCACGCATTCGGACATGCGCACGGATACTCAGTTCCCCCGCTGAGTATGCGCATCCTGGACGCATGGACTGGAGTCACTACCGTTTTGTAAGCATCTGGGACCTCGACGCCTCGCCCGGTGCCGTGTACCGGCTCCTGGAACAGGTGGAGCAGTACCCGCGATGGTGGCCGCAGATCCGCGAGGTCACTCCGGTCGACGGCACCTCCGGCACCACCCGCATCCGCTCCCTGCTCCCGTACGACCTCGTCATCACGGTCAGCGAACGCCGCCGGGACCCGGTCGCCGGGATCCTCGAAGTCGCCGTCAGCGGCGACCTCGAAGGCTGGGCCCGCTGGACCGTCGTCCCGCGCGGGACCGGGAGCCGCGCCACGTACGAACAGGAGGTCGAGGTGCGCAAGAGGCTGATGCGGCTGCTCGCGCTGCCGGGGCGCCCGGTGTTCCGGGCCAATCACGCCCTGATGATGCGGGCCGGACGCCGGGGGTTCGCGGCGCGGCTGGAAGCGGTTTGAACCACACCCGCAGAGCCCTGTATGGTTCAACCCGTTCCCGGGCGATTAGCTCAGTGGGAGAGCGCTTCGTTCACACCGAAGAGGTCACTGGTTCGAAACCAGTATCGCCCACCCCGGGAGAGGCCGGTCCGTCAGCGACACCGACGGACCGGCCTCTGCGTGTCCGGCTCCGCGGCGGTTTCTCGTGGAGCCCCGGGCGCACACCCGCTCACGCGGCGGCGCTCAGCTCCGGACGCAACGGCCACGCCGGGTCCACCGTCTCCGGCGTGCCGCTCCTGGTGAACCAGGCCTGCAGACCACGCGCCTGGGCGGCGTGCCACACCGCCTGGAGCGTGTGCAGCTCCGCCGGGGTCAGCCGCTCCAGCCGGGTGGCGAACCGCCGCCCCACCGCCCGGACCAGCTCCAGCGACGCCGCCGCATCGGCCGCCGCGTCATGCGCCCCGTCCAGCACCACCCCGTACAGCTCGCACAGATCCGTGAGCGTGCGCCGGCCCTTGCGGTAGCGGTCCAGATGCTTGTCGAGCACCCGGGGATCCAGCACGCACAGCGGCGTGGTCCCCAGGTAGCCGGCCAGCGACGACGCCCGGTGCCGCTTCAGCTCCCGGTCCAGCAGCGTCAGGTCGAACGGCGCGTTCATCACCACCAGCGGCCGGCCGGCCGCACTCTGCTCGGCCAGGGCCCTCGCTATCTCCTCCACCACCGGCGCGGGCCACCGCCCGTTGCGCTGGAGGTGGTCATCGGTCAGCCCGTGGATCTCCGTCGCTCCCGCGGGCACCGGCACCCCCGGATTCACCAGCCAGCGGGTGACCCGCGTCCGCCCGCCGGCGCCGTCCTGGAGGACGAGGGCCGCCGAGACGATCCGGTCCCCCTCCACGTCCACCCCCGTCGTCTCTGTGTCAAAAGCGGCCAGTGGCCCCTCGTACCAATGAGTCATCCCCGAACTCCTCGCGCCCGAGCGGCAGATGGCGTGATTTCCCCTGCCCGGTTCGGTGATACCCGCACCCTTTGCCTGGTACGCCGTATGCGGGCCGCCCGCTGCGGTGGCGCCGACGGATCGGTAGCGCCGGGCGTGTGGGGTCAGTCCCGGCCGCGGGCCGTCGAGGGCACCGGTGAGCAGGAGAACGCCGACCATTTCGAGGAGGCCCGCACCGGGGAGCAGCCCGGCGGAGGCCGCCGAATCCGGCGCTTTCGCTAAGAGGGGTGTCGGCTCGGTACGATTCCCCGTGCACGTGCAAGAGGAATGCGGTGCACCCCCTGAGTCAGGAGAGACCGGTGTCAGACGTCCGTGTGATCATCCAGCGCGATTCCGAGCGGGAAGAACGCGTGGTGACGACGGGCACTACGGCAGCCGAGCTCTTCCCCGGCGAGCGCACCGTCGTCGCCGCCCGCATCGCCGGTGAACTGAAGGACCTCGCGTACGTGGTCGCCGACGGCGACACCGTCGAGCCCGTCCTGATCTCCTCCCAGGACGGCCTGGACATCCTCCGGCACTCCACCGCACACGTCATGGCGCAGGCCGTGCAGGAGCTGCACCCCGAGGCCAAGCTCGGCATCGGCCCGCCGGTCAAGGACGGCTTCTACTACGACTTCGACGTCGAGACGCCGTTCACGCCCGAGGACCTCAAGGCCATCGAGAAGAAGATGCAGGAGATCCAGAAGCGGGGCCAGAAGTTCTCCCGCCGGGTCGTGACGGACGAGGCCGCCCGCGAGGAGCTGGCCGACGAGCCGTACAAGCTGGAGCTCATCGGCATCAAGGGCTCCGCCTCCACGGACGACGGCGCGGACGTCGAGGTGGGCGGCAGCGAGCTGACCATCTACGACAACCTCGACCCGAAGACCGGGGACCTCTGCTGGAAGGACCTCTGCCGGGGTCCGCACCTGCCGACCACCCGGTTCATCCCGGCGTTCAAGCTGATGCGCAACGCGGCCGCCTACTGGCGCGGCAGCGAGAAGAACCCCATGCTCCAGCGCATCTACGGCACCGCCTGGCCCACCAAGGACGAGCTGAAGGCGCACCTGGAGTTCCTGGAGGAGGCCGCCAAGCGCGACCACCGCAAGCTCGGCAGCGAGCTGGACCTCTTCTCCTTCCCGGACGAGATCGGCCCCGGCCTCGCGGTCTTCCACCCCAAGGGCGGCGTCATCCGCCGGGCCATGGAGGACTACTCGCGGCGCCGCCACGAGGAGGAGGGCTACGAGTTCGTCTACTCGCCGCACGCCACCAAGGGCAAGCTCTTCGAGAAGTCCGGCCACCTGGACTGGTACGCCGACGGCATGTACCCGCCCATGCAGCTCGACGACGGGGTGGACTACTACCTCAAGCCGATGAACTGCCCGATGCACAACCTGATCTTCGACGCCCGCGGCCGTTCCTACCGTGAACTGCCCCTTCGGCTCTTCGAGTTCGGCACCGTGTACCGGTACGAGAAGTCGGGCGTCGTGCACGGCCTGACCCGCTCGCGCGGCTTCACGCAGGACGACGCGCACATCTACTGCACCAAGGAGCAGATGGCCGAGGAGCTGGACCGGACGCTCACCTTCGTCCTGAACCTGCTCCGCGACTACGGTCTGACCGACTTCTACCTGGAGCTCTCCACCAAGGACACGGAGAAGTTCGTCGGCTCGGACGAGGCCTGGGACGAGGCCACCGAGACGCTGCGCCTGGTCGCGGAGAAGCAGGGGCTGCCGCTGGTCCCGGACCCGGGCGGCGCCGCGTTCTACGGCCCGAAGATCTCGGTGCAGTGCAAGGACGCCATCGGCCGGACCTGGCAGATGTCGACCGTGCAGCTCGACTTCAACCTGCCGGAGCGCTTCGACCTGGAGTACACCGGCCCCGACGGCACCAAGCAGCGCCCGGTCATGATCCACCGCGCCCTGTTCGGTTCCATCGAGCGCTTCTTCGCGGTGCTGCTCGAGCACTACGCGGGTGCGTTCCCGGTGTGGCTGGCCCCGGTCCAGGCCGTCGGCATCCCGATCGGCGACGCGCACATCCCGTACCTCCAGGAATTCGCCGCCAAGGCCCGCAAGCAGGGGCTCCGGGTCGACGTGGACGCCTCGTCGGACCGGATGCAGAAGAAGATCCGCAACCAGCAGCGGGCCAAGGTGCCGTTCATGATCATCGCAGGCGACGAGGACATGGCCAACGGCGCCGTCTCCTTCCGCTACCGCGACGGTTCGCAGGAGAACGGCATCCCCGTCGAGGACGCCCTCGCCAAGATCGCGAAGGCCGTCGAGGACCGCGTCCAGGTCTGACCGGTCACGGACGGGGCCCCCGGCGAGCTATCCGCTCGCCGGGGGCCCCTTCTCGTCCTCCCGGCGGAACGCCTGGATCAGCCACGACGAGAACGAACCCGTCACCGCTCCCAGCAGCGCCAGCCCGCAGGCCATCAGACCCGCTGCCACGACCCGGCCCAGCGGCGTCACCGGCACGGCGTCCCCGTACCCCACCGTCGTGAGCGTCGCGCACGCCCACCAGACCGCGTCGCCGAAGGTCCGGATCGAGGCACCCGGGGCATCGCGCTCCAGGCGGTAGACGGCCAGGGCGGCCGAGACACCCAGCAGCACGGACGTCATGCCGGCGTACGACATCACGCGGGCGTACAGGCTCAGCCGGGGCTCGTCGCGGCGCTTCTGGACGGCCGTGTAGACCTTGACCATCCGCAGGGGCCGCAGCAGCGGCAGGAGGAGCACCACCGTGTCCAGCCAGTGCACCCGGACGAAACGGAGGCCGAGACCGCTGAGCCGGACCCTGACGGCGTAGTCGATGACGAAGAGCAGCCAGGTGGCGCCGACCAGGAGAAGGGAGATGTCGCGCCAGGGTTCGGCGTCGCGCGGGGCGAGGACACGGGTCGCGTAGCCGAGCAGGAACAGCATCGAGGCGACGAAGAGCGGCGCCTCCGCTCGCTGCTCCCATCGGGTCAGAGCGGGAGTGGGCTGGGCCGTGGGGCGGTCGCTCATCGGCCAAGCATCGCGGGGCGGGGGCGGGTCCGGCCCCGGCGACACGCTCCGCACGGGGTAAGCAATATGCTGATCGGCATGACGAGTGAGCCCGAGCAGCAGATCGGAGTGGGGACGCCCGACGCGTTCCAGCGCCTGTGGACGCCCCACCGGATGGCGTACATCCAGGGCGAGAACAAGCCGACCGGTCCGGAGGCCGGCGACGGCTGTCCGTTCTGTGCGATTCCCTCGATGTCGGACGAGGACGGGCTCGTCGTCGCACGCGGCGAGAAGGTCTACGCCGTGCTGAACCTCTACCCGTACAACGGTGGGCATCTGATGGTGGTGCCGTACCGGCACGTCGCGGACTACACCGAGCTGGACGGTCCGGAGACGGTGGAGCTCGCCGATTTCACCAAGCGTGCGATGACCGCGCTGCGTGCGGCGTCGGGCGCGCACGGGTTCAACATCGGTATGAACCAGGGCGCGGTGGCCGGCGCCGGCATCGCCGCGCACCTGCACCAGCATCTGGTGCCCCGCTGGGGCGGCGACACCAACTTCATGCCGGTGGTGGGTCACACCAAGGTGCTGCCGCAGCTGCTGGCCGACACCCGGAAGATGCTGGCCGACGCCTGGCCCGTCTGATCCGTCTGATCCGTCTGATCCGTCCGGTCCGGTCGGCCGTCTGGTCCGTCTGGTCCGGTGTCCCCCTCGGCTTCCGCGCAGGGTGCCCCGGTTGCCCGGGGCGCCCTGCGTGTTCGTGCGGGAGTGTCTACGCGTCGTACAGGTCGGCCTTGCGCGGGGTCGGGTCCTGGACGGCTCCGCTCAGCGTCGACGAGCGGTTGCCGAAGCGTTCGGTGTCGACGCCGTTCTCGTCGAGCACCTTGATGACGGCGTTGTGCACCACGCGCAGGACGGGCGTGGCCGCACGCATCGCGTCGTCCGCCATGAAGCGGTGGCGCCACGGCTTCTCGGCCCAGGCGTGCCGCAGCCCGAAGGGTTCCGGCAGCGCAATCTTGCCGCCGAGGTAGTCGAGCAACGGCGGGTACCAGGTGAACGGGGCGCGCAGGGCGAGGCGGACCACCTCGCTGGACTCGACCAGCGCCAGCGTGATGCTGCGGGTCTCCCAGAACTTGACGGTCTTGTTGACCGTCTTCGTCTTGGCGGCGGGTTTGCTGGTGAAGAGGGAGTGGACCGGGCCGAGGGCGTGTCCGGTGACCTCGATGCGCAAGGTCTCGAAGAGCACGGTGACGGTGATCATCATCGTGATGACCAGCTGGCCGTCCCAGAGGGTGAACTGGACGCCGAGGTAATGGCGGTCGCCGCCGCCGAACTGCTGGTGGTTGCAGATCCGCTGTATCTCGTGCGGCTTCACCTGGAAGGTGGCGACGTCCTCGCCCTCCGGGCGGGAGACCGATCCGGCGTTCTCACCGACGGGCGACACGATCCAGTGCGTGACCGAGGGCTTGGGGAAACCGCCCGTGTTCAGCGGGCCGCGCTCCAGCATCTTGAGCTGGTCGTGGATGACGCGTACCAGGTCCCAGCTGCGGAACTGGTGGAACTCCTTGCCTGGATCCTTGGAGACGAGGTCCTCCGCGAGCTGCCAGCTGCCCCAGCGGGTGCCCATGCCGAGGATGCCCTTGGGGCCGGCGTAGAAGACCGAGTTGGACTGCTGCTCGGCCGAGAGCTTCTCCAGGCCCTGCCGGAGGGCCTCGCGGGCGGTCTCGCTCGGGTTCTTCGGTACGGCTTCGGGGATCTTGGCGACGACACCGCCGCCGGAGAGGAGCCCCTCCCAGCGGACGCGCATGTCCTGGGCGGAGGTCTCGGCGATCCGCTTGGCGATCAGCCAGCCGATGACGGGGGCGACGACCATGGCGCGTACGTAGAGCCCCAGGAAGCCGTTGAGGGGCATTTTGATCAGGAGGAACACCGCGGCGATCCCGATGATCGGCAACAGGGCGTTGCCGACGACGGAGAGCCCCTTGTCCTTGGTGTTGGTGAGACCGTCGCGCAGCCGGAACACGAGGACCCACAGCAGCATTCCGGGCAGGAAGAGGAAGCCGAACAGCGCGGTCACCACGGTGAGCTTGGTGTCGCGCGCCTTGCGGAGCCGGGACGCGGACAGGCAGTGCTCGACGACGGTCTGCGGATCGCTGCCGAAGGACTGGATGAGCGCACCGCGGGCGCCGCCCAGGGTGCGTTCCTGGACGGCGCGGGAGAAGGCCTCGCCGAGGTTGGGCTTGAAGTAGTCCGACTTGAAGAGCTTGGACCGGCCGGCCTTCACCTCGGACTTGTGCCACTCGCTGTTGGCCTTGAGGATCTCGTCCACCGGGCTGTCGCGGTACGCGGCAGAGGCGAGGGCGTTCGTCGCCACCGCCGCTCCCGCCGCCCCCTGGAGCGGAATCTGCGCTCCTGGAGAGAAATCGAATCCGTCGTTGGCCACTGTCGCCCCCACTCGCCCGCCAAGGAACCGCTCGTGCGGCTGATTCCCAACTGCCGTGCCCGGCACACTTTCTGAGCTGGGACCACAGCGTATCGTCCGGATCGACACGGTGTCCGGCCCTGTGGACAACCGTGGTGGACGCGGGGTGCTACATACCGTTCGTCCCGTTGTGCTGTTGTTCGCGCATACGGTCCGAGAGCTGTGCGGGCATGGCTTCGTGGCGGGCGTACGAGCGGTCGAAGCGGCCGGCGCCGTGGGACAGGGAGCGCAGGTCGACCGCGTACCGGCCGATCTCCAGCTCCGGCACCTCGGCCCGTACGAGGGTGCGTCCGGGCCCGGACTGCTCGGTGCCGACCACCCGGCCGCGGCGGCCCGAGAGATCGCTCATCACCGGACCGACGCAGTCGTCGGGGACGAGGACGCGGATCTCGGCGACGGGTTCGAGCAGCTGGATGCGGGTGTCCGCGGCCGCCTCGCGCAGGGCCAGGGCGCCGGCGGTCTGGAAGGCGCCGTCCGAGGAGTCCACGGAGTGGGACTTCCCGTCCCGCAGGGTGACCCGCAGGTCGACGAGCGGGTGTCCGGTGGCGACACCGTGGGCGGCCTGCGCGCGGACGCCCTTCTCGACGGACGGGATGAACTGGCGCGGCACCGATCCGCCGACCACCTTGTCGACGAACTCGATGCCGGAGCCCGGTGGCAGCGGCTCGACGTCGATCTCGCAGATGGCGAACTGACCGTGGCCACCGGACTGTTTGACGTGCCGGCCGCGTCCGGTGGACGGGCCGGAGAACGTCTCGCGCAGGGCGACGCGGTGGGGGACCGCGTCGACCTGGACCGCGTACCGGCTGCGCAGCCGGTCCAGTGCCACGTCCAGATGGGCCTCGCCGAGGCACCACAGGACCACCTGGTGGGTGTCCTGGTTCTGCTCCAGACGCATCGTGGGGTCCTCGGCCACGAGCCGCGCGAGGCCCTCGGAGAGCTTGTCCTCGTCCGCCTTGCCGTGTGCCTCGATGGCGAGTGGCAGCAGCGGGTCGGGCATGGTCCAGGGTTCCATCAGCAGCGGACGGTCCGGGTCGGACAGGGTGTCGCCGGTCTCCGCGGTGCCCAGCCGGGCGACGCAGGCGAGATCCCCGGCGATGCACTCGGTGAGGGGGCGCTGCTGCTTGCCGAACGGGGAGGAGAGCGCGCCGACGCGGATCTCGGCCTCGTGGAAGGGGCGGGCCTCGTGGCCGGGGCCGGTGAGCCCGTGACCGAACACGTGCACGGTGTCCTCGGAGCGCAGGGTGCCGGAGAAGACGCGCACCAGGGAGAGCCTGCCGGCATAGGGGTCGGAGGCCGTCTTGACGACCTCGGCCAGCAGCGGTCCCCGGGCGTCGCGGCCGAGGGCGGGGAGCGGGGCCCCGTGCAGGGTGGTCACGCCGGGCAGCGGGCGTTCGAGCGGGGTCGGGAAGCCGCCGGTGATCAGGTCGAGGAGTTCGACGGTGCCGACGCCCTGCCGGGCGCCCTCGGCGGCGGGGGCGGCGGTGAGGACGGGGTGGAAGGTGCCGCGTGCGACGGCGCGCTCCAGGTCGTCGACGAGTGTCCTGATGTCGATGTCCGCGCCGTCGAGGTAGCGGTCCATCAGGGTCTCGTCCTCGCTCTCGGCGATGATCCCTTCGATGAGCCGGTCGCGGGCGTCGGACAGGGGCGCCCGCTGGGCCTCGGCGGGCGGGTTCTCGCTCCGCTCGCCCCCGGAGTAGTCGAAGATCTGCTGGGAGAGCAGCCCGGTGAGCCCGGTCAGCGGGGCGTGGCCGTCGGAGCCCTCGGGGCCGTGCACGGGCAGGTGGAGCGGGAGCACGGCGTCGGGGTCGTCGCCGCCGAAGATCTCCCCGCAGATCCGCGTCATCGCGTCGAACGGGGTGCGGGCGGTGTCGAGGTGGGTGACGACGATGGCGCGCGGCATACCGACGGCCGCGCACTCCTCCCAGATGGCACGGGTGGCACCGGCCACGGCGTCGGCCTCCTGGGCCGCCGAGACAACGAAGAGGGCCGCGTCCGCCGCCCGCAGACCGGCCCTGAGCTCCCCGACGAAATCCGCGTAGCCGGGGGTGTCCAGCAGATTGATCTTGATCCCGCCCCATTCGACGGGGACCAGGGAGAGCTGTACGGAGCGTTGCTGCCGGTGCTCGATCCCGTCGTGGTCGGAGACCGTACTGCCGTCCTCGACCCGGCCGGCCCGGTTGACCGCGCCCGCGGTCTGTGCGAGGGCCTCGACGAGGGTGGTCTTGCCCGAACCGCTGTGGCCGACCAGCACCACGTTCCGTACGGAGGAGGGGTGGTCGGCCGTCGCCGCTCTTCCGGCGGCCCCGGTGTGCGCGTGTGCCTTGTCGCCCATGGTGCGTTCCTCCCGGATGGTGGCGCGGGGCGGGAGAACCGCCGGGCGCGGGATGGGGAGTGGGGCACGGGCAGAGGGGAGCCGCCGCGGCGGCTTCGGCGACGCCCGCGGTACTTCCGAGCTTTCCACTGTGTCCCGGTTCCGTCCATACGTCGCACGCCGCGACAGGATCCGGGCAGCCACGGGGCAGGAGCCCGATGGTGCCCAGGGGTGCCCGGACGGTGGAATGCGGCAGTCGTGACTACGATGGGCCAGCCGGTGGCCGATGGGGCCATGCGGCCCACCGAACCCTCGGGAAGGCCATGCTGAACAAGTACGCGCGTGCATTCTTCACGCGTGTCCTCACGCCGTTCGCCGCACTGCTGCTCCGTCTCGGAGTGAGTCCTGACGCGGTCACTCTGATCGGCACGGCCGGGGTGATGGCAGGTGCGCTGGTCTTCTTCCCGATGGGGGAGTTCTTCTGGGGCACGATCGTCATCACGATCTTCGTCTTCTCCGACCTCGTCGACGGGAACATGGCGCGGCAGGCCGGCATCTCCAGCCGGTGGGGCGCGTTCCTCGACTCGACGCTCGACCGGGTGGCCGACGGGGCGATCTTCGCCGGCTTCGCCCTCTGGTACGCGGGCAGCGGCGACGACAACGTCCTGTGCGCGGTCGCGATCTTCTGCCTCGCGAGCGGTCAGGTCGTCTCGTACACCAAGGCACGCGGCGAGTCGATCGGTCTGCCGGTCGCCGTCAACGGGCTCGTGGAGCGGGCCGAGCGGCTGGTGATCTCCCTCGTGGCGGCCGGGCTCGCCGGACTGCACACGTTCGGAGTGCCCTGGATCGAGCACCTCCTCCCGATCGCGCTCTGGTTCGTCGCGGCGGGCAGCCTGGTGACGCTCGTGCAGCGAGTCGTGACGGTGCGCCGCGAGTCCGCGGAGGCCGACGCGGCCGCCGCCGAGTCGGCCGCGGTGGACCGGGGGAGCGAGGCCACGCAGTGAGCCGCGCCCCCGGGGACGCGAGGCCCGGCCCCAAGGAACGGATCAGCGACGGGCTGTACGGACTCGGCTGGGCCGCGGTCAAGAAGCTTCCCGAACCGGCCGCGCGGGCGCTCTTCCGTACCATCGCCGACCAGGCGTGGAAGCGGCGCGGCAAGAGCGTGCTGCGGCTGGAGTCGAATCTGGCGCGGGTCGTGCCGGACGCGAGCCCGGCCCGCCTCGCCGAGCTGTCCAGGGCCGGGATGCGCTCGTACATGCGGTACTGGATGGAGTCGTTCCGGCTGCCCACCTGGAGTGCGCGGCGGATCAAGGACTCCATAGAGGTGGCGGACACGCACCGGCTGACCGAGGGCCTCGACGCCGGGCGCGGCGTCGTCCTCGCCCTGCCCCACCTGGGGAACTGGGACCTGGCGGGCGCGTGGGTCACCACGGATCTGAAGGTCCCGTTCACCACGGTCGCCGAGCGGCTGAAGCCGGAGTCGCTGTACGACCGGTTCGTGGCGTACCGCGAGGGACTGGGCATGGAGGTCCTGGCGCACAACGGAGGAACCGCGTTCGGCACGCTGGCGCAGCGGCTGCGGTCGGGCGGACTGGTCTGCCTGGTCGCCGACCGCGATCTGTCCGCCTCCGGCGTCGAGGTGACGTTCTTCGGCGACACGGCCCGGATGCCGGCCGGTCCGGCGCTGCTCGCCCAGCAGACCGGTGCGCTGCTGCTGCCGGTCACGCTCCACTACGACGACACGCCGGTGATGAAGGCGCGGATTCATCCACCCGTCGAGGTCCCCGGCTCAGGTGACCGCGCGCAGCGGACGTCTGTCATGACACAGGCGCTGGCCGACGCCTTCGCCCTGGGAATCGCCGAGCACCCGGAGGACTGGCACATGCTGCAACGGCTCTGGCTCGCCGACCTCGAACCCCTCGGAGACCAGCAGTGAAGATCGGCATCGTCTGCCCGTACTCCTGGGACGTACCGGGCGGGGTCCAGTTCCACATCCGTGATCTGGCCGAGCACCTGATCCGGCTCGGCCACCAGGTGTCCGTGCTGGCCCCGGCCGACGACGAGACGCCGCTCCCGCCGTACGTGGTGTCCGCGGGCCGGGCCGTGCCCGTCCCGTACAACGGTTCCGTGGCCCGGCTGAACTTCGGCTTCCTGTCCGCGGCACGGGTGCGGCGCTGGCTGCACGACGGCACGTTCGACGTGATCCACATCCACGAGCCGACCTCGCCCTCGCTGGGGCTGCTGACCTGCTGGGCCGCGCAGGGGCCGATCGTCGCCACGTTCCACACGTCCAATCCGCGCTCCCGGGCGATGATCGCCGCCTACCCGATCCTCCAGCCGGCACTGGAGAAGATCAGCGCGCGCATCGCGGTCAGCGAGTACGCGCGCCGCACCCTGGTCGAGCATCTCGGCGGAGACGCCGTCGTCATCCCGAACGGCGTCGACGTCGGGTTCTTCGCCGCCGCCGAGCCCAGACCCGAGTGGCAGGGCGGCACGATCGGCTTCATCGGGCGCATCGACGAGCCCCGCAAGGGCCTGCCCGTCCTGATGCGGGCACTGCCCGCGATCCTGGCCGCCCGCCCGGACACCAGGCTGCTGGTGGCCGGCCGGGGCGACGAGGAGGAGGCCGTCGCCTCGCTGCCGAAGGAGATGCGCGAGCGGGTCGAGTTCCTCGGCATGGTGAGCGACGAGGACAAGGCGCGGCTGCTGCGCAGCGTCGACGTGTACGTCGCGCCCAACACCGGCGGCGAGAGCTTCGGCATCATCCTGGTCGAGGCCATGTCGGCGGGCGCGCCGGTCCTGGCCAGCGACCTGGACGCCTTCGCGCAGGTCCTGGACCTGGGGGCGGCGGGCGAACTGTTCGCCAACGAGGACGCGGACGCGCTGGCCGCGGCCGCGGTCCGGCTGCTGGGCGACCCGGAGCGGCGCGCGGAACTGCGCGAGCGCGGCAGCGCACACGTACGGCGCTTCGACTGGTCGACCGTGGGAGCGGACATCCTCGCGGTGTACGAGACGGTGGCGGACGGGGCCGCGTCGGTCGCGGCCGACGAACGCACCGGGCTGCGGGCCAGGTTCGGGCTGGCGCGGGACTGAGCGGCCGCCGGGCCGCCCGGCAGCCCCTGAGCCGTCTCCGGCTTCCCGGCGGATCTCCCGCAGGCTCTGCGGCCGGCCGAGGCGGCCGTACGGTCCCCGGTCACCGGTAGCCTTCGGCCCGTGACCGAAACCCTCATCTGGACCGCCGTCGTCCTCGTCGCGATCGGCCTCTATCTCAGCTGGACCGCCGGCCGGCTCGACCGGCTGCACACCCGTATCGACGCGGCCCGCGCCGCGCTCGACGCACAACTGCTGCGCCGTGCCTCGGTCACCCAGGAACTCGCCACGTCCGGCGTCCTCGACCCGGCCGCCTCCATCGTCCTGTACGAGGCCGCGCACGCCGCCCGTCAGGCCGAGGAGGAGCACCGCGAGGTCGCCGAGAGCGAACTGAGCACCGCCCTGCGCGCGGTGTTCGGCGAACCGGCGCAGGTGGAGGCGGTGCAGGAGATCCCGGGCGGCGAGGAGGCCGCGGCCGAGCTCGCCGCCGCCGTCCGCCGGGTCCCGATGGCACGCCGGTTCCACAACGACGCGGTGCGGGCCGCCCGAGCGCTGCGCCGCCACCGCACGGTGCGCTGGTTCCGGCTGGCCGGTCACGCCCCGTTCCCGCTCGCCTTCGAGATGGACGACGAGCCGCCGGTCGCCCTCGCCGCGCGTCCGGTCAGCTGACGTCCGCGGCGCGAGCGGCAGCAGGGAGGACGGCCCCGGCCCGCTTGCCGCCAGGCCAAAACGATCCACCGGCCTCCTATTGGCCCTTGCTGTGGACCGGTCCCGGAGCGTTTGCTCGGCAGTGCATCACCCCCATGCACGCCCAGCGTCTCTTCTCCCAGTGAGGTCGATCCGTGTCCACGCTTCCCACCACCCCGCAGTCCGCTGACTCCCCGGCGACCGGCACAGCCCGCGTCAAGCGCGGCATGGCCGAGCAGCTCAAGGGCGGCGTGATCATGGACGTCGTCAACGCCGAGCAGGCGAAGATCGCCGAGGACGCGGGCGCCGTGGCCGTCATGGCCCTGGAGCGGGTGCCGGCCGACATCCGCAAGGACGGCGGCGTGGCCCGCATGTCCGACCCGAACATGATCGAGGAGATCATCGAGGCCGTCTCCATCCCGGTCATGGCGAAGTCCCGCATCGGACACTTCGTCGAGGCCCAGATCCTGCAGTCCCTCGGCGTCGACTACATCGACGAGTCCGAGGTGCTCACCCCGGCCGACGAGGTCAACCACAGCGACAAGTTCGCCTTCACCACCCCGTTCGTCTGCGGCGCCACCAACCTCGGCGAGGCCCTGCGCCGCATCGCCGAGGGCGCGGCCATGATCCGCTCCAAGGGCGAGGCCGGCACCGGCAACGTCGTCGAGGCCGTCCGTCACCTGCGCCAGATCAAGAACGAGATCGCCCGGCTGCGCGGCTACGACAACAACGAGCTGTACGCCGCCGCCAAGGACCTCCGTGCCCCGTACGAGCTGGTCAAGGAGGTCGCCGAGCTCGGCAAGCTGCCCGTCGTCCTCTTCTCCGCGGGCGGCGTCGCCACCCCCGCGGACGCCGCGCTGATGCGTCAGCTGGGCGCCGAGGGCGTCTTCGTCGGCTCCGGCATCTTCAAGTCCGGCGACCCGGCCAGGCGCGCCGCCGCCATCGTGAAGGCCACCACGTTCTTCGACGACCCGAAGATCATCGCGGACGCCTCCCGCAACCTGGGCGAGGCTATGGTCGGCATCAACTGCGACACCCTGCCCGAGACCGAGCGCTACGCCAACCGCGGCTGGTAGTCACTGATGAGCGACACCCCTGTGATCGGAGTCCTGGCCCTCCAGGGCGACGTACGGGAACACCTGATCGCCCTGGCCTCGGCGGATGCCCTGGCCAGGCCGGTCCGGCGGCCCGAGGAACTCGCCGAGGTCGACGGCCTGGTCGTCCCCGGCGGCGAGTCCACCACGATGTCCAAGCTGGCCACGCTCTTCGGGATGCTGGAACCGCTGCGCGAACGCGTAGCCGCCGGGATGCCGGTCTACGGCACCTGCGCCGGAATGATCCTGCTCGCCGACAAGATCCTCGACCCGCGCTCGGGCCAGGAGACCATCGGCGGCATCGACATGATCGTGCGCCGTAACGCTTTCGGGCGGCAGAACGAGTCGTTCGAGGCGGCCGTCGAGGTCGCCGGAATCGACGGCGGTCCGGTCGAGGGCGTCTTCATCCGGGCCCCCTGGGTCGAATCCGTGGGCGCGCGGGCCCGGGTCGTCGCCGAGCACGGCGGCCATATCGTGGGGGTACGGCAGGGAAACGCCCTTGCCACGTCATTCCATCCCGAACTGACCGGTGACCACCGGCTTCACGCGTACTTCGTCGACATGGTGCGCGCATCGGGCTGACTCGACCCCGGTAGGATCTCTCGGGTTCGTACGGAATTTGGTGACGCGAAGGAGAAGGCAGATGTCCGGCCACTCTAAATGGGCTACGACGAAGCACAAGAAGGCCGTGATTGACGCCAAGCGCGGCAAGCTCTTCGCGAAGCTGATCAAGAACATCGAGGTCGCGGCCCGCACCGGCGGTGTGGACCCCGAGGGCAACCCGACCCTTGTGGACGCGATCCAGAAGGCGAAGAAGAGCTCGGTCCCGAACAAGAACATCGACTCCGCGGTCAAGCGCGGTGGCGGTCTCGAAGCGGGCGGCGTCGACTACCAGACGATCATGTACGAGGGCTACGGGCCGAACGGTGTCGCGGTGCTCATCGAGTGCCTCACCGACAACCGCAACCGCGCCGCCTCCGACGTACGTGTCGCCATGACGCGCAACGGCGGCTCGATGGCCGACCCGGGCTCGGTCTCGTACCTGTTCCACCGCAAGGGCGTCGTCATCGTCCCCAAGGGCGAGCTGTCCGAGGACGACGTGCTGGGCGCTGTCCTGGACGCGGGCGCGGAGGAGGTCAACGACCTCGGTGAGAGCTACGAGGTCGTCAGCGAGGCCACCGACATGGTCGCGGTCCGCACCGCGCTCCAGGAGGCGGGCATCGACTACGACTCGGCCGAGGCCAACTTCCTGCCCACCATGCAGGTCGACCTCGACGAAGAGGGCGCCCGCAAGATCTTCAAGCTCATCGACGCGCTGGAGGACAGCGACGACGTGCAGAACGTCTTCGCCAACTTCGACGTGTCGGACGAGGTCATGGAGAAGGTCGACGCCTGAGCCGCGCCTCGCGACGCAGCTTCCGTGGACGGGCCGACGGGGACACACCCCGTCGGCCCGTCGCATTGTCACTGCGAGCCGATAGCCTGCGGGAACAGTTGACCGAACGGCAGGGAGGGGGCGACCCATGCGGGTACTCGGTGTGGACCCCGGGCTGACCCGGTGCGGCATCGGCGTCGTCGAGGGCGTCGCGGGCCGTCCCCTGACGATGCTCGGCGTCGGAGTCGTGCGCACCCCGTCCGACGCGGAGCTCGGACACCGGCTGGTGGCCATCGAGCGCGGCATCGAGGAGTGGCTCGACGAGCACCGGCCCGAATACGTCGCCGTCGAGCGGGTGTTCGCCCAGCACAACGTCCGTACGGTGATGGGCACGGCCCAGGCCAGCGCGGTCGCCATGCTCTGCGCGTCCCGCCGCGGCATCCCCGTGGCCCTGCACACGCCCAGCGAGGTCAAGGCCGCCGTCACCGGCAGCGGCCGCGCGGACAAGGCCCAGATCGGCGCGATGGTCACCCGGCTCCTGCGGCTGGACGCCCCGCCGAAACCGGCCGACGCGGCCGACGCCCTCGCCCTCGCCATCTGTCACATCTGGCGCGCCCCGGCGGTCAACCGCCTCCAGCAGGCGCACGCGGCTGCGGCCGCGGCCCGTACCCCGCGCATTCCGCGCTCCGCAACAGCTCCCGTCCGGAAGGTCCCCCGATGATCGCCTTCGTCAGCGGCCCCGTGGCCGCTCTCGCCCCGACCACAGCCGTGATCGAGGTCGGCGGCATCGGCATGGCCGTCCAGTGCGCGCCGAACACCCTCGCCGGTCTCCGCATCGGCAAGGAGGCCAAGCTCGCCACCTCCCTCGTCGTACGGGAGGACTCCCTCACGCTCTACGGCTTCACCGACGACGACGAGCGGCAGACCTTCGAGCTCCTCCAGACCGCGAGCGGGGTCGGCCCCCGCCTCGCCCAGGCCATGCTCGCCACGCACAGCCCGGATGCCCTGCGCATCGCCGTGTCCACCGGGGACGAGAAGGCGCTCACCGCGGTCTCCGGCATCGGCAAGAAGGGCGCGCAGAAGCTCCTGCTCGAACTCAAGGACAGGCTCGGCGAGCCCGTCGGCGCCCACATCGGCCAGCAGGGCATCGGCACCGCGGTCTCCTCCTCCTGGCGGGACCAGCTGCAGGCCGCCCTGATCGGCCTCGGCTACGCGACCCGCGAGGCCGACGAGGCGGTGTCCGCCGTGGCCCCGCAGGCGGAGGCGGCCCTCGCGGAGGGCGCGCAGCCGCCCGTACCGCAGCTGCTGCGCGCCGCCCTGCAGACGCTCAACCGCGCGCGCTGAGCGACCCCGGAGGACACCCTTCTCCACCCCGGACCGGGCACCGCACGGCCCGGCACCGAAACACCCGAGGCGGGACTGACGCGATGAACTGGGACGAGACCCGACCCGACACCGACGAGCTCGTGGACGAGCGCCTCGTCGACGCCGGCGCGGACGGCGAGGACACCGCCGTCGAGGCGGCACTGCGCCCCAAGGACCTCGACGAGTTCGTCGGCCAGGAGACGGTGCGCGAACAGCTCGACCTGGTCCTCAAGGCGGCCCTCGCCCGCGGCGCCACCGCCGACCACGTGCTGCTCTCCGGCGCCCCCGGCCTGGGCAAGACCACCCTCTCCATGATCATCGCAGCAGAGATGAACGCGCCGATCCGGATCACCTCCGGCCCCGCCATCCAGCACGCGGGCGATCTGGCGGCCATCCTCTCCTCGCTCCAGGAGGGCGAGGTCCTCTTCCTCGACGAGATCCACCGGATGTCGCGGCCCGCCGAGGAAATGCTCTACATGGCGATGGAGGACTTCCGGGTCGACGTGATCGTCGGCAAGGGACCGGGCGCCACCGCCATCCCGCTGGAGCTGCCACCCTTCACCCTGGTCGGCGCCACCACCAGGGCAGGGCTCCTGCCGCCCCCGCTGCGCGACCGCTTCGGCTTCACCGGGCACATGGAGTTCTACACCCCCGTCGAACTGGAAAGGGTGATTCACCGCTCGGCCCGGCTCCTCGACGTCGCGATAGACGTGGAGGGCGCCGCGGAGATCGCCGGCCGCTCCCGTGGCACGCCCCGCATCGCCAACCGGCTGCTGCGCCGCGTCCGGGACTACGCCCAGGTCAAGGCCGACGGCAGGATCGACCGGGACATCGCCGCGGCGGCCCTGCGGGTGTACGAGGTCGACGCCCGCGGTCTCGACCGGCTGGACCGGGCGGTGCTCGGCGCCCTGATGAAGCTCTTCGGCGGCGGTCCGGTCGGCCTGTCAACCCTCGCGGTCGCCGTGGGGGAGGAACGCGAGACGGTCGAGGAGGTCGCCGAGCCCTTCCTGGTGCGGGAGGGCCTCCTGGCCAGGACACCGCGCGGCCGGGTCGCCACACCGGCTGCCTGGGCCCACCTCGGGCTGGTTCCGCCGCAGCAAGGCGGAAAGGGACAACAGGGCCTGTTCGGGGCGTGATGCATCACAGGTTGGCCTGCAGAGGAACCCGGGTGCCATGCTGGGCGTTGTTCCATCGATGCGGACTCGCTTAGACTCCGCCGATGCCGCCCTTAAAGGTCGGTGTACCCACCCCCGTAGACCAGGCCGCCTTCCAGCGCGGTCGTGCGAAGGAAACTCGTCCCGTGAATCCCGTGACTCTCCTCCCCTTCATCGTGCTCATCGGGGCCATGTTCCTGATGACGCGGTCCGCCAAGAAGAAGCAGGCGGCGGCTGCGAACATGCGCAATGAAATGCAGCCCGGTACCGGCGTCCGGACGATCGGGGGCATGTACGCCA
The DNA here is from genome assembly GCF_044756945.1 of Streptomyces sp. NPDC091387. Classification (NCBI taxonomy): domain Bacteria; kingdom Bacillati; phylum Actinomycetota; class Actinomycetes; order Kitasatosporales; family Streptomycetaceae; genus Streptomyces; species Streptomyces sp. NPDC091387. The sequence goes on along the minus strand of NZ_JBIVTZ010000005.1, from coordinate 95,554 downwards.
CCGTCAAGGAGCTTCACGACGACTCGGTCCTCCTTGAGATCGCTCCCGGTGTCCATGCCGTCTATGCGAAGAACTCCATCGGTGCCGTCCTCGACGACGCGGAGTACAACCGCATCGTCCACGGTGACGAGGAGGAGGAGCTCGACGTCGACGGTGCCGTCGTGCCCGACGACGCCTCTTCGCTGACCGAGCTCGACGAGGCCAAGGACGACGCCGACGCCGACGACGCGAAGATCGATCTGGGCAAGAAGGCCGAGGCGGACGACACCGAGCCGGCCGACACCCAGGCCGACAAGAAGTCCGATGGCAAGGCCGACGGCGAGGCCGACGCGAAGTAGCACACGACCCGGGGATGCCGTGAGCCCACAGGCATCCGGCAGTCCCCGGACCGTGCGGTCTTCTGCGGGGGCGGGTCCCCACTACACTTCGTGGCCGCTTGGGCGCGTACCCGGCGCGGGGCGGTTGGACAGGGAGAAACGAAAAGGTGGCAGCACCGAAGAAGGGCCGAGCGCCGGCCGGTGGTCAGGGCAGGCCGGGGCGTTCCCTGGCTCTGATCCTGATCGCCATGGTCGCGCTCACCGGCGGGATGTTCCTGGCTGATCAGCCGACGCCGCGACTCGGCATCGACCTGGCGGGTGGCACGTCCATCACGCTGGAGGCGAAGGCCGAGCCCGGCCAGGAGTCGGCGGTCAACAAGACCAACATGGACACGGCGGTCCAGATCATGGAACGCCGCGTCAACGGTCTCGGCGTCTCCGAGGCAGAGGTCCAGACCCAGGGCAAGAGCAACATCATTGTCAACATCCCCAAGGGCACGAACTCCGCCCAGGCCCGGGAGCAGGTCGGTACGACCGCCAAGCTCTACTTCCGGCCGGTGCTGACCGTCGCCCAGGGTGCGCCCACCCCGACACCCAGCGCCTCGTCGTCCGGCAAGGCCAGCCCGTCGGCATCGCCGAGCTCCTCCGCCTCGGACAAGGCGACGAGCCCGTCCGACAAGCCGAGCCCGAGCGCCACCACCCAGGGCCGCGCGGTCACCGGCGCCCTGAAGGCCGACTCCACGCCCACTCCGAAGGCGAGCGGCACGCCCACGGCGTCCGCCGAGGAGCAGGCGGCGGCCGCCAAGCTGCAGAAGCGGTTCGAGGCGCTCGACTGCTCCACCAAGGCCGGCCGTTCCAAGGCGGCCCTGGGCTCCAAGGCCACCGACACGGTGATCGCCTGTGAGCAGGACGGCAGCGCCAAGTACGTGCTCGGCCCGGCCGAGGTCGACGGCACGGACGTGAAGACCGCGAAGGCGGCCATCAACCAGAACAACGGTCAGTGGATCGTTCAGATGGGCTTCACCGGCGGCGGCGCCAAGAAGTTCCAGAAGATCACCGGCACGCTCGCGCAGCAGCAGTCCCCGCAGAACCAGTTCGCCATCGCGCTCGACGGCGAAGTGGTCTCTGCGCCCTCCGTCAGGGAGGCGCTGAGCGCCGACGCCGAGATCTCCGGCAGCTTCACCCAGCAGTCCGCCGAGGACCTGGCCAACGTGCTCTCCTACGGTGCGCTGCCGCTCTCCTTCCAGGAGCAGAGCGTCACCACCGTCACCGCCGCACTCGGCGGGGAGCAGCTCGAGGCGGGCCTGATCGCCGGTGCCATCGGCCTGGTCCTGGTCATCATCTACCTGGTGGCCTACTACCGCGGGCTGGCGCTCATCGCGCTCCTCAGCCTCCTGGTGTCCGGCATCCTGACGTACACGATCATGTCGCTGCTCGGACCGGCCATCGGATTCGCGCTGAACCTGCCCGCTGTGTGCGGCGCCATCGTGGCGATCGGAATCACCGCGGACTCGTTCATCGTGTACTTCGAACGCATCCGTGACGAGATCCGCGAGGGCCGTACGCTCCGGCCCGCCGTCGAACGGGCCTGGCCGCGTGCCCGGCGCACGATCCTGGTCTCCGACTTCGTGTCGTTCCTCGCCGCCGCGGTGCTGTTCGTCGTCACCGTCGGCAAGGTCCAGGGCTTCGCGTTCACGCTGGGTCTCACCACCCTGCTCGACGTGGTCGTGGTGTTCCTCTTCACCAAGCCCGTCATGACGCTGATGGCCCGCAAGAAGTTCTTCTCGAGCGGTCACCCGTGGTCCGGACTGGACCCGAAGCGGCTCGGCGCCAAGCCGCCGCTGCGTCGTTCGCGCCGTGTCAACGCCCCCACCGACCCGAAGGAGGCGTGAGATGTCGCGACTCGGCAATCTCGGCGCCCGTCTCTACCGCGGCGAGGTCGGCTACGACTTCATCGGCAACCGCAAGATCTGGTACGGCATCTCGATCCTGATCACCATCACGGCCATCGTCGGCCTGGCGGTCAGCGGCCTGAACATGGGCATCGAGTTCAAGGGCGGCGCCGTCTTCACCACCCCGAAGACGAGCGTCTCCGTCGCCAAGGCGGAGGAACTGGCGGCGACGTCCTCGGGCCACCAGGCCATCGTCCAGAAGCTGGGCAACGGCGGACTGCGCATCCAGATCACCGAGGTCGACACCTCGAAGTCGGACGCGATCAAGGTCGACCTCTCCAAGGGCCTCGACGTCTCCGAGGAGAAGATCGCCGCCGACCTGGTCGGCCCCAGCTGGGGTGAGCAGATCGCCAACAAGGCCTGGACCGGACTCGGCGTCTTCATGGTCCTGGTCGTGATCTATCTGGCCATCGCCTTCGAATGGCGCATGGCCATCGCGGCCCTGGTCGCGCTGATCCACGACATCACCATCACGGTCGGGGTCTACGCGCTGGTCGGCTTCGAGGTCACCCCGGGCACCGTGATCGGTCTGCTGACGATTCTCGGTTACTCCCTCTACGACACGGTCGTCGTCTTCGACAGCCTCAAGGAGGGCACGAAGGGGATCACCAAGCAGACCCGGTGGACGTACAGCGAGATCGCCAACCGCTCCATCAACGGCACGCTGGTCCGCTCGATCAACACCACGATCGTCGCCCTGCTGCCGGTCGCCGGTCTGCTGTTCATCGGTGGCGGCGTCCTCGGCGCCGGCATGCTGAACGACATCTCCCTGGCACTCTTCGTCGGCCTCGCCGCCGGTGCGTACTCCTCGATCTTCATCGCCACTCCGCTCGTCGCCGACCTCAAGGAACGCGACCCGCAGATGAAGGCCCTGAAGAAGCGGGTGCTCGCCAAGCGCGCGGCAGCGGCCGCCAAGGGCGAGCTCTCCGAGGCGGAGCAGGCGGACGAGGGCGTCCCCGCGGACGTCGAACCCGCCGCAGCGGTCGTCGGCCAGCGCCAGGAGCCCCCCAGGGGCCACGGCCGGACCCCGGGGAAGCGTCGATGACCAGCAGCACCACCGCGAGCACGAGGGACCTCCTGCTCAGCCGGATCCGTGACGTGGCGGACTACCCGAAGCCGGGAGTGGTGTTCAAGGACATCACCCCGCTGCTCGCGGACCCGGTGGCCTTCACCGCCCTCACCGACGCCCTCGCGGAACTGTGCGTACGGCACGGCGCCACGAAGATCGTCGGCCTGGAGGCCCGCGGCTTCATCCTGGCCGCACCGGTCGCGGTCCGGGCCGGGCTCGGCTTCGTCCCCGTCCGCAAGGCCGGAAAGCTGCCGGGCGCCACGCTCAGCCAGTCCTACGAGCTGGAGTACGGCACCGCGGAGATCGAGATCCACGCCGAGGACCTGTCCGCCGACGACCGGATCATGGTCATCGACGACGTCCTGGCCACCGGCGGCACCGCCGGTGCCTCGCTGGAACTGATCCGGCGGGCCGGGGCCCGGGTCGTCGGCGTCGCCGTCCTCATGGAACTGGGGTTCCTGGCCGGCCGGGCCCGCCTGGAGGAGAGCCTGCAGGGCGCTCCGCTGGAGGCCCTGATCACGGTCTGAGCGCCGGCGGACCGCACGCGGCACCGCATCACACGCACGGAAGCGGGCACCCGGGAACAACCGGGTGCCCGCTTCGCGTGGTGCGGGCTCTCACGGTCCCCGGGGGAGGCGCGGCCGCAAGGTCGTTACGATGGTCTTTCCGGGTGTCCGGATCCGCACGAGGAGCGCTCTTGCCAGACGAGGCCCAGCCAGTCGCCGCCCCGCAGCCCGACAAGCCCGCGGCGGCCCCAGCCACGCCCGCGAAGCAGCAGCCCGCGGAGAAGCCGAAGCCTCCCGCGCCGGAGCCCGGCACGGGCCCGGCCCCCGCGGAGGCGAACGGGCCCGCGCCCGCTTCCCCCGCCCAGCCGGCCGCGCCCGTCTCGCCGCCCCCGACGGCACCGAAGCCCCCGGCGAAGCCCGCCGCGTCGGCGCCCGCAGGCCCGGTGGCCCGCACCGGCGGCGGCTCCTCCAACCGGGTCCGGGCCAGGCTGGCCCGCCTCGGCGTCCAGCGCTCCAGCCCGTACAACCCGGTCCTCGAACCGCTGCTGCGTACCGTCCGCAGCAACGACGCCAAGATCGAGACCGCCACGCTCCGCCAGATCGAGCGCGCCTACCAGGTCGCCGAGCGCTGGCACCGCGGCCAGAAGCGCAAGAGCGGCGACCCTTACATCACCCACCCGCTCGCCGTGACCACGATCCTGGCCGAGCTGGGTATGGATCCGGCCACTCTGATGGCGGGGCTGCTGCACGACACGGTCGAGGACACCGAGTACGGCCTGGACACCCTGCGCCGCGACTTCGGGGACCAGGTCGCCCTGCTGGTCGACGGCGTGACCAAGCTGGACAAGGTCAAGTTCGGCGAGGCGGCGCAGGCCGAGACCGTGCGCAAGATGGTCGTCGCGATGGCCAAGGACCCCAGGGTGCTGGTCATCAAGCTCGCCGACCGGCTGCACAACATGCGCACCATGCGCTACCTCAAGCGGGAGAAGCAGGAGAAGAAGGCCCGCGAGACGCTGGAGATCTACGCCCCGCTCGCCCACCGCCTGGGCATGAACACCATCAAGTGGGAGCTGGAGGACCTCGCCTTCGCGATCCTCTACCCGAAGATGTACGACGAGATCGTCCGCCTCGTCGCCGAGCGGGCGCCCAAGCGCGACGAGTACCTCGCCATAGTGACCGACGAGGTCCAGTCCGACCTGCGCGCCGCCCGGATCAAGGCCACCGTCACCGGTCGGCCGAAGCACTACTACAGCGTCTACCAGAAGATGATCGTGCGGGGCCGGGACTTCGCCGAGATCTACGACCTGGTGGGCATCCGTGTCCTCGTCGACACCGTCCGCGACTGCTACGCGGCGCTCGGCACCGTCCACGCGCGGTGGAATCCGGTCCCCGGCCGGTTCAAGGACTACATCGCGATGCCCAAGTTCAACATGTACCAGTCGCTGCACACCACGGTGATCGGTCCCAGCGGCAAGCCCGTCGAGCTGCAGATCCGTACGTTCGACATGCACCGCCGCGCCGAGTACGGCATCGCCGCGCACTGGAAGTACAAGCAGGAGGCCGTCGCGGGCGCCTCCAAGGTGCGCACCGACGTCCCCAAGAACACCGGCCGCGGCCAGGACACCGTCAACGACATGGCGTGGCTGCGCCAGCTCCTGGACTGGCAGAAGGAGACCGAGGACCCCAGCGAGTTCCTGGAGTCCCTGCGGTTCGACCTCTCGCGCAACGAGGTCTTCGTCTTCACACCGAAGGGCGACGTGATAGCGCTCCCGGCAGGGGCGACACCGGTCGACTTCGCGTACGCCGTCCATACGGAGGTCGGCCACCGGACCATAGGAGCCCGGGTCAACGGGCGGCTCGTACCGCTGGAGTCCACGCTCGACAACGGCGATCTGGTGGAGGTCTTCACCTCCAAGGCGGCCGGTGCCGGCCCCTCCCGTGACTGGCTCGGGTTCGTCAAGTCGCCGCGGGCACGCAACAAGATCCGCGCCTGGTTCTCCAAGGAGCGCCGGGACGAGGCGATCGAACAGGGCAAGGACGCCATCGCGCGGGCCATGCGCAAGCAGAACCTGCCGATCCAGCGGATCCTGACCGGCGACTCACTGGTCACCCTCGCCCACGAGATGCGCTACCCCGACATCTCGTCCCTGTACGCCGCGATCGGCGAGGGACATGTCGCGGCGGCCGGCGTCGTGCAGAAGCTGGTCCAGGCGCTCGGCGGCCAGGACGAGGCCAACGAGGACCTCGCGGAGAGCTCGCCGCCCTCGCACGGACGCAACAAGCGCCGGGCGAACGCCGACCCCGGCGTCGTCGTCAAGGGCGTCGAGGACGTCTGGGTCAAGCTGGCCCGCTGCTGTACGCCCGTCCCCGGAGATCCGATCATCGGGTTCGTCACCCGGGGCAGCGGAGTCTCCGTCCACCGGGCGGACTGCGTCAACGTCGACTCGCTCTCGCAGGAGCCGGAGCGGATCCTCGAGGTCGAATGGGCGCCCACCCAGTCCTCGGTCTTCCTCGTCGCCATCCAGGTCGAGGCGCTGGACCGGTCCAGGCTGCTCTCGGACGTCACCCGGATCCTGTCCGACCAGCACGTCAACATCCTGTCCGCCGCCGTGCAGACCTCCCGCGACCGGGTGGCCACCTCGCGGTTCACCTTCGAGATGGGCGACCCGAAGCACCTGGGGCATGTCCTGAAGGCCGTACGTGGCGTCGAGGGCGTCTACGACGTCTACCGGGTGACCTCGGCCCGCCGGCCCTGACCCGGGCCGTCCGACGGGCCGTGCGGCCCCTCGCGTGGCGCACGGCCCCCGCGCCGTATGTGAAGGGTCCCTCCGCCACCGGCGGAGGGACCCTTCACGACAGAAACCGGCGAACCTGGTCTCAGCCGCCGAACTCCTCCAGGCCCTTCAGAGCCTGGTCCAGGAGCGCCTGCCGGCCCTCGAGCTCGCGGGCGAGCTTGTCCGCACGGGCGTTGTTGCCCGAGGTGCGCGCCGTGTCGATCTGGGCACGCAGCTTGTCCACGGCCGACTGGAGCTGTCCGGTCAGACCCGCGGCACGCGCACGTGCCTCCGGGTTGGTCCGGCGCCACTCCGACTCCTCGGCCTCCTGGAGCGCCCGCTCCACCGTGTGCATCCGCGCCTCGATCTTCGGGCGGGCGTCACGCGGCACATGGCCGATGGCCTCCCAGCGCTCGTTGATGGCCCGGAACGCCGCCCTGGAGGCCTTCAGGTCCTTCACGGGCACCAGCTTCTCGGCCTCGACCGCGAGCTCCTCCTTGAGCTTGAGGTTCTCGCCCTGCTCCGCGTCCCGCTCGGCGAACACCTCACCGCGTGCGGCGAAGAAGACGTCCTGGGCACCGCGGAAACGGTTCCACAGATCGTCCTCGGCCTCGCGCTGGGCGCGGCCCGCGGCCTTCCACTCGGTCATCAGGTCGCGGTAGCGGGCAGCCGTCGTGCCCCAGTCAGAGGAGCGGGACAGCGACTCGGCCTCGACGACCAGCTTCTCCTTGGCCTTGCGGGCCTCCTCGCGCTGGGCGTCCAGCGAGGCGAAGTGGGCCTTGCGGCGCTTGGAGAACGCCGAGCGCGCATGGGAGAAGCGGTGCCACAGCTCGTCGTCCGACTTGCGGTCGAGCCGCGGCAGTCCCTTCCACGTGTCGACGAGGGCACGGAGCCGCTCGCCCGCGGAACGCCACTGCTCGCTCTGCGCCAGCTCCTCGGCCTCGACGACCAGCGCCTCCTTGGCGTGCTTCGCCTCGTCGGTCTGCTTCGCCTTCTGGGCCTTGCGCTCCTCGCGCCGCGAGTCGACCGTCGCCACCAGGGCGTCCAGCCGCTTGCGCAGCGCGTCGAGGTCGCCGACGGCATGGTGCTCGTCGACCTGCGCCCGCAGATGCTCGATGGCGGCCGTCGCGTCCTTCGCGGACAGATCGGTGGTCTTCACCCGCCGCTCAAGGAGGCCGATCTCGACCACAATGCCCTCGTACTTGCGCTCGAAGTAGGCCAGGGCCTCCGCCGGAGAACCGGCCTGCCACGATCCGACGACCTGCTCGCCGTCGGCTGTACGCACGTACACGGTGCCCGTCTCATCGACACGGCCCCACGGGTCGCTGCTCACAGCGCCTCCTCCACCTGATGCCCGCGAGAGGGTTCGCCCCCCTGGCATCGTCCACAGTTTCCTGGGGCGGGCAGCGCCCGCCCTGCACAACGCCAATCTAGGCGACGGGCCGCCCGGCTGTCCGCACTCCGCGCGGCCGAAATTATCCGGCCCCGCGCAGGGTGCCTGTGGTGCGGATCACGCCGGGCCCGCCGGGGCTCACGCCTTGTCGACGGCCGCCTTCGAGATGTTCACGGCCTTCTTCGGCGCACCGTCGGCGGCGCCGCCGGTGACACCCGCCTTGCCGACGGCCTCGACGGCCTTCAGCGAAGCCTCGTCCATCGTGCCGAACGGCGTGTAGGTGGGCGGCAGTTTGCTGTCCTTGTAGACGAGGAAGAACTGGCTGCCGCCGGTGTGCGCCTGGCCCGTGTTGGCCATCGCCACCGTCCCCGCCGGGTAGGTCACCGTGCCGTCCTTGCCCGCCTTGCCCAGCGCGGTCAGGTTCTCGTCCGGGATCGTGTAGCCGGGACCGCCGGTGCCGTCGCCCTTCGGGTCGCCGCACTGGAGGACGAAAATGCCGTCCGTGGTCAGCCGGTGACACTTCGTGCCGTCGAAGAACCCCTTGTCGGCGAGCGACTTGAAGGAGTTCGCCGTGTGCGGGGTCTTCGCCGCGTCCATCGTGAACGCGATGTCGCCCTGGCTCGTCTTGAGCGACAGGGTGTACTTCGCCTTCTTGTCGATCTTCATCGCCGGCTCGGGCGCACTCTTCTCGCTCGCCGAGGGGGACGCCGACGCCGACGGGCTCGCGCTCGCGGCCGCGTCGGTCTTGTCCTTCTTGCCGTCGTCGTCGCCGGTGGCGAAGTACGTGACGCCGCCTATGACGGCCACCACGGCCACCGCGGAGGTGATGATGACCGTCAGACGCCGGGTCCGGCGGCGAGCCTCCTCCCGGCGCTGCTGCTGCCGCTCGAACTTCTCCCTGGCGAGCTGCCGCCGCCGCTGATCGCTGCTGACCACCGGGTGATCTCCTTGTACGTCGTGTGATCGGGCCTGAGTTGCCCCGTACCGTATATGGGTTAGCTGTGGAATGAGGAGCGCCGGTAGGCTCTGAACTGCTGCGACCTCGTAGCCGCGACCCCTCGTCGGACGACCATTAAGGACGATCGTGCTCATTGCCGGGTTCCCCGCCGGGGCCTGGGGGACCAACTGTTACCTGGTCGCCCCCGCCGCGGGTGAGGAGTGCGTGATCATCGACCCGGGCCATCAGGCCACGTCCGGGGTCGAGGAAGCGCTGAGGAAGCATCGGCTGAAGCCCGTCGCCGTCGTGCTCACCCACGGCCACATCGACCACGTCGCCTCGGTCGTCCCGGTGTGCGGCGCGCATGACGTCCCTGCCTGGATCCACCCCGAGGACCGTTACATGATGAGCGACCCGGAGAAGGCCCTCGGCCGCTCCATCGGGATGCCGCTCATGGGCGAGCTGACGGTGGGGGAGCCGGACGACGTCAGGGAGCTGACCGACGGTGCCCGGCTGACGCTGGCCGGTCTGGAGTTCGGTGTCTCACATGCGCCCGGCCATACCAAGGGGTCGGTGACGTTCAGGATGCCCGAGGCCGCGGAGGTTCCGCAGGTCCTCTTCTCGGGCGACCTGCTCTTCGCCGGCTCCGTCGGACGCACCGACCTGCCCGGCGGCGACCACGCCGAGCTGCTCGAGTCGCTGGCCCGTGTGTGCCTGCCGCTCGACGACTCGACCGTGGTGCTGTCCGGCCACGGCCCCCAGACGACCATCGGCCGCGAGCGCGCCACCAATCCGTATCTGCACGGTATGGACGCGCCCCGACGAGGAATGTGACGAGAGCGAAATCGTGAGCACCTTCAAGGCCCCCAAGGGCACGTACGACCTGACCCCGCCCGACTCCGCGAAGTACCTCGCGGTGCGCGAGGCGATCTCCGCGCCGCTGAGGAACTCCGGCTACGGCTACATCGAGACCCCCGGCTTCGAGGACGTGGCCCTCTTCTCCCGAGGCGTCGGAGAGTCCACCGACATCGTGAGCAAGGAGATGTACACCCTCACGACCAAGGGCGGCGACGAGCTGGCGCTGCGCCCCGAGGGCACCGCGTCCGTGCTGCGCGCCGCCCTGGAGGCCAACCTCCACAAGCTCGGCAACCTGCCGGTGAAGCTCTGGTACTCCGGTTCGTACTACCGCTACGAGCGTCCGCAGAAGGGCCGTTACCGCCACTTCTCGCAGGTCGGAGCCGAGGCCATCGGCGCGGAGGACCCGGCGCTGGACGCCGAGCTGATCATCCTGGCCGACCAGGCGTACCGCGCGCTGGGACTGCGCGAATTCCGCATCCTGCTGAACTCGCTGGGTGACAAGGAGTGTCGGCCCGTCTACCGCGACGCGCTCCAGGGCTTCCTGCGCGAGCTCGACCTGGACGAGGAGACCCGCCGCCGCATCGAGATCAACCCGCTCCGGGTCCTCGACGACAAGCGCCCCGAGGTCCAGAAGCAGCTGACCGGCGCCCCGGTGCTGCGCGACTACCTCTGCGACGCCTGCAAGGCGTACCACGAGGAGGTCCGCGACCTCCTCAACGCGGCGGGCGTGGTGTACGAGGACGACGAGAAGCTCGTCCGCGGGCTCGACTACTACACCCGCACCACCTTCGAGTTCGTCCACGACGGACTGGGCTCGCAGTCGGCGGTGGGCGGCGGCGGACGGTACGACGGCCTCTCCGAGATGATCGGCGGCCCGGCGCTCCCGTCGGTGGGCTGGGCGCTCGGCGTGGACCGCACCGTGCTCGCCCTGGAGGCGGAGGGCATCGAGCTCGAACTGCCCTCCACCACCAGTGTCTTCGCCGTACCGCTCGGCGAGGAGGCGCGGCGGAAGCTGTTCGCCGTCGTCACGCAGCTGCGCCGCGAGGGCGTGGCCGCGGACTTCGCGTTCGGGGGGCGCGGGCTCAAGGGCGCGATGAAGAGCGCCAACCGGTCGGGCGCGCGGTTCACCGTCGTGGCCGGCGAGCGCGACCTGGCCGAGGGCGTCGTGCAGCTCAAGGACATGGAGTCCGGCGAGCAGACGGCTGTCGCCCTGTCCGAGGTGACCGAGACGATCCGGACGCGCCTCGCGTAGTTTCCCTTGCCCGGTCGCGGGCGGGCGGAGTTCCGCCCGCGACCGGACGGGAGTTCGTGGCCCCCGGCCCGCTCCGCCGCGGCCGCCCGTACCGTCAACCCGGCGGGCGCGGATTCATCCTGCCGGACGATTCCTGCCGAACAGCGCCGAGGGCGGCAGGATCCCGGCCACGCCAGTGACAGCCCTGAGGCCATGTTCTTCCGGCCCCGTCCGGCCCGCGCGCCGCGCATTTTTACGCGCCTCTTTATGTTCATCGAACGGAAGACCGGCGGAACGGTACGGCACAATGACCGTGCCCAGCAGGCTACTCAGTGACGGAATGGCGATATGACGACTGCAGCGGTTGACCATCCCTCATCCGACCAGGACGAGGACGGCGGGAAGAGGACCACCGGCGGCAGTCGTGCGTTCGCACTGCTGCTGGTGATCGCGGGCGCTGCCGGCCTCCTCGCCGCGTGGGTCATCACGATCGACAAGCTCAAGCTGGCGGAGGACCCCAGCTTTGTTCCGGGCTGCAGTCTCAACCCTGTGGTGGCCTGCGGCAACATCATGAAGAGCGACCAGGCGGCGGCCTTCGGCTTCCCCAACCCGATGCTCGGCCTGGCCACCTACCCCGTGATCATCGGCATCGGTCTGGCACTGCTCGCCGGAGCGCGCTTCCGTAACTGGTACTGGCTGGGGATGAACGCGGGCACCCTGTTCGGTGTCGGATTCTGCACCTGGCTCCAGTACCAGTCGCTCTACAACATCAACTCCCTCTGCCTCTGGTGCTGCCTGGCCTGGGTCGCCACGATCCTCATGTTCTGCTACGTCACCACGCACAACATCAAGCACCGGATCGTCCCCGCGCCCAACTGGCTGCGCAACGGGCTGACCGAGTTCCACTGGGTGCCGCCGGTCCTGTGGATCGGCATCATCGGCATGCTGATCCTGACCCGCTGGTGGGACTTCTGGACCAGCTGACCGTCCCGCCCGCCGGCGCCGGGTCGCACCGGGGCCCGGCAGGGATGTCAGTGCGGTGACATAGGCTTCAAAACGTGGAGCCCGACCTCTTTACCGCAGCAGCCGAAGACCGCCAGGAGAAGGACCCGTCCAGCAGCCCCCTCGCTGTCCGGATGCGTCCCCGTACCCTCGACGAGGTCGTCGGCCAGCAGCATCTGCTCAAGCCGGGCTCGCCGCTGCGCCGCCTCGTCGGCGAGGGAAGCGGGGGGCCGGCGGGCCCCTCGTCGGTGATCCTCTGGGGACCGCCCGGCATCGGGAAGACGACGCTGGCCTACGTGGTCAGCAAGGCCACCAACAAGCGCTTCGTCGAGCTCTCCGCGATCACCGCGGGGGTCAAGGAGGTCCGGGCGGTCATCGAGGGCGCCCGCCGCGCCACCGGTGGCTACGGCAAGGAGACCGTCCTCTTCCTGGACGAGATCCACCGCTTCTCCAAGGCGCAGCAGGACTCGCTGCTCCCGGCCGTGGAGAACCGCTGGGTGACGCTGATCGCGGCCACCACCGAGAATCCGTACTTCTCGATCATCTCCCCGCTGCTCTCGCGGTCACTGCTGCTGACCCTTGAGTCGCTGACCGATGACGACCTGCGTGATCTGCTGCACAGGGCCCTGACCGACGAGCGGGGACTCGGCGGCGCGGTGACGCTGCCAAAGGACGCGGAGGAGCATCTGCTGCGCATCGCGGGCGGCGACGCACGCCGCGCGCTGACGGCACTGGAGGCGGCGGCCGGCGCGGCGCTGTCCAAGGGGGACGGGGAGATCACCCTCCTGACCCTGGAGGAGACGGTCGACCGAGCCGCGGTGAAGTACGACCGGGACGGCGACCAGCACTACGACGTGGCGAGTGCGCTGATCAAGTCGATCCGCGGCTCGGACGTCGATGCCGCGCTGCACTATCTGGCCCGGATGATCGAGGCGGGGGAGGACCCCCGGTTCATCGCCCGTCGGCTGATGATCTCGGCCAGCGAGGACATCGGTCTCGCCGACCCCACGGCGCTGCCCATCGCGGTCGCGGCGGCCCAGGCCGTCGCGATGATCGGCTTCCCGGAGGCGGCGCTTACCCTCAGCCACGCCACGATCGCCCTGGCCCTCGCCCCCAAGTCCAACGCGGCGACGATGGCGATCTCCGCCGCCCAAGAGGATGTGCGCAAGGGCCTGGCCGGCCCCGTTCCGGCCCATCTGCGCGACGGGCACTACAAGGGAGCCGCCAAGCTGGGGCACGCGCAGGGCTACGTCTATCCGCATGACGTCCCCGGCGGTATCGCCGCCCAGCAGTACGCCCCGGACGCCGTGCGCGACAAGCGCTACTACCAGCCCACCCGGTACGGAGCCGAGGCGCGGTACGCGGACGTGGCGGACCGGGTCCGCGAGCGGCTCGGCCGTACGGACACCGACGGCGACGCGAGCCCGTCCGGCACATAGCAGGGCCCCCGGGGGCTCCGGCCTTCAGCGCGCGGCCGCTTCGAAGAGCATGTGCATGGCGTGACGCAGCTCGGTCACATCACGCACCGGCTCGGGGAACTCGAAGCGCGCGTCGAAGCACCTGCCGTCCCGCTCGCACAGACGCACCCGCAGTCCGAGGCGGTCCAGCGCGAGCGGCACGACGGCCGGCCGGTGCGCAGGGCAGTCGGCCGGCACCCGCTCGCCGAGCAGCCCGCACAGCGTCTCCAGCTGTTCCCCGTGCGCCGCGTGCAGATGCTGCAGCAGTTCCGCCTCGTGGAGGACGAGCGGGTCGGCGGACGCGTCCCGGAACTCCTCCGGCCCGACGCTCTCCGCACCCCACAGGTCATCGACGTACGCCTCGCCCGTCTCCAGCCGCAGCAGCATCCGGCCGGGGCCCGCCAGGCCCGGTACGGTGGTGAGCCGGCCGAAGACCCGGGCCCGGCCGCGGATGCGGTGGGGTACGGAGACCGGGGCCACGTCGGTGATCTCCAGCACGGCCGTCAGCTCGTCGTCCTCGGCGTGCGTCGCGGCCCGTACCGCCGGGGAGTCCGCGGGGAATTCGAGGAAGAGATCCCCGTCCGGACCCACGTCGCGCGACAGCGGCATCAGCTGGTCCGGGCCCGTCGAGTCGAGGCCGGGGATGAGCAGTGCCGAGGAGCAGGTACTCTGTACGAGAGTTCGTGTGCGCTCGGCTGCTGACGGCATCCGAGTGTTTTCAAGCCCGCTGGGACGCGGCTGACCACGATCAGATCGGCCTTCCGTCGTAGCAGCACCTTCCTGTGTGCTGCCGCTGTCTGTGCTGTCCGTGACGTGTGTGGTGTTCCCAGGGCGAGACATGCGATCTCCTTGAGTAAGGTGAGCCTAACCTAACCTACAACGGAGGTCTGGAGAACGTGCCTAATCAGTCGCGTCCCAAGGTCAAGAAGAGCCGCGCGCTCGGCATTGCGCTGACGCCGAAGGCTGTCAAGTACTTCGAGGCCCGCCCCTACCCGCCGGGCGAGCACGGCCGCGGCCGCAAGCAGAACTCGGACTACAAGGTCCGTCTGCTGGAGAAGCAGCGTCTGCGCGCCCAGTACGACATCAGCGAGCGCCAGATGGCGCGTGCCTACGACCGCGCCAAGAAGGCCGAGGGCAAGACGGGCGAGGCGCTCGTCGTCGAGCTCGAGCGCCGTCTCGACGCGCTGGTGCTGCGTTCGGGCATCGCCAAGACGATCTACCAGGCCCGCCAGATGGTCGTGCACGGTCACATCGAGGTCGACGGCCACAAGGTGGACAAGCCGTCCTTCCGTGTCCGTCCCGACAACATCGTGATGGTCCGCGAGCGCAGCCGCGAGAAGTACCCCTTCCAGGTTGCCCGCGAGGGTGGTTACGACACCGACGGTGAGACCCCGCGCTACCTGCAGGTGAACCTGAAGGCCCTGGCCTTCCGCCTTGACCGGGACCCGAACCGCAAGGAAATCCCCGTGATCTGCGACGAGCAGCTCGTCGTCGAGTACTACGCCCGCTGATTCAGGCGTAGCCGCTCTTCACCAGCGCTCAGGCCCGCCCCTTCCCGAAGCCGGGGAGGCGGCGGGCTTTCGCGTCTTCCCGGCCGCGGGCTGCGGGCCCGCCGTCTCGGGTCCGCCGGTCTCCGCGTCGTTCTGCCGCTGTCCGGGCCGGCCCGCCAGCGCCCTGGCGACCACCGCGTCCGCGCCCAGCACTCCGCCGGCGCGCCGCTGCGACACGTACCGCTCCTCGCCCAGGTCATGAAGGGCCAGCTCCTGGCACCGGGCCCGCGGCGCCCCGTAGTGCGCCGAACCGAACAGGGGCAGTCCCACCGATGGCCAGATCTGTTCGGCGGCCCCCTGGAGCAGCGCCGCCTCGTCCGCGTCGCCCTCGACCACCGTGACGAGCGCCAGTAATTCCAGCGAGAGCACCGTGCCGAGCAGGTCGTGGAAGGCATGGCTGATGGACAGCGACTCCCCGAGGAGCTCCCGCGCGCGGGCCGGGCGGCCCCGCTCCAGCGCGGCGAAGGCCAGTACGAACAACGCGTAACTGAGCGTCCACCGCTCCCCGTGGTCCTCGCAGATGTCCCGGACCTCTTCGCAGATCGTGACCGCACGCTCCAGCTCGCCCTGGAACCCGACCGACATCGCCAGCTCGACCTGAGCCATCAGCACATTGCTGTTCAGCTCCCCGAGCTCCCGGTAGCGGACGAGCGCCTCGTGCAGCAGTTCCTGGGCGCGCGCCGTGTCGTCCGTGACGAGTGCCAGGCAGCCGGTGCGGTGCAGGGCGTACGCCGAGGCCGCGGCGTCACCGGTCAGCTCCGCCTCCTCCCGGCACTCGGTCAGCGCCGCGATCGCCCCCACCGGGTCCCCCTGCAGCACCGCGACATAGCCGAGCACCCACAGCGCCTTCAGCCGCGAGGAGTCGTACGGGGTCTCCTCCTCCAGTACGTGGTCCAGCCAGTGCCGCCCCTCCGAGAGCCGCCCGCAGCCGACCCACAGGAACCAGAGCGTGCCCGCCAGGTACTGGGCGAGATGCGCCTCCTCCGGGCACTCCAGCGAACACTCCATGGCCCGCCGCAGATTGGGCAGTTCGCTCTCCACCCGGGCCGCGACCTCGCTCTGCCGCGGGCTGAACCAGTCCAGCTCGCACCAGGTCGCGAGCCCCAGGAACCAGTCGCGGTGGCGCCGGCGCAGGCGCTCCGTCTCACCCGTCGCCGCCAGCCACTCGGCGCCGTACTCGCGCACCGTGTCCAGCAGCCGGTAGCGGGTGCCGGCGGGCGAGTCCTCGCGCAGCACGACGGACTGCGCCAGCAGCCCGGAGAGCACATCGAGCACCGAGTCGGCCGGCAGATCGGAACCGCTGCAGATGTACTCGACCGCCTCCAGATCGAACGGTCCGGCGAAGACCGAGAGCCGCGACCACAGCAGCCGCTGTTCCGGGGCGCACAGTTCATGGCTCCAGCCGATGGCCGTGCGGAGCGTCTGATGCCGGGCCAGCGCGCTGCGGCTGCCGCCGGTGAGCAGCCGGAAGCGGTCGTCGAGGCGCTCCAGCACCTGCTCGGTCGACAGCGCCCGCAGCCGCCCGGCCGCCAGCTCCAGAGCGAGCGGAATCCCGTCCAGCCGCCGGCAGAGCTCCCGGGCCGCGCCCCGGTTGTGCTCGGTCAGCCGGAACTCGGGCCGCACCGCGGCGGCCCGCTCAGCGAAGAGCCGGAGCGCGTCCTCGTCGGTCATGGTCGCGAGCGGGTAGGTGGCCTCGCCGTCCAGTTCCAGCGGTAGCCGGCCGGCGGCCAGGACCCGGAGCCGGGGGGCCCGGCGCAGCAGGTCCCGTACCAACTCCGCACAGGCGTCCACCAGATGTTCGAATCCGTCGATCACCAGCAGGAGGCGGCGCCCGGCGCAGTGTTCGAGGAGGGTCGTGCGGGGCGGCCTGTTGGTGTGATCGGTGAGGCCCAGCGCGTCGACGAGCGCGTGCTCCAGCAGCTCCGGATCGTGGACGGCGGACAGCTCCACCAGCCAGACCCCGTCGCAGTACCGTTTCTCCAGCAGGCTGGCGGCCCTGGTGACCAGCCGGGTCTTGCCGACCCCGCCCACGCCCACGACCGTGACCAGCCGGGACTCCTCCAGGAGTCCGGCGAGGTCGGCCAACTCGTCGTCACGTCCCACGAACCTGTTCAGTTCCGCCGGGAGATTGCCCGGAAGGCCGCGCACGGGTCCACCGTGGGCGCCGACCGGCGGACCCGGACCGTCGGAGGAGGGGAAGGGGCGCTGAGAGCGTCGCATGAAACACGCAGAGTACTGGCCCGAAAGCGCTCCGTACAATCTTGTAGCAGGAACTCCCGCCGTGCCCAACGGTAATGCGGTACGGGGTGTGAGCCCGGCGCGATAGGCTCGGAGACGGTGACGGGCTGCTACGAAGGCCGTCACCGGGCAAGCAGCGAACAACGCAAAGACAGACGACAAGCCAGAGAGAGCGGTGCACTGTGTCCGGTGGTGAGGTGGCCGGGATCCTGGTGGCCGTCTTCTGGGCGATCCTGGTTTCGTTCCTCGCCGTCGTGCTGGTGAGGCTCGCCCAGACGCTCAGGGCGACCACCAAACTCGTGGCGGACGTGACCGAACAGGCCGTCCCGCTGCTCGCCGACGCCTCCGCGACCGTACGTTCCGCGCAGACCCAGCTCGACAAGGTCGACGCGATCGCGACGGACGTCCAGGAGGTCACCTCCAACGCCTCCGCGCTCTCCACCACCGTCGCCTCGACCTTCGGCGGCCCGCTGGTCAAGGTCGCGGCGTTCGGCTACGGCGTCCGGCAGGCCATCGGCCGCAAGGCCGCTCCCGAACCGGAAGCGCGTTCCCGGCGATCGGTGATCGTCGGCCGGACCGTGCCGTCCGCGCGTGGCAGGAAGCGCAACGGCAGAAATTCCCGCGGATCGAAGGACTGACGCAGCGATGTTCCGCCGTACGTTCTGGTTCACCGCCGGCGCAGCCGCCGGGGTCTGGGCCACCGCCAAGGTCAACCGCAAGATCAAGCAGCTGACCCCCGAGAGCCTTGCGGCGCAGGCCGCCGACAAGGCGGTCGTGGCCGGCCACAAGCTCAAGGACTTCGCCCTCGACGTCCGCGACGGCATGGCCAGACGCGAGGCCGAACTGGGCGAGGCACTGGGCCTCGAAGCCCCGGTCGACCCCGATCTCCCCGTGCGGCCCCACTTCGCCGTCGAGGCGGCGGAGTCCGACGGACGCAAGACGCCCGTCAACTACCGCAAGCTTCCCTACAACTCGTACAACCGGAATGAGGACCACTGATGGAGTCGGCTGAAATTCGCCGCCGCTGGCTGAGCTTCTACGAGGAGCGCGGTCACACCGTCGTCCCTTCGGCGTCGCTCATCGCGGACGACCCGACTCTGCTGCTGGTCCCGGCCGGCATGGTGCCCTTCAAGCCGTACTTCCTCGGCGAGGTCAAGCCGCCCGCCCCGCGCGTCACCAGCGTGCAGAAGTGCGTCCGTACGCCGGACATCGAAGAGGTCGGCAAGACCACCCGGCACGGCACCTTCTTCCAGATGTGCGGGAACTTCTCCTTCGGTGACTACTTCAAGGAAGGCGCCATCGAGTACGCCTGGGAGCTGCTCACCGGCTCCGTGGCGGACGGCGGCTTCGGCCTCGACCCCGAGCGTCTGTGGATCACGGTCTACCTGGACGACGACGAGGCCGAGCAGATCTGGCGCGACAAGATCGGTGTGCCGGCCGAGCGCATCCAGCGCCTGGGCAAGAAGGACAACTTCTGGTCCATGGGCGTCCCCGGTCCCTGCGGCCCCTGCTCCGAGATCAACTACGACCGCGGTCCCGAGTTCGGGGCCGAGGGCGGCCCCGCCGTCAACGACGAGCGGTACGTGGAGATCTGGAACCTGGTCTTCATGCAGTACGAGCGCGGCGCCGGCGACGGCAAGGACGACTTCCCGATCCTCGGCGACCTGCCCTCCAAGAACATCGACACCGGCCTCGGCCTCGAACGCCTCGCGATGATCCTGCAGGGCGTGCAGAACATGTACGAGACCGACACCCTGCGCGTCGTCATGGACAAGGCCACCGAGCTCACCGGTGTGCCTTACGGCGGCTCCGCCGCCAACACGGCCACGGACGTCTCGCTCCGCGTGGTCGCCGACCACATCCGTACGTCGGTCATGCTCATCGGTGACGGCGTCACTCCCGGCAACGAGGGCCGCGGCTACGTGCTGCGCCGCATCATGCGCCGCGCCATCCGCAACATGCGGCTGATGGGCGCCACCGGATCGGTCGTCACCGAGCTGGTCGACGTCGTGATCAACACGATGGGGCTGCAGTACCCCGAGCTGATCACCGACCGCAAGCGCATCGAGACCGTCGCCCTCGCCGAGGAGGCCGCCTTCCTCAAGGCCCTCAAGGGCGGCACCAATATCCTCGAGACCGCGGTCACCGAGACCAAGGCCGCCGGCGGCCGGGTCATCGCCGGCGACAGGGCGTTCCTGCTCCACGACACCTGGGGCTTCCCGATCGACCTGACCCTGGAGATGGCCGCCGAACAGGGCCTGTCCGTGGACGAGGACGGCTTCCGCCGCCTCATGCAGGAGCAGCGGGACAAGGCCAAGGCCGACGCGCGCGCCAAGAAGACCGGTCACGCCGACCTCTCCGCCTACCGCGAGGTCGCCGACAACTCCGGCGCCACCGAGTTCACCGGCTACACGACGACCGAGGGCGAGTCGACGATCGTCGGCCTCCTCGTCGACGGTGTCCCCTCGCCCGCCGCCTCCGAGGGCGACGAGGTCGAGGTCGTCCTGGACCGCACCCCGTTCTACGCCGAGGGCGGCGGCCAGCTCGCCGACACCGGGCGGATCCGGCTCGACACCGGCGCGGTGATCGAGGTCCGCGACGTCCAGAAGCCCGTTCCCGGCGTCCACGTCCACAAGGGCGTCGTCCAGGTCGGTGAGGTGACGGTCGGTGCCGCCGCCCTGGCCTCCATCGACAACACCCGCCGTCGGGCCATCGCCCGCGCCCACAGCGCCACCCACCTGACGCACCAGGCGCTGCGGGACGCCCTGGGCCCGACGGCCGCCCAGGCCGGTTCGGAGAACTCCCCGGGCCGCTTCCGCTTCGACTTCGGCTCGCCCGCCGCCGTACCCGGCACGGTCCTCACCGACGTCGAGCAGAAGATCAACGCCGTGCTCTCCCGCGAGCTCGACGTCCAGGCCGAGGTCATGTCCATCGACGAGGCCAAGAAGCAGGGCGCCATCGCCGAGTTCGGCGAGAAGTACGGCGAGCGGGTCCGGGTCGTCACCATCGGCGACTTCTCCAAGGAGCTGTGCGGCGGTACGCACGTCCACAACACCGCCCAGCTCGGTCTGGTCAAGCTGCTCGGCGAGTCGTCCATCGGCTCCGGCGTACGCCGCATCGAGGCCCTCGTCGGTGTCGACGCGTACAACTTCCTCGCCCGGGAGCACACGGTCGTCGCCCAGCTCCAGGAGCTGGTCAAGGGCCGTCCCGAGGAGCTCCCGGAGAAGATCGCCGGGATGCTCGGCAAGCTGAAGGACGCCGAGAAGGAGATCGAGAAGTTCCGCGCGGAGAAGGTCCTCCAGGCCGCTGCCGGACTCGTCGAATCGGCTCAGGACGTCCGGGGCGTCGCCCTGGTCACCGGGCAGGTACCGGACGGCACCTCGGCCGACGACCTGCGCCGGCTCGTCCTCGACGTGCGCGGGCGCATCCAGGGCGGCCGCCCGGCCGTCGTGGCCCTGTTCACCACGGCCAACGGCCGCCCGCTGACCGTCATCGCCACCAACGAGGCCGCCCGTGAGCGCGGCCTCAAGGCCGGTGACCTGGTCCGCGCCGCCGCCAAGACGCTCGGCGGCGGAGGCGGCGGCAAGCCGGACGTCGCCCAGGGCGGCGGCACGAACCCGGAGGCCATCGGGGATGCCGTCGCCGCTGTCGAACGCCTCGTCACCGAGACGGCGTGACGCCGGACATGACACAGATGCGCCGCGGTCGCCGACTGGCGATCGACGTCGGGGACGCCCGGATCGGGGTCGCCTCGTGCGACCCCGACGGGATCCTCGCCACGCCGGTGGAGACCGTGCCGGGACGCGATGTCCCGGCCGCCCACCGGCGGCTCGGCCAGATCGTCTCGGAGTACGAGCCGATCGAGGTCATCGTCGGCCTGCCCCGGTCCCTGGGCGGGGGAGAGGGCCCGGCCGCGGTCAAGGTCCGCGCCTTCGCCGATGTGTTCGCCCGCGCGGTCGCACCCATTCCGGTGCGCTTGGTGGACGAGAGGATGACCACAGTGACGGCGACTCAGGGCCTGCGCGCATCGGGCGTGAAGTCCAAAAAAGGCCGATCCGTCATCGACCAGGCTGCCGCTGTGGTGATCCTTCAGAACGCTCTGGAGTCCGAACGGGCTTCGGGCAATCCTCCCGGCGAGGGCGTCGAAGTGGTGGTCTGATCGCGATACGGTAACGTTCCGCGCGATGCGGCGGTGTTCGAACAAACACCGCACAGCAAAGAGACGGAACGTCGTCTCGCGGCTCAAGGGGATCGATGACTGAGTATGGCCGGGGCCCCGGCTCCGAACCGTGGCATCCCGAGGACCCCTTGTACGGGGACCAGGGATGGGGAGGCCAGCAGCCTGCCCACGGCCAGAGCCAGTACGGCGGCCAGCAGCAGCCCTACCCGCAGGACCCGTACGCCGCCCAGCAACAGCCGCAGGACCCGTACGCGCAGCAGCAGCACCAGCCGCAAGATCCTTACGCGCAGCAGCAGCAGCAGCAACAGCAGCAGGATTCGTACGCGCAGCAGCAGCAGGACCCGTACGGCCAATCGCAGCAGCAGCACGACCCGTACGCGCAGCAGCAGCAACAGCAGCAGGATTCGTACGCGCAGCAGCACCCGCAGGATCCCTACGCCCAGCAGCAGTACCAGCAGCAGCCGTACGGCGCCCAGCAGGACCCGTACGGCCAGCAGCCTCCTTACAACGGCGGCTGGGACACCGGCCAGCAGCCGGCCGCGATGCCGTACGAGGGCCAGCCCGCCGCCGCGTACGGCTACGGCGAGACGAACGACTACTACGGCACCCCCGAGGCCTACCCGCCTCCGCAGCCCCCGGGCCGCCGCCAGGCCGCGCCCGAACAGGCAGCCGAACCGGCGCCCGCGCAGAACCCCGACCCCGCGCAGAACACCGACTGGGACCCCGAGGTCCAGCCGAAGGAGACCCACCCCTTCTTCACGGGCGTCGACGACAGCGACGGCAAGGACGACGACTACGACGACGACGATGACCCCCGCGATTCCCGCCGAGGAGGCGGGGACGAGCGCCGGGGCAAGGGCAAGAAGAAGAAGGGCCGCAGCGGCTGCGCCTGCCTGGTCATCTCTCTCGTCCTGGTCGGTGGCGTAGGCGGAGTGGGCTACTTCGGCTACTCGTACTACCAGGACAAGTTCGGCCCGGCCGAGGACTACGCGGGCAGCGGCTCGGGGACCATCGAGATCGAGATCCCCAAGGGCTCGTACGGGTACGACATCGCCAACATCCTGAAGAAGCAGGGTGTGGTCAAGAGCGTCGACGCCTTCGTCTCCGCGCAGAGCGAGGACCCCAAGGGGAAGTCGATCCAGGCCGGCGTCTATCTCCTGCACGAGAAGATGTCCGCGTCCGAGGCCCTGAAGATGATGCTCGACCCGAAGAGCCAGAACCTGCTGGTGATTCCCGAGGGCACGCCCAACCGGACCGTCTACGCCTCGATCGATACGAGGCTGGGCGTGAAGAAGGGCACAACGGGTGAAGTCGCCAAGAAGGAGTCGGCCAACCTCGGACTGCCGGACTGGGCCGACGGCCACCGGGACGTCCTCGATCCCCTGGAGGGGTTCCTCTACCCGGCGGCTTACCCGGTCACCAAGGGAATGAAGCCGGAGGCCGTCCTGAAGAAGATGGTCTCGCGCGCCAACGAGGAGTACAAAAAGGCCGACCTGGAAGCCAATGCCAAGAGGCTCAAGCTGCAGAGTCCGTGGCAGCTGATCACGGTCGCCAGCCTCGTCCAGGCTGAGGGCAAGTACAAGCACGACTTCGACAAGGTCTCGCGCGTCGTCTACAACCGCCTGAAGCCCAACAACACCGAGACGAACGGTCTGCTCGACTTCGACTCCACCGTCAACTACGCGAAGAAGCAGAGCACGCTCGACACGGGTGCGGTCTCCGGCCTGCGGGAGTTCAAGCACCCGTACAACACGTACTACATCCACGGTCTGCCGCCCGGCCCGATCAACAACCCCGGTGACGCCGCGCTCCAGTCGGCGATCAAGCCCACCCCAGGACCTTGGTACTACTTCGTGTCGGTGACCGAGGACAAGACCCTGTTCGCGGTGACCAACGCCGAGCACGAGAAGAACCGTGCGGAGTACCAGAAGGGAGGGTCGGGAGAGTGACCGGCCCGCACCGGGCAGCCGTCCTCGGCTCACCCATCGCCCACTCGCTCTCCCCGGTCCTGCACCGGGCCGCGTACGCCGCACTCGGCCTCGACGACTGGTCCTACGACCGCTTCGAGATCGACGAGGCCGCGCTGCCCGGCTTCGTCGAGGGGCTGGACTCCTCCTGGGCCGGGCTCTCGCTGACCATGCCGCTCAAGCGGGCGATCATCCCCCTGCTGGACGAGATCAGCGAGACCGCCTCCTCGGTGGAGGCGGTGAACACGGTCGTGCTCACCGAGGACGGCCGTTGGGTCGGCGACAACACCGATATCCCGGGCATGATCGCCGCCCTGCGTGAGCGCGGCGTGGAGAAGGCCGAGTCCGCCGCCGTTCTCGGCGCCGGAGCCACCGCCTCCTCCGCCCTCGCCGCCCTCTCCGAGATCTGCACGGGACCGGTCACGGCCTACGTCCGCAGCCGGGAACGCGGTGACGAGATGCGCGGCTGGGGCGAACGGCTCGGCGTCGACGTCCGCATCGCCGACTGGGCGGAGGCCGAGCAGGCACTGCGGTCCCCCCTGGTCATCGCGACCACTCCGGCCGGGGCCACCGACGCGCTGACGGAATCGGTACCGAAGGATCCCGGCACGCTCTTCGACGTGCTGTACGAGCCCTGGCCGACCGGACTCGCAGCCGCCTGGGCGGCCCGCGAGGGTGCAGTCGTCGGAGGTCTTGATCTCCTGGTGCACCAGGCGGTCCTCCAGGTCGAGCAGATGACGGGCCGTACGCCGGCGCCCCTCGCCGCCATGCGGCAGGCACTGGCCGCCCGCTGACCCTGCTCCCGGCGGCCGGATCCGTCCGTCTGCTGGACCAGCGGCGAGGCGGCGGCCCCGTCCGTGGGAGGATCGGGGGCGGCGGGCCAGGGCCGCGCACCCGGTCGCGCCGTTGGATTTCAGGCGCGAGCATGAGGAGCACCGTTGAGCAGGTTGCGCTGGCTGACCGCGGGGGAGTCGCACGGCCCCGCACTGGTGGCGACGCTGGAGGGTCTTCCCGCCGGTGTCCCGGTCACCACGGAGATGGTGGCGGACGCGCTCGCCCGGCGGAGGCTCGGTTACGGCCGCGGCGCTCGGATGAAGTTCGAGAAGGACGAGGTCACCTTCCTCGGCGGGGTGCGGCACGGCCTGACCATGGGCTCGCCGGTCGCCGTGATGGTCGGCAACACCGAGTGGCCCAAGTGGGAGCAGGTCATGTCGGCCGACCCGGTCGACCCCGAGGTGCTCGCGGCCCAGGCCCGTAACGCCCCGCTGACCCGGCCCCGGCCCGGTCACGCCGACCTCGCCGGCATGCAGAAGTACGGCTTCGACGAGGCCCGGCCGATCCTGGAGCGCGCCAGCGCCCGGGAGACCGCGGCGCGCGTCGCCCTCGGGGCCGTCGCCCGGTCGTACCTCAAGGAGACGGCCGGCATCGAGATCGTCAGCCATGTCGTCGAGCTGGCCGCCGCCAAGGCGCCCTACGGCGTCTACCCGGTCCCCGCCGACGTCGAGAAGCTCGACGCGGACCCGGTGCGCTGCCTCGACGCCACCGCGAGCAAGCAGATGGTCGCCGAGATCGACCAGGCCCACAAGGACGGCGACACCCTCGGCGGTGTGGTCGAGGTGCTGGCGTACGGAGTGCCGGTCGGCCTGGGTTCGCACGTGCACTGGGACCGCCGCCTCGACGCCCGCCTCGCCGCCGCGCTCATGGGCATCCAGGCCATCAAGGGCGTCGAGGTCGGGGACGGTTTCGATCTGGCCCGGGTGCCGGGATCGCAGGCGCACGACGAGATCCTGGTGACCGAGGACGGCATCAAGCGCGCCTCCGGCCGCGCCGGCGGCACCGAGGGCGGGCTGACCACCGGTGAGCTGCTGCGCGTGCGGGCCGCGATGAAGCCCATCGCGACCGTGCCGCGCGCCCTGGCCACCGTCGACGTGGTGACCGGTGAGCCCGCCAAGGCCCACCACCAGCGCTCCGATGTCTGTGCCGTTCCGGCCGCCGGGATCGTCGCCGAGGCGATGGTCGCGCTGGTGCTCGCGGACGCGGTCGCGGAGAAGTTCGGCGGCGACAGCGTCCCCGAGACCCACCGCAATGTGCAGTCGTACCTCGACCACCTGCAGATCCGATGAGCGCCCCGCTGGTCGTTCTGGTCGGCCCGATGGGCGTCGGCAAGTCCACCGTCGGCGAGCTGCTCGCCGGACGGCTCGGCACCACCTACCGGGACACCGACGCGGACGTCGTCGCCACGGCCGGGAAGCCCATCGCCGAGATCTTCTACGACGAGGGCGAGGAGCGGTTCCGCGAGCTGGAGAGCCGGGCCGTCCGGGACGCGGTTGCCGAGCACACGGGTGTGCTCTCGCTCGGCGGCGGCGCCGTCCTCGACGAGACGACGCGCGCCCTGCTGGCCGGCCACGCCGTCGTCTACCTCTCGATGGACGTCGACGAGGCGGTGAAGCGGGTCGGGCTGAACACCGCGCGACCGCTGCTCGCCGTGAATCCGCGCCGGCAGTGGCGCGAACTCATGGAGGCCCGTCGCCACCTCTACACGGACGTGGCCCGCGCGGTCGTCGCGACCGACGAGCGCACACCCGACGAGGTCGCCCAGGCGGTCCTCGACGCACTGGAACTGCCGGACGCGCCGTCGTCCGGCCGGGAGAACGCAACGATGACGGATCAGGGCCCCACACGCATCCAGGTCGCCGGCAGCGCGGGCACCGACCCCTACGAGGTGGTGATCGGGCGGCAGCTCCTCGGCGAGCTGCCCACGTTCATCGGTGACCGCGTCAAGCGCGTCGCGGTCCTGCACCCCGAGGCACTCGCCGGCACCGGCGAGGCGGTCCGCCAGGACCTCGCCGACCAGGGCTACGAGGCCATCGCCATCCAGCTGCCGAACGCCGAGGAGGCCAAGACCGTCGAGGTCGCGGCGTACTGCTGGAAGGCGCTCGGCCAGACCGGCTTCACCCGCACCGACGTCATCGTCGGCGTGGGCGGCGGCGCGACCACGGACGTCGCCGGGTTCGTCGCGGCGACCTGGCTGCGCGGGGTGCGCTGGATCGCCGTACCCACCACCGTGCTCGCCATGGTGGACGCGGCCGTCGGCGGGAAGACCGGCATCAACACCGCCGAGGGCAAGAACCTCGTCGGTGCCTTCCACCCGCCGGCCGGAGTGCTCTGCGACCTCGCGGCCCTCGACTCGCTGCCGGTCAACGACTACGTCAGCGGCATGGCCGAGATCATCAAGGCCGGCTTCATCTCCGACCCGGTGATCCTCGACCTCGTCGAGGCGGACCCGCAGGGCGCCCGTACGCCCGCCGGACCGCACACCTCCGAGCTGATCGAGCGTGCCATCAGGGTCAAGGCCGAGGTCGTCTCCAGCGACCTCAAGGAGGCCGGGCTGCGCGAGATCCTCAACTACGGTCACACGCTGGCCCACGCGATCGAGAAGAACGAGCGCTACAAGTGGCGGCACGGTGCGGCCGTCTCGGTCGGCATGGTCTTCGCCGCCGAGCTGGGCCGCCTCGCCGGGCGCCTGGACGACGCGACCGCCGACCGGCACCGCGCCGTCCTGGAGTCCGTCGGGCTGCCGCTCACCTACCGCGGCGACCAGTGGCCCAAGCTGCTGGAGAACATGAAGGTCGACAAGAAGTCCCGCGGCGACCTGCTGCGCTTCATCGTCCTGGACGCCCTCGGCAAGCCCACCGTCCTGGAGGGGCCCGACCCGGCCGTTCTGCTCGCCGCCTACGGGGAGGTGTCCGCGTGACCCGCCGGGTCCTCGTGCTCAACGGGCCGAACCTCGGCAGGCTGGGCTCCCGCGAGCCCGATGTCTACGGAGCCACCTCGTACGCCGGACTCGTCGACGCCTGCCGCACCCTCGGCAAGGAGCTCGGCTTCGACGTCGACGTCCGGGAGACCAACGACGAGGGGGAGTTGATCCGCTGGCTCCACGAGGCAGCGGACGGTTCAATTCCGGTCGTTCTCAACCCGGGTGCCTTCACGCACTATTCGTACGGAATGCGGGACGCGGCCGCCCAGCGCACCGCCCCGCTGATCGAGGTGCACATCTCTAACCCGTACGCGCGGGAGGAATTCCGCCACAACTCCGTGGTCGCACCGGTCGCCACCGGGACCGTGGCCGGATTCGGCATCGGCTCCTACCGGCTCGCCCTGCGCGCTCTCGCGGACGAGCCGGCGGACTGACCGACCGTCACACCGGACGGCCGACTTGGCCGACGGGGCACTCCGCACCGCACCCGGCCGTTCCCTCTGTGGCGGCCGGGGACGGTACGGTTGGCCTTCCACCAGCGCCAGTTGCCTGTACGAGACGGAGTGCCACCGGATGCAGCACGCAGTGGGGGCACCGCTGCCGCCGCCCCAGGGACCCGGAATCGGGCCTGTCGGCTGGCCGCACCAGGCCCAGCACCCCGGCCACGCCGGTCCGCCGGTTCCGCCCCCGGCCGGCCCTCCGGGCCCGCCCCCGTCGAGCCCTCCCGTCCCACCGCCCCCGGCCGGCCGCCCCGCCGCGCCGCCCCAGGCCCCGCCAGCCCGGCAGGGGCAGAACCAGGGCTGGAGCGGACCCGCGCCGCACCAGGCGCCGGCGCCGGTCTCCAGGGAGACCACCGGGCACATCCAGCTGCCGCCCGGCGGGCCCGTACCGCTGCCCGCACCGCCCGCCGAGCCCGGGACCGGCACCGCGACCCTCGCCGTGCTCCTGATCGGCCCCGCGGGCGCGGGGAAGACCACCGTGGCCAAGCTCTGGGCCAGCCGCCGCCGGGTCCCCACCGCCCACGTCAGCCTCGACGACGTCCGCGAGTGGGTCTGCTCCGGCTTCGCCGACCCGCAGGCGGGGTGGAACGACCAGTCGGAGGCCCAGTACCGGCTGGCCCGCCGCACCTGCGGCTTCGCCGCCCGCAACTTCCTGGCCAACGGGATCTCCTGCATCCTCGACGACGCGGTCTTCCCCGACCGCCCCGTGGTCGGCCTCGGTGGCTGGAAGCGCCACGTCGGCCCCGGACTGCTGCCCGTCGTCCTGCTGCCGGGCCTGGAGGTCGTCCTGGAGCGCAACGCAGCCCGCAGCGGCAACCGCCGCCTCTCGGACGAGGAGGTCGCCCGGATCCACGGCCGGATGGCCGGCTGGTACGGCTCCGGGCTGCCGATCATCGACAACTCGACGTACGACGTGGAGACCACCGCCCGCGTCCTGGACGACATACTCGCCCGCTCCATAGCCAGCCCCCCGGCCTGGTAGCCGCGCGGCCCGCCGTGCCCCGGTCGGGTGCGCTGACCGAGCGGGCCCGCGTCAGCGCTCGTACGCTCGATGCATGTCAGAGGTGTACGCCGTCCGCCGCGGGCTGCTCCGCGACCGGTGCGCCGCCGTCGGATCCGCGGCCGCCCTGGTCTCCCGCCCCGCCAATGTCCGCTACCTGGCGGGGGGAGCGCCCCCGGGCGCCGTGCTGCTGCTCGGCCCCGACGAGGACGTTCTGCTCTGCTCGCGCCCCCCGACCGGCGATCCGGCCGACGGGCGTACCGATGAACAGCTCCGGGTGGACCTGCTGTCGGTCACCGGCGGCGATCCGGTGGTCGCCGCCGCGGGTCTGGCCACCTCCCGCGGTGCGGAGTCCCTGGCCGTCGAGGAACACGATCTGACGGTGGCCCGGCACCGGGCCATGGGCGCGGTCGCTCCGAAGCTCCGGCTGGCCGACCTCGGGGTCACCGTCGAGCAACTGCGCATCGTCAAGGACGAGGAAGAGATCGGCTGTCTGCGGATCGCCGCCGAGATCACCGACCAGGCGCTCGGTGAACTTCTCGAATCGATCCTGGTCGGCCGCACCGAACGGCACCTCGCGCTGGAACTGGAGCGCCGGCTGGTGGACCACGGCGCCGACGGCCCCGCCTTCGCCACCTCCGTCGCCACCGGTCCCAACTCCGGCCGGGGCCGTCACCGGCCCTCGGACCGGAGGGTGGAGGAAGGAGATTTCCTCTCCGTCTGCCTCGGTGCGAACTACCGCGGCTACCGGTGCGAGATCGGCCGCACCTTCGTCATCGGAACGGCTCCGGCCGATTGGCAGATCGAGCTCTACGACCTGGTTTTCGCCGCTCAGAGGGCTGGACGGGAGGCACTTGTGCCCGGCGCCGCCTACCGCGACGTGGACCGCGCGGCCCGCCACCTCCTGGACTCCGCGGGCCATGGTGAGGGGCTCCCGGTCCGTACCGGGCACGGGGTGGGGCTCGAAATCGACGAGGACCCGCAACTGGCACCTGCGGCCATGGGTAAACTGGACGCTTGTGTGCCGGTCACCGTCGAACCCGGGGTCCACCTCCCGGGCCGGGGCGGGGTCCGGATCGATGACACGCTCGTCGTGCGCCCCGAGGCGGACGGCGGACCCGAGCTACTCACCATTACGACCAAGGAGCTGCTCGCGCTCTAGCGCGCATCCTCGGTCGTTCCACCAGCTTCAGTCCAGGAGATTCCGCAACCGTGGCTTCCACGAACGACCTCAAGAACGGCCTGGTGCTCAAGCTCGACGGAGGCCAGCTCTGGTCCGTCGTCGAGTTCCAGCACGTCAAGCCCGGCAAGGGCCCTGCCTTCGTGCGCACCAAGCTCAAGAACGTGCTCTCCGGCAAGGTCGTCGACAAGACGTTCAACGCCGGTGTGAAGGTCGAAACGGCCACCATTGACCGACGCGACATGCAGTTCTCGTACATGGACGGCGAGTACTTCGTCTTCATGGACATGGACACGTACGACCAGCTGATGGTCGACCGCAAGTCCGTCGGCGACGCCGCCAACTTCCTGATCGAGGGCTTCACCGCCTCTGTCGCGCAGCACGAGGGCGAGGTGCTCTACGTCGAGCTGCCGGCCGCCGTCGAGCTCGTCATCCAGCACACGGACCCGGGCGTCCAGGGCGACCGGTCCACCGGTGGCACCAAGCCCGCCACGCTGGAGACCGGTTACGAGATCGGTGTTCCGCTCTTCATCACGACCGGTGAGAAGATCAAGGTCGACACCCGCTCGGGCGATTACCTCGGCCGGGTGAACAGCTAACCGTGGCTGCCCGGAATACGGCCCGCAAGCGCGCCTTCCAGATCCTCTTCGAGGCCGACCAGCGCGGTGAGTCCGTGCAGACGGTCCTCGCGGACTGGGTGCGGCACTCGCGGTCCGACACCCGTCAGCCGCCGGTCACCGAGTACACGATGGAGCTCGTCGAGGGGTACGCGCAGTACGCGGACCGGATCGACGACCTCATCATCACCTATGCGGTGGACTGGGAGATCGACCGGATGCCGGTCGTCGACCGGAACATCCTGCGGCTCGGTGCCTACGAGCTGATCTGGGTGGACGCGACCCCGGACGCGGTGGTGATCGACGAGGCGGTGCAGATCGCCAAGGAGTTCTCCACCGACGACTCCCCGTCCTTCGTGAACGGCCTGCTGGCCCGTTTCAAGGACCTCAAGCCGAACCTCCGCCGGGAGCAGTAGCCGCCGGAGGCGCTCAGCCGACGAAGGGCCCGCGGTCGACAGACCGGGGGCCCTTCGTCGTACTCCGCCCGCCCGCCGGTGCGGCTCCCGGAAAACAGGAACGCCGGAGCGGCGGGGCATCCGGGAAAGGGCCCCGCCGTTCCGGCGGTACGTTTCTGCTGGGGTGCTCAGCCCTCGTCGTGGGCGACCGCGCGACGCGCGTCCGCGTCGAGCACGCCCCAGCTGATCAGCTGTTCCGTGAGCACGGACGGCGACTGGTCGTAGATCACGGCGAGCGTGCGCAGGTCGTCCTGGCGGATCGAGAGCACCTTGCCGTTGTAGTCGCCGCGCTGGCTCTGGATCGTCGCCGCGTAGCGCTGCAGCGGTCCGGCCTTCTCCGGCGGGACGTGGGCGAGGCGCTCCAGGTCCAGGACGAGCTTCGGCGGCGGCTCGGCGGCTCCGCCGGGCGTCGTGCCGGGCAGGAGCTCCTGCACGGGGACACCGTAGAAGTCGGCCAGCTCGGCGAGGCGCTGTACCGTCACGGCACGGTCGCCGCGCTCGTACGAGCCCACCACGACGGCCTTCCAGCGGCCCTGGGACTTCTCCTCGACGCCATGGAGGGAGAGGCCCTGCTGGGTGCGGATGGCACGGAGCTTGGCCCCGAGCTGCTTTGCGTATTCGCTGGACATAAGGCTCCCGGGACGCTGGAACATTTCGCGGCTCCGCCGCGTGGCTGGTAACTCACTGTGAGGTTACGCAGCGTTACTTGGGTGCGTCAAGCTGAAAGCTGGGGACCGGTACCTCCCGGGGGTGCGACGAGGGCCCTGCACAAGCCCTGGTAACGTGGATGACGCAATTTCGACGTCCTTTAAGATCCGTCCAGTGAGGCGGAGAAGGAGGTCCGTTTCTTATGGACGCACAGCACGACGCCACCGGCAATGCGGCACGCCCCGTCCTCGAGGCTCCCGACATCGCCCGAGTACTGACCCGCATCGCCCACGAGATCGTCGAACGCGCCAAGGGCGCCGACGATGTGGTGCTCCTCGGCATCCCGACCCGGGGCGTCTTCCTCGCCCGCCGGCTCGCCGACAAGCTCGAAGAGATCACCGGCCGCACGATGCCGGTCGGCTCCCTCGACATCACCATGTACCGCGACGACCTGCGGATGCACCCGGCACGGGCCCTGGCCCGCACCGAGATCCCCGGCGAGGGCATCGAGGGCCGCCTGGTCGTCCTCGTCGACGACGTCCTCTTCTCCGGCCGTACGATCCGCGCCGCGCTCGACGCGCTCGGCGACATCGGCCGGCCCCGCGCGGTGCAGCTCGCGGTCCTCGTCGACCGCGGGCACCGCGAACTCCCGATCCGCGCCGACTACGTCGGCAAGAACCTCCCCACGTCGCTGCGGGAGACGGTCAAGGTCCAGCTCGACGAGGAGGACGGCCGCGACGCCGTGCTCCTCGGCGTCAGGCGGACCGCCCCGGCGGTCGAGCAGTAGCTGCGCATCCGCACGGCTCACCTGCCGTACGGCGGCTTCCGCACGCCCGCACGCCTGAACCCTCCAGCCACCCGGAGAACACCCAGATGAAGCGCCACCTCATCTCGGCCGCCGACCTCACCCGCGACGACGCCGTCCTGATCCTCGACACCGCCGAGGAAATGGCCAGGGTCGCGGACCGGCCGATCAAGAAACTCCCCACCCTGCGCGGCCGGACGGTCGTCAACCTCTTCTTCGAGGACTCGACGCGGACCCGCATCTCCTTCGAGGCGGCCGCCAAGCGGCTGTCCGCCGATGTCATCAACTTCTCCGCCAAGGGCTCCTCCGTCTCCAAGGGCGAATCGCTCAAGGACACCGCCCTGACCCTGGAGGCGATGGGCGCGGACGCCGTCGTCATCCGGCACGGCGCCTCCGGCGCCCCCTACCGCCTGGCCACCTCGGGCTGGATCGACGGCGCGGTCGTCAACGCCGGTGACGGCACCCACGAGCACCCCACCCAGGCCCTCCTGGACGCGTTCACGATGCGCCGCAGGCTGGTCGGGGCCGACGCCGGACTCGGCAAGGACCTCGACGGACGCCGGATCACGATCGTCGGCGACATCCTGCACAGCCGGGTCGCCCGCTCCAACGTCCACCTGCTGACCACCCTCGGCGCCCACGTCACCCTCGTGGCGCCGCCCACCCTGGTCCCGGTCGGCGTCGAGCACTGGCCGTGCGACGTCAGCTACAGCCTCGACAAGGTGCTGCCCGCCTCTGACGCGGTGATGATGCTCCGTGTGCAGCGTGAGCGGATGAACGCCGCGTACTTCCCGACCGAGCGGGAGTACTCCCGCCGCTACGGCCTGGGCGGCGAGCGGATGGCCAAGATGCCCGAGCACGCCATCGTCATGCACCCCGGCCCGATGGTCCGCGGCATGGAGATCACCGCAGAGGTGGCCGACTCCGACCGGTGCACGGTCGTCGAGCAGGTCGCCAACGGGGTCTCCATCCGGATGGCCGTGCTCTACCTGCTCCTGGGCGGCTCCGGACCCGCAGCCCCCTCCCACCCGTCGCCCGCCGCCCGTACCGAGGAGAACAAGTAACCATGAGCAAGATCCTTATCCGCGGCGCGAAGATCCTCGGCGGCGAGCCGGGGGACGTCCTGATCGACGGCGAGACCATCGCGGCGGTCGGCACCGGCCTCGACGCCGCCGGCGCCACCGTCGTCGAGGCGGCGGGCCAGGTCCTGCTGCCCGGTCTGGTCGACCTCCACACCCACCTGCGCGAGCCCGGCCGGGAGGACTCCGAGACCGTCCTGACCGGCACCAGGGCCGCGGCGGTCGGCGGCTTCACCGCCGTGCACGCCATGGCCAACACCTTCCCGGTCGCCGACACCGCCGGCGTCGTCGAGCAGGTCTGGCGGCTCGGCAGGGAATCCGGCTACTGCGACGTGCAGCCCATCGGCGCCGTCACCGTCGGCCTGGAGGGCAAGCAGCTCGCCGAACTCGGCGCCATGCACGATTCGGCCGCCGGAGTGAAGGTCTTCTCCGACGACGGCAAGTGCGTCGACGACGCGGTGATCATGCGCCGCGCCCTGGAGTACGTGAAGGCGTTCGACGGAGTCGTCGCCCAGCACGCCCAGGAGCCCCGCCTCACCGAGGGCGCCCAGATGAACGAGGGCGTCGTCTCGGCCGAGCTCGGCCTCGGCGGCTGGCCCGCGGTCGCCGAGGAGTCGATCATCGCCCGCGATGTGCTGCTCGCCGCCCACGTCGGCTCCCGGGTGCACATCTGCCACCTGTCGACCGCCGGATCCGTCGAGATCGTCCGCTGGGCCAAGTCCAAGGGCTGGAACGTCACCGCCGAGGTCACCCCGCACCACCTGCTCCTCACCGACGAGCTCGTACGGTCCTACAACCCGGTCTACAAGGTGAACCCGCCGCTGCGCACCGAGGCCGACGTCCTGGCCCTGCGCGAGGCCCTCGCCGACGGCACCATCGACTGCGTCGCCACCGACCACGCCCCGCACCCGTACGAGGACAAGGACTGCGAGTGGGCCGCGGCCGCCATGGGCATGGTGGGCCTGGAGACCGCACTCTCCGTGGTCCAGCAGACGATGGTCGAGACCGGACTCCTCGACTGGGCCGGCGTCGCCGACCGGATGTCGCTGCGCCCGGCCGCCATCGGCCGGCTGGACGGCCACGGCCGCCCCGTCGCCGCGGGTGAGCCCGCCAACCTCACGCTGGTCGATCCGGCATACCGTGGGGCGGTGGACCCCGCGGGCTTCGCCTCCCGCAGCCGCAACACTCCGTACGAGGGGCGCGAGCTGCCGGGCCGAGTGACCCACACCTTCCTGCGGGGCCGTGCCACGGTCGTCGACGGGAAGCTCGCGTGACAACACTCAGCCCCAAGCATCAGCTGTACCAACTGGCCGCCGAGCAGAAGTCGGCGGAGGTGACCGACTGGTCCGCCCGGATCGCCTGGGTGATCGGACTGGCCGTCCTCGTCGCCTTCGTCTACTGGCTGATGCGCCAGGGATGGAAGTGGCGCGGCAGCCTCCAGTCCGGACTGTCCGACCTCGCGCCCCGCCCGGACGACTTCGCGGACGGCGAGAAGCTGCTCACCCTCACCGGGCGCTACCACGCCTCGACGACGGCCGGGCAGTGGCTCGACCGCATCGTCGCCCACGGCCTCGGCACCCGCAGCCGCGTCGAGCTCACCCTCACCGAGCAGGGCCTCGACGTCGTACGGCCCGGCGCGGCGGACTTCTTCGTCCCCGCCGCCGACCTGCGCGCGGCCCGCACCGACAAGGCACTCGCGGGCAAGGTCCTCCCCGAGGGGGGCCTGCTGATCATCACCTGGGCGCTCGGGGACCAGCTGATCGACTCCGGATTCCGCTCCGACCACGCGGCCGAACACCCTGCGTGGGTCGACGCCGTCAACCACCTCACCAGCTCTACGGAAGGCACCGCACGATGACGATCTCCACCCGGGGAGCCGCCAAAGCTCCCGCCGTACTCGTCCTGGAGGACGGCCGCTCCTTCCGCGGCCGCGCCTACGGGGCTGTGGGGGAGACCTTCGGCGAGGCGGTGTTCTCCACCGGCATGACCGGCTACCAGGAGACGCTGACCGACCCCTCGTACCACCGCCAGGTCGTCGTGATGACCGCCCCGCACGTCGGCAACACCGGTGTGAACGACGAGGACCCCGAGTCGAAGCGGATCTGGGTCGCCGGCTACGTCGTGCGCGACCCCGCCCGGGTGCCCTCCAACTGGCGCTCGCGGCGCTCGCTCGACGAGGAGCTCACGACCCAGGGCGTCGTCGGGATCAGCGGCATCGACACCCGCGCCCTCACCCGCCACCTGCGCGAGCGCGGCGCGATGCGCGTCGGCATCTTCTCCGGCGACGCGCTCGCCGACGAGGGCACCCTCCTCGCCAGGGTGCGCCAGGCCCCCGAGATGACGGGCGCCGACCTCTCCGCCGAGGTCGCCACCAAGGAGGCCTACGTCGTCCCCGCGATCGGCACCAAGAAGTTCACCGTCGCCGCGGTCGACCTCGGCATCAAGGGCATGACCCCGCACCGGATGGCCGAGCGCGGCATCGAGGTGCACGTCCTGCCCGCCACCGCCACCCTGGAGGAGGTGTACGCGGTGAACCCCGACGGCGTCTTCTTCTCCAACGGCCCCGGCGACCCGTCCACCGCCGACCACCCGGTCTCCGTCATGCGGGGCGTCCTGGAGCGGAAGACCCCGCTCTTCGGCATCTGCTTCGGCAACCAGATCCTGGGCCGCGCGCTCGGCTTCGGCACGTACAAGCTGAAGTACGGCCACCGCGGCATCAACCAGCCCGTGCAGGACCGTTCGACCGGCAAGGTCGAGGTCACCGCGCACAACCACGGGTTCGCCGTCGACGCCCCGCTCGACAAGGTCTCCGACACCGCCTACGGGCGGGCCGAGGTCTCCCACGTCTGCCTGAACGACCAGGTCGTCGAGGGCCTCCAGCTCCTCGACCGGCCGGCCTTCAGCGTCCAGTACCACCCCGAGGCGGCCGCCGGCCCGCACGACGCCGCGTACCTCTTCGACCGCTTCGTATCCCTGATGGAGGGCCAGCGTGCCTAAGCGCTCCGATATCCAGTCCGTCCTGGTCATCGGCTCCGGTCCGATCGTCATCGGCCAGGCCGCCGAGTTCGACTACTCCGGCACCCAGGCATGCCGCGTCCTCAAGGCCGAGGGCCTGCGCGTCATCCTGGTGAACTCCAACCCGGCGACGATCATGACCGACCCGGAGATCGCCGACGCCACCTACGTCGAGCCGATCACCCCCGAGTTCGTCGAGAAGATCATCGCCAAGGAGCGCCCCGACACGCTGCTCCCCACCCTGGGCGGCCAGACCGCGCTGAACACCGCGATCTCCATGCACGAGAACGGTGTCCTGGAGAAGTACGGCGTCGAGCTCATCGGCGCCAACGTCGAAGCCATCAACAAGGGCGAGGACCGCGAGCTCTTCAAGGGTGTCGTCGAGGCGGTCAAGGAGAAGATCGGCTACGGCGAGTCCGCCCGCTCCGTCATCTGCCACTCCATGGACGACATCATCAAGGGCGTCGACACGCTCGGGGGCTACCCCGTCGTCGTCCGCCCCTCCTTCACGATGGGCGGCGCCGGCTCCGGCTTCGCCCACGACGAGGAGGAGCTGCGCCGCATCGCCGGACAGGGCCTCACGCTCTCCCCGACCACCGAGGTGCTCCTGGAGGAGTCCATCCTCGGCTGGAAGGAGTACGAGCTGGAGCTGATGCGCGACAAGAACGACAACGTCGTGGTCGTCTGTTCCATCGAGAACTTCGACCCGATGGGCGTCCACACGGGCGACTCCATCACCGTCGCCCCGGCGATGACGCTCACCGACCGCGAGTACCAGCGGCTGCGCGACATCGGCATCGCGATCATCCGCGAGGTCGGCGTCGACACCGGCGGCTGCAACATCCAGTTCGCCATCGACCCGGTCGACGGCCGGGTCATCGTGATCGAGATGAACCCGCGCGTCTCCCGCTCCTCGGCGCTCGCGTCGAAGGCCACCGGCTTCCCGATCGCCAAGATCGCCGCCAAGCTGGCCGTCGGCTACACGCTCGACGAGATCCCCAACGACATCACCGAGAAGACCCCGGCCTCCTTCGAGCCGACCCTCGACTACGTCGTGGTCAAGGCCCCGCGCTTCGCCTTCGAGAAGTTCCCCTCCGCCGACTCCACCCTCACCACCACCATGAAGTCGGTGGGCGAGGCCATGGCGATCGGCCGGAACTTCACCGAGGCGCTGCAGAAGGCACTGCGCTCCCTGGAGAAGAAGGGCTCGCAGTTCACCTTCACCGGCGATCCCGGCGACAAGGCGGAGCTGCTGGCGGAGGCGGTCCGCCCGACCGACGGCCGGATCAACACCGTCATGCAGGCGATCCGGGCCGGCGCCACCCAGGAGGAGGTCTTCGACGCCACGAGGATCGACCCCTGGTTCGTCGACCAGCTCTTCCTGATCAAGGAGATCGCCGACGAGCTGGCCGCCGCCGACAAGCTCCAGCCCGAACTGCTGGCCGACGCCAAGCGGCACGGCTTCTCGGACGCCCAGATCGCCGGGATCCGCGGTCTGCGCGAGGACGTCGTCCGCGAGGTGCGGCACGCGCTCGGCATCCGCCCGGTCTACAAGACGGTCGACACCTGCGCCGCCGAGTTCGCCGCGAAGACCCCGTACTTCTACTCCTCCTACGACGAGGAGAGCGAGGTCGCGCCCCGCACCAAGCCCGCGGTGATCATCCTCGGCTCGGGCCCCAACCGCATCGGCCAGGGCATCGAGTTCGACTACTCCTGCGTCCACGCCTCCTTCGCGCTGAGCGACGCGGGCTACGAGACCGTGATGGTCAACTGCAACCCGGAGACCGTGTCCACGGACTACGACACCTCCGACCGCCTCTACTTCGAGCCGCTCACGCTGGAAGACGTGCTGGAGATCGTGCACGCGGAGTCCCTCGCGGGCCCGATCGCGGGTGTCATCGTGCAGCTCGGCGGCCAGACCCCGCTCGGCCTCGCCCAGGCGCTCAAGGACAACGGCGTGCCCGTCGTCGGCACCCCGCCGGAGGCGATCCACGCCGCCGAGGACCGCGGCGCCTTCGGCCAGGTCCTGGCCGAGGCAGGTCTGCCCGCCCCCAAGCACGGCACCGCCACCACCTTCGCCGGGGCCAAGGCCATCGCCGACGAGATCGGCTACCCCGTCCTCGTACGCCCCTCGTACGTGCTCGGCGGCCGCGGCATGGAGATCGTGTACGACGAGACCCGGCTCGCCTCGTACATCTCCGAGTCCACCGAGATCAGCCCCACCCGGCCGGTCCTGGTCGACCGCTTCCTCGACGACGCGATCGAGATCGACGTCGACGCGCTCTACGACGGCACCGAGCTCTACCTCGGCGGCGTCATGGAGCACATCGAGGAGGCCGGCATCCACTCCGGGGACTCCGCCTGCGCACTGCCCCCGATCACCCTCGGCGGCTACGACATCAAGCGGCTGCGCGCCTCCACCGAGGGCATCGCCAAGGGCGTCGGCGTACGCGGACTGATCAACATCCAGTTCGCGCTCTCCGGAGACATCCTCTACGTCCTGGAGGCCAACCCGCGCGCCTCGCGCACCGTCCCCTTCACCTCGAAGGCGACCGCGGTCCCGCTCGCCAAGGCCGCCGCCCGGATCTCGCTGGGCGCGACCGTCGCGGAGCTGCGCGAGGAGGGCCTCCTGCCGAAGCACGGCGACGGCGGCACCCTGCCGCTCGACGCGCCGATCTCCGTCAAGGAGGCCGTCATGCCGTGGTCGCGCTTCCGCGACATCCACGGCCGCGGCGTCGACACGGTCCTCGGCCCGGAGATGCGCTCCACCGGCGAGGTCATGGGCATCGACTCGGTCTTCGGCACGGCGTACGCCAAGTCGCAGGCCGGCGCGTACGGCCCGCTGCCCACCACGGGCCGCGCCTTCATCTCGGTCGCCAACCGCGACAAGCGCTCGATGATCTTCCCGGCCCGCGAGCTGGTCGCCCACGGCTTCGAGCTGATGGCCACCTCCGGCACCGCGGAGGTGCTCAAGCGCAACGGCATCAACGCCCGCGTCGTGCGCAAGCAGTCCGAGGGCGAGGGCCCCAACGGCGAGAAGACCATCGTCCAGCTGATCCACGACGGCGAGGTCGACCTCATCGTCAACACGCCGTACGGAACCGGCGGCCGGCTCGACGGCTACGAGATCCGCACCGCGGCCGTCGCCCGGTCCGTACCGTGCCTGACCACGGTCCAGGCGCTCGCCGCGGCGGTCCAGGGCATCGACGCCCTCAACCACGGCGACGTGGGCGTCCGTTCCCTCCAGGAACACGCGGAACGTCTGACCGCGGCCCGCGACTAGAGAAGCCCAGCAGGGGGACACCGGAAACGGTGTCCCCCTCTTCTTCGTGAGAACACCGAGGACACCCCCGATGTACAAACTCTTCTTCCAGCTGGTCTTCAAGCGCATGGACCCGGAGCAGGCCCACTACGCCGCGTTCCGGTGGATCCGCCTCGCCGCCCGCGTCCCCGTCCTGCGCACCTTCGTCGCCGCCGCGCTCGCCCCCCGCCACCGGGAGCTGCGCACCGAGGCCCTCGGCCTGCGGATGCACGGCCCCTTCGGCCTCGCCGCCGGCTTCGACAAGAACGCCGTCGCGATCGACGGCATGTCGATGCTCGGCTTCGACCACATCGAGATCGGTACGGTCACCGGCGAGCCGCAGCCCGGCAACCCCAGGAAGCGGCTGTTCCGCCTCGTCGCGGACCGCGCGCTGATCAACCGCATGGGCTTCAACAACGAGGGCTCGGCCGCCGTCGCGGAGCGCCTGGCCGCCCGCGTGCCGGTCTTCCGGACCACGGTCGGCGTCAACATCGGCAAGACCAAGGCCGTCCCCGAGGCCGAGGCCGCCGCCGACTACGTGAAGTCCACCGAGCGGCTCGCCGCCCACGCCGACTACCTCGTCGTCAACGTCTCCTCGCCGAACACGCCGGGCCTGCGCAACCTCCAGGCCACCGAGTCGCTGCGCCCGCTGCTGTCCGCCGTGCGCGAGGCCGCCGACCGGACCGTCACCGGGCGCCGGGTCCCGCTGCTCGTCAAGATCGCCCCCGACCTCGCGGACGAGGACATCGACGCGGTCGCCGACCTCGCGGTCGAGCTGGGCCTGGACGGCATCATCGCCACCAACACCACCATCGCCCGCGACAGCCTGGGCCTGAAGTCCTCACCGACCCTGACCGGGGAGACCGGCGGGCTCTCCGGCGCACCCCTCAAGGAACGCTCCCTGGAGGTCGTGAGCCGCCTCTACGCGCGCGTGGGCGACCGGATCACCCTGGTGGGCGTCGGAGGCATCGAGAACGCCGAGGACGCCTGGCAGCGCATCCTCGCCGGCGCCACGCTCGTACAGGGCTACAGCGCCTTCATCTACGAGGGCCCCTTCTACGCCCGCGCGATCCACAAGGGCCTGGCCGCCCGTCTGGCCGCCTCCCCGTACGCCACCCTCGCCGACGCCGTCGGCGCAGAAACCAGGAAGGCCGCCCGATGACCCAGGAACCCTTCGGCGCACGGCTGCGCCGGGCCATGGACACCCGTGGCCCGCTCTGCGTCGGCATCGACCCGCACGCCTCCCTGCTCACCTCCTGGGGGCTGAACGACGACGTGGCGGGCCTGGAGCGCTTCACCCGTACGGTCGTGGAGGCGCTGGCCGGCCGGGTCGCCGTCCTCAAGCCGCAGTCGGCGTTCTTCGAGCGCTTCGGCTCGCGCGGCATCGCCGTCCTGGAGAAGGCCGTCGAGGAGGCCCGGGAGGCCGGCGCACTGGTCCTGATGGACGCCAAGCGCGGTGACATCGGCTCCACCATGGGCGCCTACGCCGCCACCTACCTCGACAAGGACTCGCCGCTGTTCTCCGACGCGGTCACCGTCTCGCCGTACCTCGGCTTCGGCTCGCTGCGGCCGGCGCTCGACGCGGCCGCGCTCTCCGGTTCCGGGGTCTTCGTACTCGCCCTCACCTCCAACCCGGAGGGCGCCGAGGTGCAGCGCGCCACCGCGGCCGACGGCCGCTCGCTGGCCCAGCTGATGCTCGACCACATGGCGGCCGAGAACGAGGGGGCCACCCCGCTCGGCTCGGTCGGCGCGGTGGTCGGGGCCACGCTCGGCGACGCGGGCGCGGACCTCGCGATCAACGGTCCGCTGCTCGCGCCCGGCATCGGCGCGCAGGGCGCGACCCCCGCGGATCTGCCGGGGGTCTTCGGTGACGCGGTGGGCAATGTGCTGCCCAGCGTGAGCCGGGGCGTGCTGCGCCACGGTCCGGACGCGGCAGGGCTGCGCGAAGCCGCCGAGCGGTTCGCGGACGAGGTCCGCGCGGCCGTCTCGGACGGCTGACCATCCCACGTAACAGCGTGTTGACGTAATCCTGACCAAAAATCTCGGCTGTTATGCCGGGAATGTCCCGGTCGGCAAAGGCTGACCAGGACTTTTAGTCTGTTCTCGCTGACTCCGGCGGCCTTGGCCGCTAGTCTCCGTCGAGAGCCAACGCGCACAGGTTGTTCGTTGCTCACCAGGTGAGGGGCGATCCAGTTGCCTCACCGGTCCGTATCCGACAGATCGACATCCGAGGTGACGTAGGCGTGGCTCTTCCGCCCCTTACCCCTGAACAGCGCGCAGCCGCGCTCGAAAAGGCCGCCGCGGCTCGCCGGGAGCGGGCCGAGGTCAAGAATCGACTCAAGCACTCCGGCGCCTCCCTCCACGAGGTCATCAAGTCGGGCCAGGAGAACGACGTCATCGGGAAGATGAAGGTCTCCGCCCTGCTCGAGTCCCTGCCCGGCGTGGGCAAGGTCCGCGCCAAGCAGATCATGGAGCGGCTCGGCATCTCCGAGAGCCGCCGGGTCCGGGGTCTTGGCTCCAACCAGATCGCATCCCTGGAGCGTGAGTTCGGCGGCAGCGCCGCCTGACGTTCTCAGGCACTCCTGAGAACCTGGATAATCGCTCCATGGCTGCAACATCCCGGGGGACGTCCCCCGCACCCCCGGACGCACGTCCGCGGCTGACCGTGCTCTCCGGCCCCTCGGGGGTCGGCAAGAGCACGGTCGTCGCGCATATGCGCAAGGTCCACCCCGAGGTATGGCTCTCGGTGTCGGCGACGACCCGCAAGCCCCGCCCCGGTGAACGCAACGGAGTCCACTACTTCTTCGTGGACAACGAGGAGTTCGACAAGCTGATCGCCAACGGCGAGCTGCTGGAGTGGGCCGAGTTCGCCGGCAACCGCTACGGCACGCCGCGCCGCGCCGTGCAGGAGCGGCTGGAGGCGGGTGAGCCGGTGCTGCTGGAGATCGACCTCCAGGGTGCCCGGCTCGTCAGGCAGTCGATGGCCGACGCCCAGCTGGTCTTCCTGGCGCCGCCGAGCTGGGACGAGCTGGTCCGCCGGCTCACCGGCCGCGGCACCGAGGCGCCCGAGGTGATCGAGCGCCGTCTCGGCGCGGCCAGGATCGAACTGGCTGCCGAATCCGAGTTCGATACGACGCTTGTCAATACCTCCGTCGAGGATGTGGCACGTGAGCTGCTAGCCTTGATGCTGGAGGCTTCCGGCCACCGTGCCGCCGGCGACTGAACGAACGCGTCGCACCGACACGGGACCGCACCACACAGCCCCTGACTGTCAAAGATTTCTTTGATCTTCACCCCCTTCGGAAGGCAGAGAGTGTCCTCTTCCATCACCACGCCCGAGGGCATCATCAACCCGCCGATTGATGAGCTCCTCGAAGCAACCGACTCGAAGTACAGCCTCGTGATCTACGCCGCCAAGCGCGCGCGCCAGATCAACGCGTACTACTCGCAGCTCGGTGAGGGACTCCTCGAGTACGTCGGCCCGCTCGTCGACACCCACGTGCACGAGAAGCCGCTCTCGATCGCACTCCGCGAGATCAACGCGGGCCTGCTCACCTCCGAGGCCATCGAGGGCCCCGCGCAGTAAGCAGGAAAACGCACCTTCACCACAGGCCCGGCGGTCTCCACCGCCGGGCCTGTGGTGTGTCCCGGGGCGGCAGACCGGCGTCCGCGACGGTGAGGCAGCATGGAGGCGTACGGGGCCGAGTACGTATCCGAGTGCGGGGAGACGCAGTGGAGAAGCCGAAGGTCGTTCTGGGCGTCAGCGGGGGCATCGCCGCCTACAAGGCGTGCGAGCTGCTGCGGCGGCTGACCGAGTCCGGCCACGACGTACGGGTCGTGCCGACCGAGTCGTCCCTCCACTTCGTGGGCCCGGCCACCTGGTCGGCGCTCTCCGGCCACCCGGTGTCGACCGAGGTCTGGAACGACGTCCACGAAGTGCCGCACGTGCGGATCGGGCAGCACGCCGACCTCGTCGTCGTCGCCCCCGCCACCGCCGACCTGCTGGCGAAGGCCGCCCACGGGCTGGCCGACGACCTGCTCACCAACACGCTGCTCACCGCGCGCTGTCCGGTCGTCTTCGCGCCCGCCATGCACACCGAGATGTGGGAGCACCCGGCCACCCGGGAGAACGTCGCCACCCTGCGCCGCCGGGGCGCCCTCGTCATCGAGCCCGCCGTCGGCCGGCTCACCGGCGTCGACACCGGCAAGGGCAGGCTGCCGGACCCGGCGGAGATCTTCGAGGTCTGCCGCCGCGTGCTGGCCCGCGGCCCCGTCGCCCCCGACCTGGTGGGCCGCCATGTGGTGATCAGCGCGGGCGGCACCCGGGAACCGCTCGACCCGGTCCGGTACCTCGGCAACCGCTCCTCCGGCAAGCAGGGGTACGCGCTCGCCCGCACCGCGGTCGCCCGCGGTGCGCGGGTCACGCTCATCGAGGCCAACACCGGCCTGCCCGACCCGTCCGGGGCCGACGTCGTCCGGGCCGGGACCGCTATGCAGCTGCGCGAGGCCGTGCTGAAGGCGGCGGCGGACGCGGACGTCGTGGTGATGGCGGCGGCGGTGGCCGACTTCCGCCCGGCCGAGTACGCCACGGGGAAGATCAAGAAGAAGGACGGCCAGGAGCCCGCCCCGATCACGCTCGTCCGCAACCCGGACATCCTCGCCGAGGTCGCCGCGCGGCGCGCCCACCCGGAACAGATCGTGGTCGGGTTCGCGGCCGAGACCGACAACGTCCTGGCCAACGGGCGCGAGAAGCTCCGCCGCAAGGGCTGCGACCTCCTGGTGGTCAACGAGGTGGGGGAGCGCAGGACCTTCGGCGCCGAGGAGAACGAAGCGGTGGTGCTCGCGGCCGACGGCGGCGAGACCCCGGTGCCGTTCGGGCCCAAGGAGGCGCTCGCCGACACGGTCTGGGACCTCGTGTCGCCGCGTCTTGCATGAATTTCCCGTGTCCTCGCCCGGCAGGTCGGATCCCTTGGGAAACAGGGCTTCGACAGGGCTTTCCGGCGCCGCCGGAGGGCATCCGGGCCGCCGTGCCGCGTGTCACAGAACTCCCAAAGGGCGAGACACGTTGTCCGACAGCCGGAGCCGACCGATAAACTGGTCCCGGACCTTACCGGGCGCAGCTCCCGGGCCGTCCGCCAAATGATCAGCCAGCAGCCGCTGCAACCCCAGGGAGCG
Organism: Streptomyces sp. NPDC091387; assembly: GCF_044756945.1. Classification (NCBI taxonomy): domain Bacteria; kingdom Bacillati; phylum Actinomycetota; class Actinomycetes; order Kitasatosporales; family Streptomycetaceae; genus Streptomyces; species Streptomyces sp. NPDC091387. Next base: position 50,591 of record NZ_JBIVTZ010000005.1, on the reverse strand, counting down.
ATGTGTCCCGCCGTCTCTTCACCTCGGAGTCCGTTACCGAGGGTCACCCCGACAAGATCGCTGACCAGATCAGCGACACCATTCTCGACGCACTTCTCCGCGAGGACCCGACGTCGCGTGTCGCCGTCGAGACCTTGATCACCACAGGTCAGGTGCATGTTGCGGGTGAGGTCACGACCAAGGCCTACGCCCCGATCGCCCAGCTGGTGCGCGACAAGATCCTCGAAATCGGTTACGACTCCTCCAAGAAGGGCTTCGACGGCGCCTCCTGTGGCGTCTCGGTGTCCATCGGCGCGCAGTCGCCCGACATCGCGCAGGGAGTCGACACCGCCTACGAGAAGCGGGTCGAGGGCGACGAGGACGAACTCGACAAGCAGGGCGCCGGCGACCAGGGCCTGATGTTCGGGTACGCCTGCGACGAGACGCCCGAGCTGATGCCGCTGCCGATCCACCTCGCGCACCGGCTGTCCCGCCGCCTGTCCGAGGTCCGCAAGAACGGGACCATCCCGTACCTGCGTCCCGACGGCAAGACCCAGGTGACCATCGAGTACGACGGTGACAAGGCCGTCCGTCTCGACACGGTCGTCGTCTCCTCGCAGCACGCCAGCGACATCGACCTCGACTCGCTCCTCGCGCCCGACATCCGCGAGTTCGTCGTCGAGCACGTGCTCGCGCAGCTGATCGAGGACGGCATCAAGCTGGACACCGAGGGCTACCGCCTGCTGGTCAACCCGACCGGACGTTTCGAGATCGGCGGCCCGATGGGCGACGCCGGTCTGACCGGCCGCAAGATCATCATCGACACCTACGGCGGCATGGCCCGCCACGGCGGCGGTGCCTTCTCCGGCAAGGACCCGTCGAAGGTGGACCGCTCGGCCGCGTACGCGATGCGCTGGGTCGCCAAGAACGTCGTCGCCGCGGGCCTCGCGGCCCGTTGCGAGGTACAGGTCGCCTACGCGATCGGCAAGGCCGAGCCGGTGGGCCTGTTCGTCGAGACCTTCGGCACCGCGGTGATCGAGACCGAGAAGATCGAGCACGCCATCGGCGTGGTCTTCGACCTCCGCCCGGCCGCGATCATCCGCGACCTCGACCTGCTCCGCCCGATCTACGCCCAGACCGCCGCGTACGGCCACTTCGGCCGCGAGCTTCCCGACTTCACGTGGGAGCGCACGGACCGGGTGGACGCACTGCGCAAGGCCGCGGGCCTGTAGGTCCCCGGTCGACGCCCTCGGGGGCGCACCTTTCCGCCGGAGCCCGGACGCCTCATCGGTGTCCGGGCTCCGGCGTTTCTCCCCGTCGGAACGGGCGGGCCCGGCGTGGGGCCGGGGCGGGCGCCGCCGCGCGCTGTCAGTGGCATCTGGTAGGAATTTGGCTGTGAGCAGCGACAACGAGCGGTCCGACGAGCCCGGCACCGGGGCGCCGGAGCAGCTTGCGCTGATTCGGGAGACGGTGCGCCAGGCCAAGGTGCCCCGGGCCAAACCACGGACCTGGCGGGGGGCAGCCCTCGCCGCCGAGCTGCCCGTCGCCCGTGTCCTGGTGAACAAGGGCGCGCTCCATCTCGACCAGTACTTCGACTACGCCGTCCCCGAGGAGCTCGACGCCGACGCGCAGCCCGGGGTGAGGGTGCGGGTGCGCTTCGGTGCCGGCGGGCGCAATGTCCGGGGCGGGCGGCGCGAGGGCGGCGGGCTGATCGACGGATTCCTGGTCGAGCGGCTGGCCGAGTCCGACTACAGCGGCGCACTGGCCGCGCTCGCCTCCGTCGTGTCGCCCGAACCCGTCCTCGGGCCGGAGCTGCTCGGCCTCGCGCGGGCCGTCGCCGACCGGTACGCGGGCAGCCTCGCGGACGTCCTCCAGCTCGCGGTCCCGCCGAGGAACGCACGGGCCGAGTCCAGACCGTCTCCCGAACCGCTGCCGCCGCCCCCGGCGCCCTCTCCCGGCACCTGGGCGCGGTACGGGCAGGGCGCGGCGTTCCTGGAGGCGCTCGCCTCGGGCGGCGCGCCCAGGGCCGTGTGGACCGCGCTGCCGGGCCCGCACTGGCCGGAGGAGATCGCCAGGGCCGTCGCCGCGACCCTCGCGTCGGGGCGCGGCGCACTGGTCGTCGTCCCCGACGGACGGACCGCCGGGCGGGTCGACGCCGCACTCTCCGGGGTCCTCGGGGAAGGCCGTCACGCCCTGCTGACCGCCGACTCCGGGCCCGAGAAGCGGTACCGGGAGTGGCTCGCCGTACGGCGCGGTTCCGTCCGGGCGGTGGTCGGGACGCGGGCCGCGATGTTCGCCCCGGTCGCCGACCTCGGCCTGGTCGCCGTCTGGGACGACGGGGACTCCAGCCACAGCGATGACAACGCCCCCTTCCCGCACGTCCGCGAGGTCCTCGAACTACGGGCCGCGCACAGCAGGTGCGCCTTCCTGCTCGGCGGGACGAACTGCACCGTGGAGGCCGCCCAGCTGGTGGAGAGCGGCTGGGCACTGCCGCTGCGCGCCGACCGGGAACAGACGCGGATCGCGGCGCCCCTGGTGCGTACCGTCGGCGACGGCGAGCTCGCGCGGGACGGCGCCGCCCGGTCCGCGAGGCTGCCGAGCCTCGCGTGGCAGACCGTGCGGGACGGACTGCGCAGCGGCCCGGTGCTCGTGCAGGTGCCGCGTCGCGGGTACGCCCCGCGACTGGCCTGCGAGCGCTGCCGGGAGCCCGCGCGGTGCCGGCACTGCGCGGGGCCGCTGGAGGCGCCCGACCAGCAGGACCTGAACTGCGCCTGGTGCGGCCGGGCCGAGACGTCCTGGCACTGCGTCGCCTGTGGGGCCCGCCGGCTGCGCGCGCAGATCGTCGGCGCCCGCCGGACCGCGGAGGAGCTCGGCCGGGCCTTTCCCGCCGTGCCGGTGCGGACCTCCGGGCGCGACCACGTGCTGGACTCCGTACCGGACCAGCCCGCGCTCGTGGTCAGCACCCCGGGCGCCGAACCGGTCGCCGAGGGCGGGTACGCGGCGGCGCTGCTGCTGGACGGCTGGGCGATGGTCGGCCGCCCCGACCTGCGGGCCGGGGAGGAGGCGCTGCGCCGCTGGACGGCCGCCGCGGCGCTGGTACGGGGGCAGCCCGAGGGCGGCACGGTGGTGATCGTCGCCGAGCCGACGCTGCGGCCGGTGCAGGCCCTGGTGCGCTGGGACCCGGTCGGGCACGCGCGCCGAGAGCTCGCGGAACGGGCCGAGCTGGGCTTTCCGCCGGTGTCCCGGATGGCTTCGGTGACGGGGGAGCCGCAGGCGCTCGCCGCGTTCCTGGCCGCCGCGGAACTCCCGCCGGACGCGGAGGTGCTCGGTCCGGTGCCGGTCCCCGGCAGTGAGCCGGGACGGCCCCGCAGGCCCTTCGACGCACCGCCGGGGGAGACCTGGGAGCGGGCCCTGGTCCGGGTGCGTCCGGGCAGCGGGGCGGCTCTGGCGGCCGCGCTGAAGGCGGCGCAGTCGGCGCGGATGTCGCGGGGCGGTGGAGGCGTGGTGCGGATCCGGGTGGATCCGCCGGACATCGGCTGACGGCGCGGGCGGCCGGGCCGGGGCCGCGGTGGCGCGGTACGGCTGTGCCCCGCCGGGATGCGGCGGGGTACAGCCGCACGGCGTCAGCCGTTGCGCGGGCCCGGGAAGGCCCCCGGGCGCAGGTCCTCGCGCAGGGACGGGCGGTCCGCCGACGGCTGCGGGGGCATCGAGCGCGCGGCCGGCACCGCGGGCAGCGCGGGGGCGGCGGGGGAGCCGGGAACCACCGGCACCGGCCGCTGCTCCACGGGCTCGGCGGCCTCGGCCGCCAACGGCTGGGGGGTGGCACGCCGTGTGCCGTAGCGGCGGTGGACCGCCTGCTTGGTGACTCCCAGTGCGGAGCCCACCGCGTCCCAGGAGAAGCCCAGCGAACGGTCGAAGTCCACTGCCGCCGTCACCAGGGTCTCGACACTGTCGCGCAGTTCCTGCGCCAGCCTGACGGTGGGGGCCGGGGCCCTGCCGTAGACGACGAAGCCCGCGGACGGGCCGGAGCGGCGCGGACGGTAGACGTTGCCCAGTTGGGCGGTGAGGGTGCGCAGCGCGTCCACCTGCCGCCGGACCCGCTCGATGTCCCGCACCAGAAGATGCAGGCTGGCCCGCGCTTGGGCGTCGTGGGTTGCGTGGTCGGCCATGAAGAAGCCTCTCGAACCGGCGTTGAAAGGGATCGGGCCGCACCGTGGCGGCTCGCTTCGGTCAATCTCTCTTGACCAACGCCTCAGCCGGGGATGTGGTCACGCTCCGGGGGCGTATACGCCCCTGCGAGGGGCGCGCAATGGTGCGTACGCCCCCCGGCCGCCGGGCCCATAGACTTGTGCGTTGCTCGTCACCGTAACGTTTCGGCCTGAGAGGCAGTCAGCCACCCATGAAGCTCGTCTTCGCAGGCACCCCCGAGGTAGCCGTACCCGCACTCGACGCCCTGATCGCCTCCGGCCGGCACGAGGTCGCCGCCGTCGTGACCCGGCCCGACGCGCCCGCGGGGCGCGGCCGCCGGCTGGTCGCCAGTCCCGTCGCCGAACGGGCCGAGGAGGCCGGGATCGAGGTCCTCAAGCCGGTCAGGCCGCGGGACGAGGACTTCCTGGCGCGGCTGCGGGAGATCGCCCCGGACTGCTGCCCGGTCGTCGCCTACGGGGCGCTGCTGCCCAGAACCGCGCTCGACGTGCCCGCCCGCGGCTGGGTCAACCTCCACTTCTCGCTGCTCCCCGCCTGGCGCGGCGCCGCACCCGTGCAGCACGCCGTCATGGCGGGCGACGAGGTGACGGGCGCCTCCACCTTCCTGATCGAGGAAGGGCTCGACTCCGGGCCCGTGTACGGCGTCCTCACCGAGGAGGTCCGGCCCACCGACACCAGCGGTGATCTGCTGACCCGGCTGGCGTTCGCCGGGGCCGGGCTGCTCGCCGCCACCATGGACGGCATCGAGGACGGCACCCTGCACGCCGTACCGCAGCCCGACAGCGGTATCACCCTCGCGCCGAAGATCACCGTCGAGGACGCCCAGGTCCAGTGGTCGGCGCCCGCACTGCGCGTCGACCGGGTGGTCCGCGGCTGCACCCCCGCCCCCGGCGCCTGGACCCTCTTCCGCGGGGAACGGCTCAAGCTGATCCAGGCCGTGCCCGTCCTGGACCGGACCGATCTGGCGCCCGGCGAGCTGTCCGCGGCCAAGAACAACGTCCACGTGGGCACCGGATCGCACGCGATCGAGCTGCTCTGGGTCCAGCCGCAGGGCAAGAAGCCGATGCGTGCCGCGGACTGGGCGCGCGGGGTGCGCATCGTTCCCGGCGAGCTCGTGGGGATCTAGGGATCCAGGGATCCCGTCGGGACGGCGGAGCGGGGCGGGGCGGGGACGTAGGCTGGGGCAGTTCGCCCTCTCACCATCAGCGGAGCACCTTTCACGTGAACGACCAGCCGCGTCGCCGTCCCGCCACCCCGCACCGCCGTCCGCAGAAGGACCCGGTCCGGTTCCTCGCCTTCGAGGCCCTCAGGGCCGTCGACGAACGCGACGCGTACGCCAACCTCGTCCTTCCCCCGCTGTTGAAGAAGGCACGCGCCAAGGGGGACTTCGACAACCGGGACGCGGCGCTGGCGACCGAGCTGGTCTACGGAACGCTGCGCCGGCAGGGCACGTACGACGCGATCGTCGCCGCCTGCATCGACCGGCCGCTGCGCGAGGTCGACCCGCCGGTCCTGGACGTGCTGAACATGGGCGTGCACCAGCTGCTCGGCACCCGTATCCCGACCCACGCCGCGGTCTCCGCCAGTGTGGAACTGGCCCGGGTGGTGCTCGGCGAGGGACGCGCCAAGTTCGTCAACGCCGTCCTGCGCAAGGTCTCGGCGGACGACCTCGACGGGTGGGTGGCGCGGGTCGCCCCCTCGTACGAGGACGACGCGGAGGACCACCTCGCGCTCGTGCACTCGCATCCGCGCTGGGTCGTCTCCGCGCTCTGGGACGCCCTCGGCGGCGGCCGCGCCGGCATCGAGGACCTGCTGGAGGCCGACAACGAACGGCCCGAGGTCACGCTGGTCGCCCGCCCCGGCCGCTCCACCACCGATGAGCTGCTCGACGCGCTCGGCGAGGAGAACGGGCTCCCGGGCCGCTGGTCGCCCTACGCCGTGCGGATGGCCGAGGGCGGCGAGCCCGGCGCCCTGACCGCCGTGCAGGAGAGCCGGGCCGGTGTCCAGGACGAGGGCAGCCAGCTCGTCGCCGCCGCCCTCGCCAACGCGCCGCTGGAGGGCAGGGACACCCGCTGGCTCGACGGCTGCGCCGGCCCCGGCGGAAAGGCCGCCCTGATGGCCGCCCTCGCGGCCGGACGCGGCGCCACCCTGCTGGCGGCCGAGAAGCAGCCGCACCGGGCCCGCCTCGTCGAGCGCTCCCTCGCCGGCAACCCCGGCCCGTACCAGGTGATCACCGCCGACGGCACCCGCCCGCCGTGGCGGCCCGACACCTTCGACCGGATCCTGATGGACGTCCCGTGCTCGGGCCTCGGCGCGCTGCGCCGCCGGCCGGAGGCCCGCTGGCGGCGCCGCAAGGAGGACCTGGAGAGCTTCGCGCCGCTCCAGCGCGGTCTGCTGCGCGAGGCGTTGAAGGCCGTACGGATCGGGGGCGTCGTCGGGTACGCCACCTGCTCCCCGCACCTCGCGGAGACCCGGGTGGTCGTCGAGGACGTACTCAAGGGCCGCGGCGGGGCGCCGGTCGAGGCCGAGTGGGTGGACGCCCGTCCGCTGATGCCCGGGGTGCCCGCCCTGGGCGACGGACCGGACGTCCAGCTGTGGCCGCATCTGCACGGCACGGACGCGATGTACCTCGCCGTGCTGCGGCGTACCGGCTGATCGCACCGGCTCCCCCGTGGGTTCGCCTGCCCGATGTCCCTTTCCCGGGATATGAAAAGAAGGCGAATGCCAACAGAATATTGAATTACTTTCCCGGCTTTGCCATATGTTTAATGAGGCGGCCGATTGGGTGACTTTTTCTCCGCGCATGTATATGCAAGAAGTGTCCTTGCTCGCGCGGGCGAAAGGTACATGCTATGGCAGAATCGGCGATCGTACTCCTCAGTGGCGGCCTGGACTCGACGACCACCCTGGCGGTGGCGAAAGACCGGGGATTCACTCCCTACGCTCTCAGTTTCAGCTATGGACAACGGCATTCCGTCGAATTGGCCGCCGCCCGGAGGGGCGCAGAGCGGCAAGGGGTGGAGCGGCACGTCGTCGCGGACATCGACCTCCGCGTCTTCGGCGGTTCCGCGCTGACCGATGCCGGCGTCGACGTTCCCAAGGGGCGCGGCGAAGCGGAGATGGGGGAGGGCATCCCGGCCACGTACGTGCCGGCCCGCAACACGATCTTCCTGTCGTTCGCGCTCGCCTACGCGGAGGTCGTCGGGGCCGCGGACATCTTCACCGGAGTCACGGCCGTCGACTACAGCGGATACCCCGACTGCCGGCCCGAGTACCTGGAGGCCTTCGAGGCGATGGCCAACCTCGCGACCAGATCGGCGGTCGAGGGGGAGCGCCGGATCACGCTGCACTCGCCGCTGCTGCACCTGTCCAAGGCGGAGATCATCCGCACGGGAACCGCTCTCGGCGTCGACTACGCGCTGACCTCCAGTTGCTACGACCCCGACGACAGCGGGCGGGCCTGCGGTCGCTGCGACACCTGCCTGCTGCGGCTGAAGGGCTTCACCGAGGCCGGACTCCCCGACCCGATCACCTATCAGGGCGCGCCCGCATGACCTACCGGGTGAAAGAGATCTTCTACACGCTCCAGGGCGAGGGGCGGCACGCGGGACGGCCCGCGGTCTTCTGCCGCTTCTCCAACTGCAATCTGTGGACCGGCCGGGAGAAGGACCGCCACCGGGCCGTCTGCGCCTTCTGCGACACGGACTTCGTCGGTACCGACGGTGAGAACGGCGGCCGCTTCGCTACCCCCGAGGCGCTGGCCGACACCGTCCTGGAGCAGTGGGCACCCCGCACCGAAGCCCAGCGGTTCGTTGTCTGCACGGGCGGAGAGCCGCTTCTCCAGCTCGACGCCCCCGCCGTCGAAGCCCTGCACGACCGCGGCTTCATGGTCTCGGTCGAGACCAACGGAACCAGGGTGCCGCCCCCGGGCATCGACTGGTTGTGCGTGAGCCCGAAGATCGGCTCGCGGATGGTCGTGGAGCGCGGCGACGAACTCAAACTCGTCTACCCCCAGCGGCACGGCGACCCCGCACGGTTCGAGCACCTGGACTTCGACTCGTTCCGCCTCCAGCCGATGGACGGACCGGACATCGCCGCCAACACCCGCGCCACCGTCGAGTACTGCCTGGAGCACCCGCTGTGGAACTTCTCCCTGCAAACCCACAAGTACCTCGGAATTCCCTGATGGGCGCGGTACATCCGCCGGAGTTATCCGAAGGCCCGAAGGCGGCGCATTCGGTATCGGTACGGCACAACTTCGAGACCGCGCACCGGATTCCGCATCTGGTCGGCAAATGCGTCAACCTCCATGGCCATTCCTGGTGGATGGAGGCCACCGTCACGGCCCCGCTGCTGGACCGGGGGACAGTGGTCGAATTCGGGGCCTTCAAGGGCCGGGTCAGAGCCTGGATCGACACCCACCTCGACCACGGGGCCATGCTCGGAGCCGACGACCCCCTCGCGGGCATCCTGGCCGAGCACCACAGCAAGGTCTTCCGCTTCGGCGCGAGCGACCCCGGCCCGGCGGAGCGCTTCGCGGTGGGTCTTCCCCATCCGACCGTCGAGGCGGTGGCCGAACTGCTCGCACGCGTGGTCGGCCAGGCCCTCCGTGAGCTGTCCGCCGCCGCCGGCGCCTTCGTCAGCGAGGTCGTCGTGAGCGAGACACACGTCAACACCGCGGGATGGCGCCATGCCCGGACCTGACCCGTCCGGCGGCCGTTCCTCCGTGTCACCCGTTCAGGAATGGTGCGCATGACCATCACGAGCCAGCCGAGCACGGCGGAAGCAGAGACGGACCCGGCCGTAATCGTCGCCCCGGGCGAACCTGCCTTGGCACAGGCCACCGCACACGCGAGAGAGATGTTCTCGGCCCTGGGCATCGACTGCGACACCACCTCGACCGAACAGACCCCGCACCGGTTCGTCACGGCTCTGGCCGAGATGACCCGCGGACTCCACCTCGACCCGGACCGTCATCTGCGGGTCCAGTTCCCGCCCGAATCCACGGACCAGGGAGTCATCGCCGCCGTCGACGTCCCCTTCGTCGCCCTGTGCGAGCACCACGTCCTGCCGTTCGTGGGCCGGGCGACCGTCGCCTATCTCCCCCGGCCCGACGCCCACATCGTCGGCCTGTCCAAGCTCGCCAGGCTCCTCCAGGAGTACAGCGCGCGCCCCCAGGTGCAGGAGCGGCTGGGCGGTCAGGTCATCGACGCCCTCACCCGGAATCTGGACTCCCTCGGCGCGGCCTGTCTGATCCGTTCCGAACACGCCTGCATGACCCAGCGCGGGGCCCAGGCGCATGGCGCGGTGATGGTCACCACCCACCTGACGGGCCGGTTCAGCGCCGACCCGGGCCTGCGCGCACAGGTCCTCGCTCTGGCACCGACCCGCACCGGAGGCTGACGTCCACCGGAGCGGCGACGCACACCGGCCGATGCCGCCCGACGAGACGGCGCACACGGCCCGGACGGCGCGTTGCGACCCGACCGACTGTCCCGCGACAGGCACAGGAGAACGCCTTGCCCACCCCCACACCCACCGCAGTCACTCCGTCCGTCACCGATGTCCTGGAGGTGCGCCGCCACCCCCTCTGCGGGCCTTCCGACCGGATGCCGGCCCGCTACCGGGGGCCCCACCGCCTCGGCCACGCAGGCTGGCTGGGTTTCACCGGACGGCTGGAGCGCCGCGAGGAAATCGCCCTCGTCCGCAGTGCGACCGCTGCCAGTCACCGCGTCCTCGATGTCGGCGGGGGAACCGGCGAACTGACCCGGGCCGTCGCGAGCCAACTGGGCCGCTGCACCACCGTCGAACCGCACGGCTCCCGGGTCGCCACGCTCAACGCGCACGCCGGCGACAGCCGCACCGGGACGGTCGAGCCCGTCCCCGGGCACGCCGAGTCGCTGCCCTTCCCCGACCGGAGCTTCGACGCGGTGCTGGCCGCCTGGGTCCTTCCCTATGTGGACGACCTGGAACAGTCCGTACGCGAGATGGCGCGGGTGTGCGACATCGGCCACCCCCAGGCCCGGGTCGTGCTGATCGGCGGAGCCCCGGACAACGAACTCGTGGGCCTGCTCAACGAGACCTGCGTACCGCTCACCGGCGAACCCCTCGACCATCAGGGATTCCTGCTGGCCACCGCCGCTGAAATCCTCGCCCCGCTCGGATTCCGGCACTTCTCGCTGCACCGGACCGAGGCCGCCCTGCACTTCCCTGAGACCGCACCGGAGGAACGGGTCCACGCCGCCGCCAGATCCCTGGTCGACCTCTGGTACGAGGACCATCCGCGCGCCCCCGACATGCGACGGGCCATCGCCCCCGCGCTCCGTCGCCATTTCGCACGACGCCCCCACGCCATCGGCGATCAGGGCGTCGCGCTCATCGCCCGCCCCAACCCGCCCCAGGAATAACCACGTTGTCGCCGGGCCGGGGCAAGCTGCCTTCCGCCCCCCGGCCCGGCACCCTTCCCACGCACCCGGCCACGGAGGACCACCCCGCGTGAACATCGCCTTCGTCCTGTTGACGCACAATCCCAGCGAACCTGCCGGGATCGAGCGCAGCGTCGCTTCGCTCGCCGACGGTCTGCGCGAACTGGGCCATCACGCCGTGATCGTGGCAGCCGGCCCGGCCACCGGCGCGGACGATCCCCACCTCCTGCGGCTCGGCAGCCTGACCCTGCCCCGGCCGATCGTCTACGACGAGGCACTGAACCTGCTCGCAGATCCGGAACCGGTGTGCCGCGAAGTCCGCCGGCTTCTGCGCGAGCACGACGTGGACCTGGTGTGCTGGGTCGACGCGGTCGTGGGCCTCGGCTACCTCGCACCCGCGCCGCCCGGGGTGCGCACGGCTCTGATGGTCCACTTCCTGCGCACCGACGCGCGCATGCTGGAGAGCCTCGCCCACCACCCGGACACCGTGCTGACCGTCAGCGACTTCCTGACCGACGAGGCCCGCCGGGCCGGACTCGACACGGAAGGCTGGCTCTCGCTGCCCAACGCCCTGCCCCGGCAGGGCACCGCGCCCCCCGAGGGCGAGCGTGAACGGCTGCGCCGCGGCGGTCCGGTGCGGACACTGGCCCGCGCCGATCCGCAGAAGGGGATCTCCGAACTCCTGCGTGCCCTTCCCCGCGACTTCGGCCGCCCGGTGGACATCGTGCTGGCCTCGGCCGGATTCGAGTTCCGGACCGGCATGCAGGACCGGGTGATCGCGGAGTGCCGCGCTCTGGCCGCGTCCCTGCCGGACGTCTCGATCCTCCCCGCCCTGCCCTGGCAGGAGGTCCAGCCCTTCCTGGCGGACGCCGCCGTCGCCGTGCTGCCCTCGGTTCTCCCCGAGACGTTCGGCAACGTGGCCGCGGAAGCACTCTCGGTGGGAACCCCGGTGGTGGGCTACGGACTCGGGCACCTGCCCACGCTCACCGGCGCGGCCGGCCGGATGCTGGATCTCGTCGACGGACCCGAACGTCTGTGGCGGGCCACCGCCGAACTCCTCGACGACCCGGACGCCTACCACGCCGCCGCACGGCAGGCGCCCCTCCAGGTCGCCGAGCACACCCCCGCGCGCATCGCGGAGGCCTTCCTGAGGGCCACCGGCCTCTGAGGAGGTCCCTGATTCATGGCGAGGACACCGCCCGCCGACGACGCGGACGTCGGGGAACGGCCGCTGTCCTGGTGATCGTCCGGGGGCGATAAAGCCGGGAATGTGCGAACCGTAATGATCCCGTGAGGCTTTGGAGCGCACCGAAGCGGGGAAGTGCCGCAGAACATGGCAGGCTGGACCCATGGCCCAGATCAACCCCAGTATTCTCTCCGCCGACTTCGCACGCCTCGCCGACGAGGCGCAGGCCGTCGAAGGCGCCGACTGGCTCCACGTCGATGTCATGGACAACCACTTCGTGCCCAATCTGACCCTCGGCGTTCCGATCGTGGAATCGCTCAGCAGGGCCACGGCCACGCCGCTGGACTGTCACCTGATGATCGAGGACGCGGACCGCTGGGCCCCGCAGTACGTCGAGGCGGGGGCGGGATCCGTCACCTTCCACGTGGAGGCCGCGGCCGCCCCCGTGCGACTGGCGCGCGAGATCCGGGCCAAGGGCGCCCGCGCTTCCATGGCGCTCAGGCCGGCGACGCCCATCGAGCCGTACGAGGACCTGCTCCCCGAGCTCGACATGCTGCTGATCATGACGGTGGAGCCGGGGTTCGGGGGCCAGTCCTTTCTGGACATCATGCTGCCGAAGATCCGCCGCACCCGTGAGCTGATCTCCCGGCACGGTCTCGAACTGTGGCTCCAGGTCGACGGCGGGGTCTCCGAGTCGACCATCGAGCGGTGCGCCGAAGCGGGCGCCGACGTCTTCGTCGCGGGCTCCGCCGTGTACGGCGCCAAGGACCCGGCCGCGGCGGTACGGGCCCTGCGCGCCAAGGCCGACGGAGCCATCGCCTCGGCGGAGTGGGCGTGCGGCCACTGACGCGGGCGACGGAGCAGGCAGCCGCTCCGGCCCCCGATCGCCGGTCGACCCGGCCAAGGGCAGATGAACGCGGTCCGACGGGACCGATCAAGGATCGCCGTATCTGACAGGATGAACGGCGTATCGAGAGCGTGAACAGCAGTGAGGAGAACGCGGTGTCTGCAATGTCGGCGGGCCGGTCCGCCCTGCGGATGGGGCCCGCGGAGCTGGTGCAGGCGGCGGCCATGGCCCGCCGCTTCTACCTTGAGGGCAAATCCAAGATCCAGATCGCCGAGGAGTTCGGCGTCAGCCGCTTCAAGGTCGCCAGGGTCCTGGAGACGGCGCTGGAGCGTGACCTCGTACGGATCGAGATCCGGGTCCCGGCCGAGCTGGACGCCGAGCGCTCCGACGCGCTCCGCGCCCGCTACGGGCTGCGCCACGCGGTCGTGGTCGAATCCCCGGCCGAGGAGCAGGACGACGCCGCCGACCCGGAGAACCTGGGCGAGGTCGCGGCCGATCTGCTGGGCGAACTGGTGAACGAGGGCGATGTGCTCGGGCTCGCCTGGGGCCGGTCCACCATCCACATGGCGGCGGCCCTGGACCGGCTCCCGCCGTGCACGGTCGTGCAGCTCACCGGGGTGTACGACGCGGGGACCGCCGAGCGCGGCTCGGTCGAGGCGGTCCGGCGGGCCGCCCAGGTCTCCGGCGGCGAGGCCCACCCGATCTACGCACCGATGCTGCTGCCCGACCCGGCCACCGCCGCCGCGCTGCGCCACCAGACCGGGATCGCCCGCGCCTTCGAGTACTTCGACAAGGTGACGGTCGCGGCGGTGTCCATCGGCTCCTGGGAGCCCGGCATCTCCACGGTCCACGACATGCTGTCGGACGAGGAGCGCGGGCACTACGCCTCGCTCGGCGTCGCCGCCGAGATGTCGGCACACCTCTTCGACTCGGAGGGCCGCCGGGTCGGCCGGGACCTCGGAGAGCGCTGCATCACGGTCGAGGCGGACCGGCTGCGCCGGATCCCCGAGGTGGTGGCGATCGCGGGCGGCCAGCGCAAGGCCGCGGCGATCGGAGCGGTGCTCAGGTCCGGCCTGGTCACCAGCCTGGTGACGGACACCGCGGCGGCCGACTACCTGCTGACCGACTCGCCCGCGCCGCGCAGGCCCGCGCTGGACCGGGCCGACCCGGACGGGGAGTGAGCGAAGGACGCGGGGGTGCGGGCGGTGACACCGCCCGCACCCCCGCGTCCTTGACGCCCCAGATCCGGGTCAGTCCTGCCGGACGCCCAGGACCGCCGCCTCCAGGTACTGCTCAGGCTCCTTGTACTGGCTGACGTCGGCCGGGTTGTACCGGGGTGTCTGCCGGGACCAGTCGAGATTGCCACGCATCCAGCTCCGCATCCCGTCCAGATACGGCTTCAGCATCCAGTTGAGCTGCGGATACGCGGTGAGCAGCCCGGCCTCCGCGCCGAGGAAGCGCTCGGTCTCCGCGGCGATCTCCGCGCAGACGTGGTCGAGCGACTGCTGCTTGCCGTACCCGCGGTGGTGCCGGACCAGATGGACGAGGTTGTGGATCTCGCCGAGGACCTGCTCCTTTTCGTAGGAGTACACGTCATTGGCCCAGCACACGACGTTGCACGAGGCCTCCAGCGCGGTGATGAACCGGGCGTCGTTGTGGATCGACTCGGGCGCCTCGATGCCGGCCACGATCTCGATCAGGTCCATGCAGACATGTATCGCACCGGTGTGCCGGCGCTTCTCGATGTACGTCGCCTCGGCCGGGACCACGCCGTCGGCCCGGTTCCCGGCCTCCCAGGTGGTGGCGGTCGTGAGGTACGTCATCAGGTGATAGGTGAAGCGCCGCCGCCACTGCGGTGCGGCGGCCGGCACCGTGCGTGCCCAGAGATCGACGAGGGCGACGACGGCGGCCGGCAGCTCCTCGCCGGGCGGTGTGCCCGTTCCGTCGACCACGGACTGCATCAGGGCGACCACGCTGCGCACCCGGTCCGGACTGCGGCCGAGGTGGCCGTCGTCCAGCTGGTCGTCGACGAGAAACAGCCAGACGAACCAGTCGGCGACAAGGTCCAGATTCTCACTGTCGGCGGTCGGGTAGACCATGCCCACGAAGGCCCCGAAGTCCGCCTGCTCGAAGCGCTCCCTGGCTGAATCCCGGTGCACCAGACCGGTGTTGCGGGTCCAGGCGTCGAGGTGTTCCCGTACGTGCCCGACATGCGGGTTCGTCTGCTGGGGGAACGGGCAGTAGATGTCCGGCAGTTCGCTCTCCACGGGTGGGTCGTGATCCTCTCCGGTCGTGCGTATGGCGGAAGTTGTGCCCATTCCGCCAGTTCCTCCGGGGCGTGTGGCTGACCCTCGGGACCTGCGGGTTTGAAGCTACCCGACCCCTTGTCACCAGGTCCAGGGATGATGATCCCGAATGATCGGGATGCCGTACGGGTAGGGTCTGTGGGCAAGGCAGGTTCCACTTGCCCGGGACTCCCGGTCCTGTTCCTCGGAGGAACATACGAGCGCGGGAGTCATTTGTTGTGTCATCGTGGAAACGACCTGCGCCATTTCGTATGAAAATATGAGTGTTATGCGTTTTCTTGAGCCCGGCACCGGTCGCTACACAGAGTCCCCCGCGGTCCCGTACGACCTCACGTACGACGATGTCTTCATGGTTCCGGGCCGCTCCGCGGTCGGATCACGCCAAGGGGTCGACCTGTCCTCGCCCGACGGCACCGGCACCACCATCCCGCTCGTCGTCGCGAATATGACGGCTATCGCGGGCCGCCGGATGGCCGAAACGATCGCCCGTCGCGGCGGGCTCGTCGTCATCCCGCAGGACATCCCGATCGAGGTCGTCACCGAGGTCATCGCCTGGGTCAAGACGCGCCACCTCGTGCTCGACACCCCCATCGTGCTGGCCCCCGGCCAGACGGTCGCCGACGCGCTGTCCCTGCTGCCCAAGCGCGCCCACGGCGCCGGCGTCGTCGTCGACAGCGAGCGGCGGCCCGTCGGCGTGGTCACCGACCACGACCTGACCGGCGTCGACCGCTTCACCCAGCTCTCCGAGGTCATGTCCAAGGACCTGGTGCTGCTCGACGCGGACATCGACCCGCGTGACGCGTTCAACAAGCTCGACGGTGCCAACCGCAAGCTCGCCCCGGCGGTCGACGCGGAGGGCCGGCTCGTCGGCATACTCACCCGGAAGGCGGCACTGCGCGCGACGCTGTACACCCCGGCCACCGACGCGGGCGGCAGGCTGCGGATCGCCGCCGCCGTCGGGATCAACGGTGACGTGGCCGGCAAGGCCAAGCAGCTCCTCGACGCCGGCGCCGACACCCTGGTCGTCGACACCGCGCACGGTCACCAGGAGTCCATGATCAGCGCGGTCCGCGCGGTCCGGGCGCTGGACCCCGAGGTGCCGATCGTCGCGGGGAACATCGTCGCCGCCGAGGGTGTGCGCGACCTCATCGAGGCCGGCGCCGACATCATCAAGGTCGGTGTCGGACCCGGCGCCATGTGCACCACCCGGATGATGACCGGTGTGGGCCGGCCGCAGTTCTCCGCGGTCCTGGAGTGTGCCGCGGAGGCGAAGAAGTACGGCAAGCACGTCTGGGCGGACGGCGGCGTCCGCCACCCGCGCGACGTGGCCATGGCGCTCGCCGCGGGCGCGTCCAACGTGATGATCGGTTCCTGGTTCGCCGGGACGTACGAGTCGCCCGGCGACCTCCAGCAGTCCGCCGACGGCCGCTTCTACAAGGAGTCCTTCGGCATGGCGTCCGCACGCGCCGTGAAGAACCGCACCTCCGACGAGTCGGCGTACGACCGGGCCCGCAAGGCGCTCTTCGAGGAGGGCATCTCCACCTCGCGGATGTTCCTGGACCCGTCGCGTCCGGGCGTCGAGGACCTGGTCGACTCGATCATCGCGGGCGTCCGCTCCTCCTGCACCTACGCCGGTGCGGCCTCCCTCGCGGAGTTCGCCGAGAAGGCGGTCGTCGGTGTGCAGAGCGCCGCCGGTTACGCCGAGGGCAAGCCGCTGCACGCCAGCTGGAGTTGATCCCGCACCACCGCACCATCCGTGCCCCTTCCGGCCGTTCGCGCCGGAGGGGGCACGGGCGTTCCCGGGGAGCCGGCGGGCCTTCCCGGAGGGCTCGCGCGGGCCGTTTCGGTTGTCCGGATCCGGGTACCTGTGAAAGCTTTCACGCTTTCCAACTCACTTGAAGATTAAGTAATATGAATCTCAATCAGCTGCCCGCCACTCTGCGGTAAGGGATCTCATGTCCTTCTTCACTGACCTGGCCCATCAGTACATCGACGGTGAGTGGAGGCCGGGCAAGGGGTCCTGGGACATCATCGACTTCAACCCCTTCAACGGGGAGAAGCTCGCCTCGATCACGGTCGCCACGGCCGACGAGGTGGACCAGGCCTACCGCGCGGCCGAGACCGCTCAGCAGGCGTGGGGCGACACCAACGCCTACGCCCGGCGCGCCGTGCTGGAGAAGGCGCTGCGGATCGTCGAGGACCGCGAGGCCGAGATCGGTGACGCGATCGTCGCGGAGCTCGGCGGCACGCGTCTGAAGGCCGCCTTCGAGCTGCATCTGGCCAAGGAGTTCCTGCGCGAGTCGATCCACCTCGCGCTGCGGTCGACCGGGCAGATCCTGCCCTCGCCGACCGAGGGCAAGGAGAACCGGGTGTACCGCGTGCCCGTCGGCGTGGTGGGTGTCATCAGCCCGTTCAACTTCCCCTTCCTGCTGTCGCTGAAGTCGGTCGCCCCCGCGCTGGCACTCGGCAACGCCGTGGTGCTCAAGCCGCACCAGAACACGCCGATCTGCGGCGGCAC
This sequence comes from Streptomyces sp. NPDC091387, assembly GCF_044756945.1. NCBI lineage: Bacteria > Bacillati > Actinomycetota > Actinomycetes > Kitasatosporales > Streptomycetaceae > Streptomyces > Streptomyces sp. NPDC091387. Next base: position 33,124 of record NZ_JBIVTZ010000005.1, on the reverse strand, counting down.
CCTGGTGGCGAAGGTGTTCGAGGACGCCGGACTGCCGGCCGGCCTGCTGAACGTGGTGGTCACCGACATCGCCGAGATCGGTGACGCACTGCTGGAGCACCCCATTCCGCAGGTCATCTCCTTCACCGGCTCGGACAAGGTCGGGCGGCACGTAGCGACCGTGTGCGCGGCCAACCTCAAGCGTTCCGTGCTCGAACTCGGCGGCAACAGCGCGCTCATCGTGCTCGATGACGCCGATGTCGACTACGCGGTCGACGCGGCGGTCTTCAGCCGTTACGTGCACCAGGGGCAGGTCTGCATGGCCGCCAACCGGATTCTGGTCGACCGCGCGGTGGAGCAGGAGTTCACCGAGAAGTTCGTGGCCAAGGTCGCCTCGCTGCGCGTCGGCGACCCGGCCGACCCGGCGACCCAGATCGGTCCGCTGATCAACTCCACCCAGGCCGAGGCGATCGCCGCGCTCGTCGACCAGACCGTGGAGGCCGGTGCGACCGCCCTGCTGCACGGGCGGGCCGTCGGCAATCTCGTCAGCCCCTCCGTGCTGACCGGCCTGGCGGCCGACTCGCCGGTGCTGTCCCAGGAGATCTTCGGCCCGGTCGCGCTTCTCGTGCCGTTCGACGGCGAGGACGAGGCGGTCCGGATCGCCAACGACACCCCGTACGGGCTGAGCGGCGCGGTGCACACCGGCAACGTCGAGCGCGGTGTCCGGGTCGGGCAGCGGATCCGTACCGGCATGATCCACATCAACGACGGCACCGTCCACGACGAGCCGATCGTCCCCTTCGGCGGCGAGAAGAGCTCCGGGCTCGGGCGGCTGAACGGCGACTCGATGCTCGACGCCTTCACCACCCAGAAGTGGATCTCCGTGCAGCACGGACGCTCGCGGTTCCCGTTCTGACCCCGCTCCACCTGCGGTGAGCGCGCCCTGACGGGCGGGCCCATGGTCTACTTCGGGGGCGGCACCGCCGCCCCCGAACCGGCCGTCGCCATGGCCGTCACCCGGCCATCGCCCTCGCAGAGAAGTGATCCGTACGACGTGCGACTGAACGACCTCGACGAACGCATCGTCCACGCCCTCGCCGAAGATGCCCGTCGCTCCTACGCCGACATCGGCTCGATCATCGGGCTGTCCGCGCCCGCGGTGAAGCGCCGGGTGGACAGGCTGCGCGCCGAGGGCGCGATCACGGGATTCACCGTGCGGGTGGATCCGGCGGCGCTCGGCTGGGAGACCGAGGGGTTCATCGAGATCTACTGCAGCCGCAACACCTCGCCGGAGTCGATCAAGCACGGTCTCGCCCGCTATCCGGAGGTCGCGTCGGCGTCCACGGTGACCGGGGACGCCGACGCCATCGTTCAGGTCTTCGCGGCGGACATGCGCCACTTCGAGCAGGTGCTGGAGCGCATCGCGGGCGAGCCGTACGTGGAGCGGACGAAGTCCGTGCTGGTGCTCTCGCCGCTGTTGCGGCGGTACTCGTCGGGGTCGCCCGCCTAGCCGGTGCGGGGGTGCCCGGGAGAGCTGGGTCACGTTCGTGGCCTGCGGAAACGTGAGGCGCAACGAATCGTTGCGCAGGGCCGCTCGGGCGCAATGGATCGACGGTCCATGCGCAACGGTCGCGCCTTGTCCGGGGGTGAGCGGGGACCGTACCGTCAATACGTCCCCGCCCCGCCCGCACCGCCCGAGGTCTGCCATGCCGCCGTTGCGCACCGCCCTGCTCCAGAGCTCCGGACATCCGGGCTCGGTGGCCCGGAACATCGAGGTGCTCGACGACGCGGCACGGCACGCCGCCGCCGGCGGGGCCCGGCTCCTCGTCTGTCCCGAGATGTTCCTGACCGGGTACGCGATCGGGGACGACGTGTCCCGGCTGGCCGAGGCCGCCGACGGGCCCGCCGCGCGAGCCGTCGCCGGGATCGCCGTACGGCACGGCATCGCCGTTCACTACGGCTACCCGGAGCGGGACGGCGACACCCTCTACAACGCCGCCCAGCTCATCGGACCCGACGGCACCGAGCTCGCGAACTACCGCAAGACCCATCTCTTCGGTGACTTCGAGCAGCGGTGGTTCACCCCCGGCGAGCAGCCGCTCGTCCAGGCCGAGCTGGACGGCGTCCGCGTCGGGCTCCTGATCTGCTACGACGTCGAGTTCCCGGAGAACGCACGGGCGCACGCACTCGCCGGCACCGATCTGCTGCTGGTGCCCACGGCGCTGATGCACCCCTTCCCGTTCGTCGCCGAGTCCGTTGTCCCGGTCCGTGCCTTCGAGAACCAGCTGTACGTCGCCTACGCCAACCGGACCGGCTCCGAGGGCGAGTTCGAGTTCGTCGGGCTGAGCTGCCTGGCCGGCCCCGACGGAACCGTCCGCACCCGTGCCGGACGCGGCGAGGAGCTCGTCCTCGGGGACGTGGACCCGGCGCTGCTGACCGCGTCCCGGGCCGGCAACCCGTATCTGCGCGACCGCCGCCCCGGTCTGTACGGCTCCCTCGTCTGAGCCCGCCGCACCGCTCACTCACCTTTCCCGCAAGGAGTCCGTACCCCATGACGTCCACGGTGCCCACCGCTGTCCAGCACACCGAGGCAGCCCCGCCGATCACCATGTTCGGGCCGGACTTCCCCTACGCGTACGACGACTTCCTCGCGCATCCCGCCGGGCTCGGACAGATACCGGCGACCGAGCACGGCAGCGAGGTCGCGGTCATCGGCGGCGGGCTCTCCGGGATCATCACCGCCTACGAGCTGATGAAGATGGGCCTCAGGCCCGTGCTCTACGAGGCCGACCGGATCGGCGGACGGCTGCGTACCGTCGAGTTCGACGGCTGCACGGTGGACGGGCAGCCGCTCACCGCCGAGATGGGCGCGATGCGCTTCCCGCCGTCCTCGACCGCGCTCCAGCACTACATCGACCTGGTCGCACTGGAGACGAAGCCGTTCCCCAACCCGCTCTCCCCGGCCACCCCTTCGACCGTGGTCGACCTGAAGGGCGCGTCGCACTACGCCCGGACGATCGACGACCTCCCGCAGATCTACCGGGACGTGATGGACGCCTGGAACAGCTGCCTGGAGGAGGGCGCCGACTTCTCCGACATGAACCGGGCGATGCGCGAGCGCGACGTGCCGCGGATCCGGGAGATCTGGGCCCGGCTCGTCGAGAAGCTCGACAACCAGACCTTCTACGGCTTCCTCTGCGACTCGGAGGCCTTCAAGTCCTTCCGCCACCGCGAGGTCTTCGGGCAGGTCGGCTTCGGCACCGGCGGCTGGGACACCGACTTCCCCAACTCCATCCTGGAGATCCTGCGCGTCGTCTACACCGAGGCGGACGACCACCACCGCTCCATCGTGGGCGGCAGCCAGCAGCTTCCAGTGCGCCTCTGGGAACGCGAACCGCAGAAGATCATCCACTGGCCGCTCGGCACCTCGCTGGCCTCCCTGCACGACGGGGAGCCGCGGCCCGCGGTGACCCGGCTGAACCGCACCGCCGGGAACCGGATCACCGTCACCGACGCCTCCGGCGACATCCGCACCTTCCGGGCGGCCGTCTTCACCGGGCAGTCCTGGCTGCTGCTCTCCAAGATCGCCTGCGATGACGCGCTCTTCCCGATCGACCACTGGACGGCGATGGAGCGCACCCACTACATGGAGTCCTCCAAGCTGTTCGTCCCCGTCGACCGGCCGTTCTGGCTGGACAAGGACGAGACGACGGGCCGCGACACCATGTCGATGACGCTCACCGACCGGATGACGCGCGGCACCTACCTCCTGGACGACGGCCCGGACAAGCCGGCCAGCATCTGCCTCTCCTACACCTGGTGCGACGACAGCCTGAAGTGGCTGCCGCTCTCGGCGACCGAGCGCATGGACGTGATGCTGAAGTCGCTCGGTGAGATCTATCCGGGCGTCGACATCAGGAAGCACATCATCGGCAACCCGGTGACGGTCTCCTGGGAGAACGAGCCCTGTTTCATGGGTGCGTTCAAGGCCAATCTGCCCGGCCACTACCGCTACCAGCGGCGGCTGTTCACCCACTTCATGCAGGACCGGCTGCCCGCCGACAAGCGGGGCCTGTTCCTGGCGGGCGACGACATCTCCTGGACGGCCGGCTGGGCCGAGGGAGCCGTCCAGACCGCGCTGAACGCCGTCTGGGGCGTGATGACCCAGTTCGGCGGTGCGACCGATGCGGCCAACCCCGGCCCCGGAGACGTCTTCGACGAGATCGCCCCGGTCGAACTCCCGGAGGACTGAGGGCGGTTACGCGGGCCGGCAGACGCTGCGCTGCCGGCCGAGGCCGGAGATCTCGACCTCCATCACGTCGTCCGGGCCCAGGTACGGGAAGCGGCCGGACAGGGCCACGCCCTGCGGCGTACCGGTGTTGATGATGTCGCCGGGCTCCAGCACCAGGTACTGCGACAGGTGGTGCACCAGATGCGCCACGCTGAAGATCATGTCCGCGGTGGAGGAGTCCTGCCGGGGCTCCCCGTTGACATGGCTGGTCAGCCGCAGCCGCTGCGGGTCACTGACCTCGTCGGCCGTGACCAGGACCGGGCCCAGCGGGTTGAACGTGGCGCAGCTCTTGCCCTTGGACCACTGGCCGCCCGACTCCTCCAGCTGGAAGGCGCGTTCGGAGACGTCGTTGCTCACGGCGTAGCCCGCGATGTGGGCGGCGGCGTCGGCGGGGGAGTCCAGGTAGGAGGCGCGGCGGCCGATGACGACGGCCAGTTCCACCTCCCAGTCGGTCTTCTTCGAGCCGCGCGGGATGAGGACGTCGTCGTACGGGCCGACGACCGTGTTCGGGGACTTGTAGAAGAGGATCGGCTGCTCGGGCGGCTCGGCACCGGACTCCGCCGCGTGGGCCGCGTAGTTCTGGCCGATGCACAGGAGCGCGGAGGGCCGGGCCACCGGGGCGCCGATCCGCTCCCCGGTGATGTCGGTCTCCGGGAGCTTCGGCTCGGCGGGGATCAGGTGCGGGTTCTCGGCCAGCGTGGCGAGGAACGCGCCGTCGATGTCGTCGGTGATGCCCGACAGGTCGTAGTGGCGGCCCTCGGGGCAGACGACGACCGGGCGCTCATGGCCCGGCTCGCCTATGCGCATCAGTCGCATGACGGGTGGATCTCCTGACGGGTACGGGTACGGGGGGCGTTACGGGTACGGGGACGGTCAGCGCAGCCTGACGAGGGCGTCGGCGGTGACGGCGTGGACCGGGGGACGACCGGCGAGCAGTCGCAGCACCTCGTTGGCGGCGCTGGTGCCGAGCCGCTGCCGGCACTCGACGCTGCCGGCCGCCTGGTGCGGGGTGAGCAGTACGTTCGGCAGGGAACGGAAGGGGTGGCCGGCGGGCAGCGGTTCGGCGTCGAAGACGTCGATGGCGGCGTCCAGCCGGCCCGTGGTCAGTTCGGCCAGGAGCGCGTCCTCGTCGACCAGCCACGACCGGGCGGTGTTCACCAGGCCGGCGCCGTCCGGCATCAGCGCCAGCTGCTCGGCGCCGATCATCCGGTGGGTCTCCTCGGTGACCGGCGCGTGCACGGCCACGATCCGGCTGCCGGAGAGCAGCGTCTCCAGAGGTACGGACTCCACGCCCAGCGTCCCGGCGTCGGCATCGGACAGGAACGGGTCGGTGACGCGCACCCGCGCCCCCATCGCCCGCACCATCCGGATGTAGGCGCGCCCGGTGCGGGAGGCGCCGATCACTCCGATGTCGCTGCCGTGGATCTCGTGACGCGGCGGTGCCTCGCTCGCCGCCGCCCAGTCCTGCCCGCCGCGCAGGGCGTGGTCGAAGCGCTGGATGCGGTGGAGCAGCGAGAGGGTGAAGGCGAGCGCCACCTCGGCGACCGGGCGGGCCATCTCGTCACCGGCCTGGGTGACCAGGATGCCCCGCCGGAACACGTCCTCCGTGACATAGGGGGCGACCGCGGAGCCGGTGTGCGCCACCAGCTCCAACCGGTCCGCGTGGCCGAGGAGTTCGGCGTCCACCTTGGGTGCCCGCCACGAGGTGATCAGCGCCCGCGCGCCGGGCAGCGCGGCCGCGACCGCCGCCCGGTCGCTGTGGTCGTCGATGACCGTCAGCCGCGCGGCCCGCTCCAGCTCCTGCCACACCTCGGCGGTGAAGAACTGGGCGCGCAGGTGCGGCGGTACGGCGACGACCACCCGGGAGGAGCGGTCGGCGGTTTCAGGAGAGCCAGGCATCGAGGTGCTCCGCAACGAAGGCGTCATCGGTCAGCCAAGGGTAGGCCGCGGCCACCCGGGTGATCTCCTCGGCCTGTCCCGGGGAGAGCGTCTCGGCCGGGTCCAGGCAGCGGCGGTTCGCCAACAGGCCCTGGCGGCGCAGCACTTCGTGCACCCCGGCGATACAGCCGCGGAACGCGCCCCGTATGTCGAAGACCGCGCTGTTGGCGTCGGTCAGCTCGGTGCGGCGGGCCAGGCAGCGGACCATCGCCGCGTGGTCCCCGGCGCGGGCCCGGCGGACGTCGTCGAGCAGGGTCGCCGCAGAGCTCGTCCACACCGCCCACTGGCCGAGCAGTCCGCCCGCGAACCAGCGCTGCGCGCCGTCCGCCGTTGTGTACGGGGTGAGCAGGTCGCCGATGATGTCGTCGTCGTTGCCGGTGTACAGCGCGACCTCGCCGGACCGGTCCGCGGCGGCAACGGCCCGTACGACATCGGCGGTGCGGTAGCGGTCGAACGGGGCGATCTTCACCGCGACGGTGTTCGGCAGGTCGGTGAACGCGGACCAGAAGCCGGGCGACAAGTACCGGCCGCCGACGGCCTCCTGGAGGTAGAAGCCGATGACGGGCAGGACCTCGCCGACCGCCCGTGCGCGCTCCAGCAGCCCCTTCTCGTCCGCACCGGGCACGGCCGGGCTGAGCAGTACCGCGTCGTAGCCGAGCTCGGCGGCGGTGGTGGCCTCCGCGACGGCCTGCGCGGTGTAGCCGCAGGCACCGGCGACCTTGACGAACGGCCGGCCGGCCTCGGCGTCGATCGTCTCGGCCGCGAGCTCCAGGACCGGCCGGAACAGACCGACCCCGGGCTCGCGGATCTCGAACTGCGTGGTGTGGACGGCGACTGCGGCGCCGCCCGCGCCGGACGCCAGGTAGTAGCGGGTGAGCGCGCGCTGCCGGCGTTCGTCGAACGTGCCGTCCGCGTGCAGCGCGAGCGGGTGCGCGGGTATCGCCGCGCCCCGGGCGAGCAGTTCCAGAGCGGGGGTGGACAGGCGGGAGGGAGTGGACATGGAGTGGATCAGAACCTTCCGTCACGTACCTGGAACTTGGTGGGCTTGCCGGACAGCGGCAGCCCGCGCCGCAGCCAGTCGGCCTGCCATTCGACGAGGGTGCGCAGCGCGACGTCCGGGTAGCCGAAGAGGGCGTGGCAGCGGCTCGCGTCGGAGAGCAGCGCGGTGGGCGCCTCGGTCCCGGCGAGGACCGGCTCGCGGTCGAACTCCTCGCCGAACCACTGCGCGATGCGGCGCACCGAAGCGGTCTCCGGGCCGGTGAGGTTGAGGGTGAAGGCCTCGCCGCCGGTCGCGTGGAGCAGCGAGCGCAGCGCGACCTCGTTGGCGTACCCCTGCCACACCATGTTGGCGTGACCGGTCGTCACATCGACTGGCTCGCCCGCCTGTACGCGGTAAGCGATGTCGGCGAGGACGCCGTAGCGCAGGTCGACGGCGTAGTTGAGGCGGATGTTGGCGACCCTGGTGCCGAGGGTCAGTGCCGCGTGGTCGAGGATCCGCTCCCGGCCGAGGCACGACATGGCGTACTCGCCGACCGGGCCGACCGGGTCGGTCTCGGTGCAGCCGCCCGAGGAGACCGGCACCAGCGGGTAGACGTTGCCGGTGGAGAACGCGGTGATGCGCGACCCCGACCAGCGGCGGGCCACCCGGTCCGGCATCGCGGCGTTCACCGCCCAGGCGAGCGAGGGCGCCCCGGCGGAGCCGAACTTGGCGCCGACCATGAAGACGACGTTCCCGGCATCGGGGAGCCGGGTCAGATCGGCGGCCGGGTCCATCAGGTCGAAGGCGACCGTGCGGACCCCGGCGGCCTCCAGCTCGTCGGCGGCGGCCCTGTCGGACCAGCGGGAGACCGCGTACACGGTCACGTCCGTGCGGCCGGCGGCGTCCAGCGCGCGGCGGGCCAGCCGGCACAGGCTGGGTCCCATCTTGCCGCCCGCGCCGAGGACCAGCAGATCGCCTTCGAGGCGGCCGAGGTCGGCGACGAGCGCGGGGGAGGGGGTGGCGAGCCGCTCTTCGAGTGCGGCCTCATCGGTGAACATATACCTGGCTATCCCTTGATTCCGGACGCGGTGACGCCCTCGGTGAAGTAGCGCTGTCCCACCATGTACGCGGCGAAGATGGGGACGAACGCGATGACGGAGCCGGAGAGCACCACGTTGAGCGGCACGTTCTGCTGCTGCAGCGAGGCGATTCCGACGGTGAGGGTGCGCATGTCGGTCGACTGGCCTATCACCAGTGGCCACAGGAAGTCGTTCCAGTGCCAGAGGAAGACGAAGACCCCGAGCGTGGCGAGGATCGGCTTCAGCAGCGGCAGCACGATCCGGTAGAAGATCTGCCACTCGCTGCACCCGTCGAGCCGGGCCGCCTCGAAGAGTTCGTCCGGCAGTCCCTGGATGAACTGCCGCATCAGGAACACCGCCTGGGCGTTGGCCAGGGTCGGCACGATCAGTCCCCAGTACGTGTCGACGCCGCCGAGCTTCGCGATCATCGCGAACGTCGGGATCATCGTGACGTGGTACGGGACCATCACCATCGACAGGAACGACCAGAACATCGCCTCCCGGCCCGGGAAGCGCTTCTTGGCGAACGCGTACCCGGCGAGCGAGGCGAGCAGCAGCACGCCGACGACGGAGACGACCGAGTACATCAGCGTGTTGAACAGCCAGCGCGGCACGTCCTGGGCGCCCATGACGGTGTCGTAGGCCTCGCCGGTCAGCGGCCAGGGCAGCAGACTGCCGGGGAAGTCGACCGCGGCGGACGGCTTCAGCGAGAGCACGACCATCGCGTAGAACGGGAAGACCGTCACCAGCGCGGCCACCGTCAGCAGCGCGCCGCGGCCGATCCGGCCGGTCCGGGTGGAGCGCATTCCGTACGGGACGGTGTCCTGCTCGGAGAGTTTGCGCAGCTTGCGGATCGCCCGGCGCTCGGCCCGGTCCGGGGCTGCGGGGGTCTTGGGGGCGGGCGGGGCCTTCATCTCTTCGGGTGCCGCTGTCATGGTCACTGGTCCTTCCCGATCACGAGCCGCTGGATCACCGCGACGACCACGGTCAGCACGAAGAGCGCGACACCGATGGCGGCGGCGTAACCCAGGTCGAAGTACTTGAAGCCCGCGTCGTAGAGCTGGAAGACGAGCGTGTAGCTGGCGTTGGCCGGCCCGCCGCCCGTCATGGTGTAGACGGCGTCGAACACCTGGAACGAGGCGGTCGTCTCGATCACCGCGAGGAAGAACAGGGCGGGCTTGAGCTGCGGCAGCACGATGTAGCGGAACCGCTGCCAGGGGCCGGCCCCGTCGGTGAGGGCGGCCTCCTCCAGCTCGCGCGGGATGTCCTGCATCCGGGCGAGCAGGATGAGCATCCCGTAACCGAAGCGGGACCAGACGCCGACGAGCGCGAGCGCGGGCAGCACCAGCACGTCGTCGGAGAGCCAGGAGCCCTCGGACATCCCGAACCAGCCCATCAGGGTGGACCACGGGCCGCCCGTCGAGAAGATCCAGACGAAGACGGTGGCGGCCAGCACCAGTGAGGTGACGACCGGCAGGAAGAACACCGAACGGAAGAACTTGGCGCCGCGGAACGCGCGGCGGGTGATCAGGGCCAGGGACACCGACGCGAGGAGGGTGCCCGGCACGGCGATCACGGTGTAGAGGACCGTGACCTTCAGCGCCTGCCAGAACAGCGGATCGGCCCACAGGCGGGTGAAGTTGTCGAGCCCGACGAAGCTCCCGCCGCCGGTGAGGGAGTAGTCGGTGAAGCTCATCAGCACACCGGCGACGCCCGGACCGAACCGGAAGGCGAGGAAGAGCAGGAAACACGGGAGGACGAAGAGCAGGCCGATCCGGGCCTCGCGGCGCGCCTGCGGCCCGCTGCGACGGCCCCGGCGGGTGGGTTCCGCGACGACTGCCACGGGGATCTCCTTGCGGTACGGGGGAATTGCGGGGGATCGGGGGCTGTGCCCCCTGGGGGCTGCGGGGCCGGGGTCCGGGTGCGGCCGGACCCCGGCCCCGCAGCGGTCAGCGGCCGAGCATCGCCTGCGCGGCCTTCTGTGCGGCGTTCAGCGCGTCCTGCGGGCTCTTCTTGCCGAGCAGGGCGGCCTGGATCTCCGGGGCGAGCACGCCCTGGACCTCGCGCGCCTTGTCCTGGAGCGGGCCCACGTCCATGCTCGGCAGCGTGGCGCCGACGGCGGTCTGGAGCTTGTCGTCCGGGTACAGGTCGCCGCCTGACGTGCGGGCCGGGAAGTAGCCGGCGGCCTTCTGCAGGCCGGCCGCGTTCTTCGACTCGGCGACGAAGTTCAGCCAGTCGCCGGTGTTCTTCTTGTCGGCGCCCTTCAGCATCGCCAGCGCGCCCACGGTGCCGTAGCCGACGGACGCGGTGTCCTTCAGCGGCGGCTGGACGACGATGTTCTCCTTGCCCCAGAAGGGCTCGACGTCCGCCGGGGTGTTCTGCCAGGTGCAGGCCACCTTCCCCTTGGCGGTCGGGGTCTGCTCCAGCTTGGGGGTGGTCGTGACCAGGTCCCGGTCGGTGTAGCCGTCGTTGACGAGCTTCTTCAGGTACGTCAGGGCCTTGACGCCGGCCGCGTCGTTGAAGGTGACGTTCTTGCCGTCCTCGGAGAAGACGTCGCCGCCGGCCTGCCAGAGCAGCGGGTAGAAGGTCATGTTCAGCGTCTGCTGGGTGTCACCGCTGTAGCTGGTGGCGTAGTAGCCCTTCTTCTTCAGCTTCGGGGCCAGCGCCTCCAGATCCGCCCAGCTCGACGGGTAGGTCTTCTCACCGATCGCGGCGAACACGCGCTTGTCGCAGATCAGCGGGTTGGCGCTGGTCAGGATCGGGGTGGCGACCGGCTTGCCGTCGACCGTGACGGACTTCAGGGCGAAGTCCGTGTAGTCCGACTTGGCGGAGGCCGGCATGTAGTCGTCGGCCGGGACGATGCTCTTGGTGTACTTCGGCAGCTGGTCCGGGATCAGGTAGACCGCGTCGGGGCCCTTGCCGGAGGCGATCGCGGTGGCCAGCGCGGTGTCGCGGTTGGCCCACGGGAAGGTCTCCACCTTCACCTTGACGCCTTCGTGCTTCTTCTCGAAGGCCTTGACCAGGCCGTCCCAGTACGCCTTGTTCTTGGCCTCGTCGAAGATGACCGGGTAGGTCCACATGGTCACGGTGTTGTCGTCGCTGCCGCTGCCGGAACAGCCGGCCAGCACACCGGCGGCAAGCGCGGTGGCCAGAACGGGGGCGGCGAGGGCGCGGACTCCGGAACGGCGGGTGAGGAGACGGGACATGAGGTGGTCCTCCGAGGACATGAGGGTGGGGCGAGCAAGAAGGGGTGTCACGTGGCCGGGACCGTCTGGACGGTGCCGGTGTGCCGGGCGCGTTCGGCGGCGAACGCCGCGAGGTGGCTGCCGAGCGAGGTGGCGGGACCGGAGCGGACTGCCCCGGAGTCACCGGTGGCGACCGCGGTGACGAACGCCTCGACGAGCGCGGCGTCCCCGCCGCCGTGCCCGTCGGCCGCGTTCGAACCGGATGCGCCGAGTTCGTGGACGGCCGACTCGCCGGTCCGGAAGTCCTGCACCGTGACCCGCTCGCCGTCACCGATGAGCCAGCCGTGCGAGCCGAAGATCCGGGTCTGGCGGTGGGTCTGCTCGGTGAACGCGACCATCTGGAAGGTCGCGGTCACCCCGTCCGTCAACTGCATGGCGAGGACCTGGTGGTCCACCACGTCGTTGTCGCTCCGGTAGACGCAGACCCCGTACGGGCCCTCGCGCAGGGCCTGGACGAGACCGGCCTCGTCGGTCGCCTCCGTGACATGGGTGACCGGCCAGACCGCGCCCTTCTCCCGCAGCGTCGGCATGTACAGCTTCAGCGCGCTGTACGGGCAGCCGGACTCGACCGCGCAGTCGAGACAGCGCTCCGCGGACCCGGCCGGGGCGCTCGAAGGCCGGAAGTGCTTCAGCCCGCCGAAGCCGGTGACCTGCTCGATCCGGCCGCCCATGACGTACGTGATCCAGTCCAGGTCGTGGCAGGACTTGGCGAGCAGCATCGGGGAGGAGCCCTTCTCGCTGCGCCAGGGCCCGCGCACATAGCTGTGGGCGTAGTGCCACCAGCCGACCGGCTCCAGATGGTCGAGCGAGACGAGCTGCCCGAGCACACCGGAGTCCACGACCTCCTTCACCAGGTCGGTGTAGGGGGTGTACCGCATGACGTGGCAGACGGCGAACAGCACTCCGGCCCGCTCCACCCCCTCGACGATCCGCCGGGTCTCCTCCTCGGTCGGGGCGAGCGGCTTCTCGGCGAGGATCGCGTAACCGGCCTCGGCCAGGGCCAGCACCGGTTCCACATGGAAGCGGTCCTGGGTGGCGACGATGACGGCGTCGGCGATGCGGTTCTCCACGAGCGGCCGCCAGTCGTCGAACTCGACGGGTGCGCCGGCGGCCGCCCGCGCCGCGGGGCGCGGATCGGCGACGGCGACGAGCTCGGCACGCTCCGGGTGCGCCTTGATCCACTCGGCGTACGTCAGACCGCGGTTGCCGGCGCCGACGAGTGCGACGCGTACGGGCCGGCCGGTGATCGGGGTATGCGTGGACACGGGGAATCCCTGGTACTCGATGGGCGGGGTGTTCAGAAGCGCAGCGTGGCTGCGGTGTGGGCGACGCGGTCGCCCTCGTCCGGGAGCGCCGTGCGCTCGGTGCCGTCCTCGACGCAGCCGGTGTGCAGCAGATGGCTGGGGCCGCCGAACGCCGCGGGCCGCAGTTCGAGCCGGCCACCGGTGAAGGTGGAGCCGGTGGCCCGGTAGCGGTTGGGGCCCTCGGTGAGCAGCACATGGGCGGTGCCCTTGGGCGCGGTCGAGTCGAGGCCGCCGAGCTGCCAGTCGACGGTGCGTCCGGAGCCGGTACGGGCCAGCAGGGCGCCGTCCTTGTTGGTGCCGGACAGCCGCGTTCCGTCGACGCGCAGCCGCTGGTCCTTCGCCGAGGTCAGCTTGAGACCGGTGTCGCGGAGTTCGCCGCCGAGGACGGTGACGTCGGTGTGGGCGAGCGAGACCGGGGCGGTGTCCGCGGAGCCGGTCAGCGTGCACTGGTCGACGACGAGCGGTCCGGTGCCGTTGAACACCGCGCCGTCGACGCCCTTCAGCGTGGTGCGCTTAAGGGTGAGCGGGGCGGTGACGTTGGCCTGGGTGATCTCCGCGCCCGCCGCGAAGGCGAAGGAGGAGTCCGCGATCACGTTGGGCCGGGAGGACAGGTCGGAGGCCCGCGAGACGATCAGCGGACCCGTCGCCGTACAGCCCCGCATCTGCACGCCGTCCGCGTTGACCCAGAGCATTCCGGAGCCGGCCAGGGACTTCTTGCCGATGACCAGGACGTCCTCGAGCGTCAGATCGGTGATCTTGACGCGGGCCACGAACCAGGAGCAGGCGTGCCGGCGTACGGTGATCCGCTTGGCCCGGCCGCCCCAGGCCGCGCCCGAGTTGGCGAAGGTCATCAGCCCGGAGTTGCCGGTGTACGTGAGGTCGTGCTCGAACTGGCCGTGCGTCACGAAGGGGCCCTCGTCGTCACCGTCGCCGTGGCAGTTGGTGACGTAGCAGTAGGCCGAGGCCGTGAAGTCGTTGAGGTGACGGGCGTTGGAGGTGTGACAGTCCTCCACGTGCCCGTACAGGCAGTAGATCTGCTGGGTGAGGTAGCCCGCGCCGCCGTAGGTGACGGACTTCGGGTTGGTCAGCGAGCACTGCTCGGTGCGGTAGTACGTGCACCAGCGGCGCATCACCACCGGCCAGAACGTGCCGATGGCCTCGATCCCGGAGACGTCGCAGCGCACCGCGTACTCGTAGGCGACCGGGTGCGAGCCGGTCATCTCGTCCTCGCCCCAGCCGTGGAAGACCATGTTGCGCACATGGGCGCGGTCCACGGGTTCGATGCGGGTCCAGGTCAGCGTGCGGCCGGCGGCCAGGTCCCAGCCGATCTGGTAGTTGACCCGGATGCGGGTGGCGTCGACGACGTCGGTGACCTGGACGAGCCGCTGGATCTCCTTCTCGTACTGTCCCGACAGGGCGTTGATCTCCACCGCCCACCACTGGCCGACCGCGAACCTCGACGAGTCGCCGACCTCGAAGAGGTCCGAGAGGTCCGGCATCGCCGCACTCAGGCTGTGTTTGAGGGTGGTGTCGGTGCTGGTGCCGCGGAAGGAGAGGACGGCGCCGAAGGGGTTGTCGTGGGTGTTCTTCTCGATGCCTGTGGTGTGGATGTGGTGTCCGCCGAAGTCGAGTTCGATGTTCGAGCGGTCGAAGAGGTGGCGCTTGGTGAAGAGGAGGTCGGTGTGGGCTTCGATGCGGTGGACGGTCTTGTCGTTGACCATGGCGTCGAGTGCGGCGTCGGCGGGGGTTTTCGCGTCGGAGTGGCCGAAGGTGCGGAAGTCGAGCGTTCCGGTGTGGAGCTGGTGCCAGCGTCCGGTCCTGGCCCCGGTGGGGGCGATGACGGTGCCGCCGTTGTGTGTGGTGGTGGAGTTCTTGTTCCAGCGCAGGGCCATGGCGCCGCCGTCGCCGGGGGCGTGGTAGCCGGCCAGCAGGATCTGGGTGCCGTCGGCGAGCGGCTTGGTGTTCAGGGCCCGTAGCGCGGCGACGGTGTCCAGGTTCAGGACGTCACCGGTGTGTGCGGGTGCGGCCTGGGCGGACCCGGTGGCCACGGCCGAACCGGCCATGACCAGACCGGCGAGACCCGAAGCCCGCAGCAGATTCCGGCGGGACGATGCAGAGGTGGAGTGGTGCGGAACGCTCATGCGGACTTCGCCTTCCAAGAAGCGCGACAAGTGAGGGAGCGTTCCTGCGGTGGACTGCCCTGAGGCGGATGGCTGAAAAGGGTCCGGCCGTCGGATGTTCACGACGCGGTGGGCAGGCGTCGGAATCGGACCGGGAGGGGTAAATCGGCGGTGACGGGTGAGTGTCACCGCGGTTGGCAGGGAACCTACGGCGGGTTGTGCCGATCGGTCAAGACCCGATTTCGTCGGAATGCGCCGCGGCGGTGTCCGAAGTGTCGTCCTCCGGGTCGTCGACCCAGCCCAGGGAGAGGCTGATCCGGCGGGCCGAGTCCCGCACCTGTCCGCCCAGTTCCTGGTAGCGCCAGGCCGGCAGGCCGAGCTTGAGACCGGTGATGGAGACGGCTCCGGCACACACCGAGCGGTCGTCGAAGACCGGTGCGCCGATGCAGATGATGCCCTCGGCGTCCTCCTCGTCGTCCAGGGCGTAGCCGACCCGGGCGATGTCGCGCAGATGGGACAGGAAGGTCGCCTGGTCGGTGATCGTGCGGGACGTGCGCCGAGGGAGCCCGAACCGCTCGACGATCGAGGCCGCCTCGCCCGGCGGCACCGCCGAGAGCAGCGCCTTGCCCAGGCCCGTGCAGTGCGGCAGCTCGCGCTGGCCCATCCGCAGGTCGAGCCGGACGCGCTGGTCGAGCTCGACCTGGTCCACCACGACCGCGTGGCCGTCCTCGGGGACGGCGAGCCTGGAGGCCATGCCGGTGGCCCGGGTGAGTTCGCGCAGGACGGGGTGGGCGACCCCGCGCAACGAGACCTGGGACCTGGCCCGGTCGCCGAGCCTGGCCAGGCTCATGCCGAGCCGGTAGCGGCGGTTCATGCCCTCGCCGTCGTCCGAGACGAGGCCGTAGGCGCGCAGGGTCTGGAGCATGCCGAATGCGGCGCTCTTGGAGATGGAGCAGACCTGGCCGACCTCGGTGACGCTCAGGCCGTTCCCCTGCGAGGGAGCGGCGAGAGCTTCGAGGATGTCGGCTGCCCTGGCCACGCTCTTGACCCAGTACTTCGGTTCTTCAGGGGCAGCACTGTTCGTCATAGCAGAACAGACTAGTGCCTTTGAGGCCCCGGAACGTACGTCCGAGTCAAGGAAAGCCCGGAATCAGGGCCTTGAGTGGCCGAAAGGGGGTTGACCGACTCCAGGGGCGGACGTAACATCCAGGCACTGTTCGGCTCTACAGAACAGTGTTCTGAAAAAGTGAAACGCAGTACCGAGCACCACGGATCACCTCTTCCTGCGGCGACTGCCGGGCGGATGGCGCCAGGGACTCACGGGCCGGGCAGGGCCCGCGAAAACCGACGACTCTCGACGCAAGGAGCAAGCACCATGAGTTCAGGCCCGGTAGGCAACGAATCCGGAGCCCGACTCGCCGAACGCGCCCGCCAGGTCGTACCCGGCGGCGTGAACAGCGGTCAGCGCAGCGTTCCCGGACTGACCGACCTGGTCGTCACCGGAACCGACGGCGCACGGTTCCGTACCGCCGACGGACGCGAGTACACCGACTTCCACTCGGCGTTCGGCCCGCCGCTGCTCGGCCACAACGACCCAGACGTGGCCGCCGCGACCGCCAAGGCAGGCGCGACCCTCGGTCACATGGGTGTCGGCGTCACCGAGGGCGAGGTCCTCCTCGCCGAACAGCTCACCGAACTGATCCCCTCGATCGAGAAGGTGCTGCTCACCAGCACCGGCAGCGAGGCCACGTTCCACGCGCTGCGCGTCTCCCGCGCCGCCACCGGCCGCCGCCTCGTCGTCAAGTTCCAGGGCTGCTACCACGGCTGGCACGACTCGGTCAGCCTCAACGTCATCTCCGCGCCCGAGAAGGTCGGCGGACACGACCCGATCTCGACCGGCATCCTGCCCGAGGTCCTCGAAGCCACCCTCGTCCTGCCGTTCAACGACAGCGAGGCCGTCCGGCGCACCTTCGCCGAGCACGGCTCCGACATCGCCGCCGTCATCGTCGAGCCCGTCCCGCACAACGTCGGCGCCCTCCTCCCGTACCAGGAGTTCCTGACCGCACTGCGCGAGGAGACCACGAAGGCCGGCAGCGTCCTGATCTTCGACGAGGTCATCACCGGCTTCCGCCACGGCCTCGGCGGCTGGCAGGAGATCTCCGGCGTCATCCCCGACCTCACCACCCTCGGCAAGGCCATCGCCAACGGCGCCCCCGTCGGCGCGATCGGCGGCCGCGCAGACCTGATGGACCTCTTCTCCACCCGCCCCGGCGCCCCGGCCTTCTTCGCCGGCACGTACAACGGACACCCCTCCGTCGTCGCCGCCGCCCTCGCCACCCTGCGCAAACTCCGCGAGGAGCCGGTCCACGACCACGTCTTCCGGCTCGGCGGCCGCGTCCGCAGCGAACTGACCGGACTGTACGAGCGCCTCGGGGTCCCCGCCGTCGTCACCGGCTACGGCTCCGTCTTCGTCAGCTACTTCATGCCGGGCGAGGCGCCCCGCACCTACGCGGACCTGCTGAACAACGACGCCTCGCTGTTCGTCGGCTACCGCCGCGAACTCCTGGAGCACGGCCTGTTCGAGCTGCCGCTCAACCTCAAGCGCAGCCACATCAGCTACGCGCACACCGATGCCGACGTGGACCGCCTCATCGAGGGCACAGAGGCCGCGGTCAAGGCCGTCCTCGCCGACGGGGGCGCCCGCGACCTGGAGAACACCTCCACCATGGGCGGGGCGACCCGCTGATGCTGACCGTCAACCGCACCCGCCCCGCCGGCCCCGCCGGACGGATCACCCGCGTCGAGACCCTGATGCTCGGCACCTCCTGGCGCGACTTCGGTTATGTCCGGGTCCACACCGACGAGGGCCTGTCCGGCATCGGCGAGATCACCCACCCCTACCGGGTGAGCGAGGTCTGCGCGCTCACCGAGGCCATCGCCGGGCGGCACCTGATCGGCGCCGACCCCTTCGACATCGAGGAACTCTGGCTCCGCGTCTACCAGGGCGACTTCCTGCGCGGCGGCGACATGGGCGGCATCGCCCTGTCCGGCCTCGACCAGGCGATGTACGACCTGATGGGCAAGGCGCTCGGCGTCCCCGCCTACCGGCTGACCGGCGGCGCCTGCCGGGACGACGTCCGCGTCTACGCCAACGGCTGGTACACCGGTGAGCGCGAGCCCGAGACCTTCGCCGCCAAGGCGAAGGAGACGGTCGCGAAGGGCTTCACCGCCCTCAAGTTCGACCCGTTCGGCCCCGGCCTGCACGAGCTGGAGCGCGCCGAGCTGCGCCGTTCCATCGACCTCGTGGCCGCGGTCCGGGAGGCCATCGGACCCGACATCGACCTCTTCATCGAGGGCCATGCCCGGTTCGCCATGCCGACCGCCGCCCGGCTGGTGCGGGAGCTGGAGCCCTTCGACATCGGCTGGTTCGAGGAGCCGATGCCCTGGACCCACATCGAGCGGTACGCGGAACTGCGCCGGCGCGCCGCGTTCCCGATCTCCGGCGGTGAGCACTTCCACAACCGCTACGAGTACAAGCAGCTCTTCGCCACGAACGCCGTCGACATCATCCAGCCCGATCTCTCCATGGCCGGCGGCTTCACCGAGGTCAGGAAGCTCGCCGCGATCGCCGACACCCACGGCATGCTCGTGGCCCCGCACAACTCCAACTCCCCGCTCTGCACCACCGTCTCGGTGCACGCGGCGCTCGGAATCCCCAACTTCAAGATCCTCGAAACCTTCGACGGGCTCCTGGAGCCGTTCGTCTTCGACGCACTCAAGGGCACCCTCCCGATGGAGGACGGCCGGATCGGCCTGCCGACCGCCCCGGGGCTCGGCGTCGAACTCGTCGACGAGGTGTTCGAGGAACACCCGCCCAGCCACCGCTTCTGGAACATGTTCGCGGACGGCTGGGAGAAGCGGAACCGCACATGATCGTCGACGTCCACTCCCATCTCTTCCGGCACAGCCACGACTTCACCGACCCGTTCAGCTCCGACTCCGCCCGCGCCCACGCGGGCGAGGTCGACCTCACGGTGAAGTGGGAGGAGTACGCCGCCACCGCACCCGAGTCCACCCGCACGATCGTCGTCGGCGGCAAGGCCCGGCGCAGCGGGCTCTGGGTGGACGACGCCGCCGTGGCCGCGTACGTCGGAGAACACCCCGACCGGCTCATCGGCTACCTGGCGCTCGACCCCACCCAGCCCGGCTGGCAGGAGGAACTGCGCTACGGCCACCAGGAGCTGGGCCTGCGCGGCATCAAGCTGATGCCGATGTACGCGGGCTTCGACCCGGCCGCGGAGGAGTACGACGAGCTGTACGCGTACGCCGAACGGCACGGGCTGCCGCTCCTGGTGCACACGGGCACGACCTTCGTGTCCAGTGCGCCGCTGGAGTGGGCGATGCCCCGCCACCTGGACGCCGTCGCCATCCGCCATCCCGAGCTGCGGATGGTCCTGGCCCACCTCGGCCACCCCTTCGAGGGCGAGTGCATCGCGGTCATCCGCAAGCATCCGCACGTGTACGCCGACCTCAGCGCCCTGCACTACCGGCCCTTCCAGCTCTGGCACAGCCTGCGGCTGGTCCAGGACTACGGGGTCTTCCACAAGGTGCTGTTCGGCAGCGACTACCCGTTCACCACGGTCGACGACTCGGTGAAGGGGCTGCGGGAGATCGCCCGCGTCCGCGGCATTCCGGGGCTGCCGCCGCTGGACGCGGACGCGATCGAGGAGATCATCCACCGGCCCTCACTCGATCTGCTGGGCCTGAACGGCTGACCTGGCCGTTCCCACGAACTGCCGGTACGGTGCCCGGGTTCACCCCCCTGTCCACGGGCGCCGGCCGGTAGCCGGGCCGCCGCGCAACACCCAAGTGTCCCCCGCGCGGCGGTCCGGACCCTTTCGTTCCGTACCCGCACCATTCGGTTCCGCACCCGCAGCATCTGGTTCCGTACCCGCACCATTCGGTTCCGTACGTCTCCGCCTGGAGGATCCCCGCCATGACCGCAGCCGTCCCGCCCCGTGGAACCGACCGCTTCGACCTGACCGGCCGCACCGCGATGGTGACCGGGGCCGCCCGGGGCCTGGGCCGGTCCTTCGCCGTCGGGCTCGCCGAGGCGGGTGCCGACCTGGTGCTCGTCGACCTCCCCGGCGCCGAGGGCCTCACCGAGACCGCGGCGGAGGTCGAGGCCCTCGGGCGGCGCTGCCGCACCTACGGCCAGGACCTCGCGGACATCGAGGCGCTGGCGGGCTTCGTCGACGCCGTACGCGCCGAGACCGGGCCGCTGCACATCCTGGTCAACAACGCGGGCACGGCGGCGCTGGAACGCTTCAACGAGATCACCCCGGCCAGTTGGTCGCACATCATGCGGGTCAACGTGGACGCGGTGTTCTTCCTCAGCCAGCGCATCGCCGAACACATGACGGCGGACTCCGTCGCCGGCCGCATCATCACCATCACCTCGAAGAACGCCCTGGTGGCCGAGGCCGGACTGGCCCACTACAACGCCTCCAAGGCCGCCGCCCAACTGCTCACAGAGACCCTGGCGGTCGAACTCGCCCCGCACGGCATCACCGCCAACACCCTCGCCCCGGGCATGGTCGAGACCCCCATCGACGGCGAGTTCCCCTTCGACCGGGAGGCCTTCGAGTCCGCGTACCGCGAGCGCATCCCGCTCGGCCGGTACGCGCGGCCCGACGAGTGCGTGGGCGCCCTGCTGCTGCTCGCCTCGGACGCGGGGGCTTACCTCACCGGGGCGCGGATCGTCGTGGACGGCGGGGTGCTGGCCGACCAGATGCCGCGGATGCGCTTCATGCCGCCGTACCGCAACACGATCTGACCGCGACCGGGCGGCAGCCGGTTCCCTTCGAGTCCCATCGAGCACGCACCGACCACGCGAGGAGCACCTCCGTCATGTCCGCCTCTGCATCGTCCCGCCGGAATCTGCTGCGGGTTTCGGGTCTCGCCGGTCTGGTCATGGCCGGTTCGGCCGTGGCCACCGGATCCGCCCAGGCCGCACCCGCACACACCGGCGACGTCCTGAACCTGGACACCGTCGCCGCGCTGCGGGCCCTGAACACCAAGCCGCTCGCCGACGGCACCCAGATCCTGCTGGCCGGCTACCACGCCCCCGGCGACGGCGGCGCCATGGCCCTGCGCTGGAACAAGAAATCCACCACCACGCACAACGGCGGCACCGTCATCGCCCCCACCGGGGCCAGGACCGGACGCTGGCACCAGCTCCACACCGGAACGCTCGACTTCCGCACCTTCGGCCACTCCGACGCGAAAGCCCCCGCCGACGCCGCACTCGACGCCATGGTCAACGACAAGACCGTCCACCGCATCGAAGCCCACACCGACCTCCTCTTCACCAAGCGCCACCTCTTCGACCGCTCGAACATCGAACTCGACTTCGGCGGACACCACATCCACACCACAGGCATCGAGAAGAACACCCACGACAACCCCTTCGGCGCCGTCCTCTCCTTCCGCGGCACCATCACCGACACCACCGTCAAACACGCGCTGTCCGGCAAGGTCATCGAGCTCACCGACACCTTCCCGGTTCCCGACGCGAAGGCCTTCGCGGTCGGCCAGTGGTGGGCGGTGCAGGTCGACCCGGTCGCGGGCGGCGGCGGTGACGAGCGCGAGCTCCAGAAACTGGTCGAGATCACCGAGATCGTCGACGTGGGCCACATCAGGATCGGCTACCTCAACGGCTGGGAACTCGCCGCGGGCCGCACCCTCACCTGGACCCGCGTCGAACCGGTCCGCAACACCCACATCCGCAACATGCTCTTCGAGGGCGCGGGAACCGACGAGTACACCGGCTCCCACCCCGTCAGCTTCGAGTACGCGGTCGGCTGCGACGTCTCCGGCATCCACGCCACCGGCACCTTCTGGCCGGTCGTCATGCGCCGCTGGTGCACCCGCTTTCGTACCGAGGACTGCTCGCTGAAGAACCCGCCCACCGTCGAGTACGGCGGCGCGGGCTACCTCACCCAGCAGATCTACTGCCTGTACGGCCGGGTCGCCGACTGCACGACCAGCAATGTGCGCCATCTCAACGACCTCACCGCCTCCGCCTACTGCACCGTCGTGAACTGCCACGGTGACGGCGACGACGCGGGCGGCAACCCCTTCACCACCCACGGCCAGTACGAGCACGATCTGCTCTTCGACGGCAACTCCGGGCTGATGGACATAGCCAACTCGGGTGCCCAGTGGGGTATTTCCGCCAAGCGGATCACCGTACGCAGACATGTCTGCTCCTGGTTCACCGCCAATACGAAGATCACCGATCTCACCCTCGAAGACGTCACGGTGATCGCGCGCCCCACCTTCGACCAGGCCGGCACCCTCACCGTGAACGCCGACGGGGCCCAGGTGCGCGGCTGCACCGCGAAGACCTTCGCCGTCGCCCAGCGCTCGGACCGCTCCACCCGGCCGACCACCATCAGCGACTGCGCCTTCGAACCGCCCGCCGGAGCCGTCCTCGTCCAGACCCCGGTCACCGCGCCCGTCCACTTCGTGCGCTGCACGTTCAAGGGCGTCGACGGCGTCGTCCTGCGCGGTGCGGGCCCCGTCCACTTCACCGACTGCACCGTCACCGGCGCCGACGACGCGGCCCCCCTCTCGGTGGGGTCGGCCGATCTCCGCTTGGACGGCGGTACGTTCCACAACACCGGCATCGAACTCAGCGGAGTGCGCGACCAGCGGATCACCGTCACCGGAGGCACCAGGATCACCGGCGGCAACAAGGCCAAGGCGCTGCTCGGCCGGGCGGCCGGCTCCGGGACCACCACCTGGGACCTCACCGGCCTCAGCAGCACCGCCGCCGGAGCGGACACCGCACATGTCCGTATCGCGGACGGCACCAATCACTACGCGGCGACCGGGAGCCGCTTCACCGGCGGAGTCCTCCACCTCGCCCCGGACGCCCTGGACTCGGTCCTGCACACCGCGTGCGTGGAGGACGGTACGCGGCGCGGGGCGATGCCCGAGGACGGCGACCGGGTGCGCACGGACGGGAACCTGATCCTGTGAGCGCCACCGTCCGCACCGCCACGGCGGCCGACGATCCCGGGCTGTCAGCCCTGTGGAAGCGGTGTTTCGAGTCCCCGCACCTGGCCGCCCTGCACGCGCTCGACCTGGACCGCCACCGGCACACGTTCGTCGCGCAGAACGACGCGGGGGAGGGGATCGACGCGGTCGTCGTCTACGTACCGAGGCTGATCCGGGACGCGGACGGCACCCCGCGGCGCGTCGGCGGCATCGGCAGCGTGGCGACCCGCCCCGAGGCCAGGGGGCAGGGGCTGGTGCGCCGGCTGCTGGTGGCGGCGGAGCGCACCATGACGGCCGAACAGTGCGCCTGGTCCCTGCTGTTCACCGGGACGCCGGGTGTCTACCGGGGCTCGGGGTGGCAGGAGTTCGCCAGCACGTACACGGAGGGGACGCTCGCCGCCTCGTCCGCTCCGGAGCCCTACCCGGTCCGTGCGGCCACGGCTCGGGACGCCGTGGAGGTGGCCGCGCTGCACCACGCGTACAACGCGAAGCGGCCGCTCAGCTCGCTGCGGGCCCCTGAGGACTGGGCGGTGCGCGTGCCGGCCTGGTACGGCGCGTTCGAGCAGTCGCTCGTGGCACGGGACCCGGTTTCCGGCGCGCTCACCGGCTGGATCGTGGCGCGGCACGCGGGGGACGGTGTGGAGGTGCGCGAGTTCGCGGGTGCGGACGGGTGCCTGGGGCCGCTGTTCGCCGCCGTCGCCTCCCGGGGCCGGGCGGCGGGGCTGACCCGGGCCCGGGTCCGGATTCCCGTCACTCCCGGAGTGCGCGCCGCGCTCCCCGCCCTGCTGGCGGACGCCCGGCAGGTCACCGAACACGTGGGGATGGCACGGCCGTTGCACGCCTCGGCCGAGTCGGTACGGGCCACGGTCACGGCGCCCGGTGCGGTCCACTGGTACGGCGACTGCTTCTGAGCCCCGACCGGAACCCGTGAGGCACCCCCGACTCCTCCGGCCGCACCACGGGAGCGGCCGTCCGCCCATAGGCTCGCGGTGGCGCCGGACGGCAGCGTGGCCCGGCGCCGGGGAGGGGAACGAGGAGTGTCGGGCATACGTCAACAACGCCACACCGTACAGAGGGAGTTGAGGCAGCGCAGACGACGTGCCCGCCGTCAGGCCATGGCCGTCGTCGCCTCCGCCGTGGTGGCCGTCGGTACGGCGGCCGGGGTGATCTCCGCCGTCGCGGGGGAGGGGAAGCGGGCCACGGCACGCCCCGGCGTCACCGCGTCGCCGACCGTGGCGCCGCTGCCCGGGGTGCCCAGCGCGACGGCGACGCCTGACCCGCCGCCCTCGTCGGCGTCCGACGCCCCGCATCCGGTCCGGTCGCGGAAACCGGCCCCGCCCCGGTCGTCCCACAGCCCTGCCGTCCCGTCCGGCGGCGGGCTCTACCGCCATCCCGGCTCCCAGGTCCTGGACTGGGTCGCCGGTCACCGCAGCGACCCGCGGCGCCCGTTGATCGAGGCACGGATCGCGGCCAGGCCCGCCGCCGTCTGGTTCGCCGCCTACAACCCGGGAGCCGTCACCGGGCAGGTCCGGGCGGTGACCGCGGCAGCGGCCGGGGCGGGACGCACGCCGGTGCTGGTGCCGTACGCCATCCCGGACCGGGACTGCGGAGGCGCCTCACAGGGCGGCGCGCCGGACCTCGGAGCGTACGACGCGTGGATGCGGGAGTTCGCGGCCGGGCTCGGCGACGGACCGGTGATCGTGATCCTGGAACCGGACGCCATCGCGCTCTCCGACTGCCTCCCGGCAAGTGAACGGGCGGCGCGCAACGCTTCACTGGCCCGAGCGGGCCGCGCCCTGCACGCGGCGAACCCGAGGGCGAGGGTCTATTTCGACGGCGGCCATTCGGGGTGGCACCCGGCCGCGGAACAGGCCGCCGCGCTGCGGGCGGCCGGTGCGGCGGACAGCGGCGACGGCATCTTCACCAATGTGTCGAATTTCCACCGCACGGCGGACGAGGCCGGCTACGCCCGCCGGGTGCTGGCCGCGCTCGGCGGACCGGCGCGGCTCGGTGCCGTCATCGACACCAGCCGCAACGGCAACGGGGCGCCGAAGGCCGGGGAGTGGTGCGATCCCGACGGCCGGGCGCTCGGCAGGGCGCCCACGACCGACACCGGCGAGACCCGGATCGACGCCTATCTGTGGGTGAAACTGCCGGGCGAGTCCGACGGCTGCAAGGGCGCGGCCGGCACCTTCAGCCCCGACTACGCGTACCGGCTGGCGACGGGCTGAGCGGTCAGGCCCCGCCGGCCGGCGGCTTCTCGTCGTAGTCGGACGTCCCCGAGTCGAGCAGGGGCTCCTGGGTCTTCAGATGGGCGGGCGCGAAGGCCCGCAGTACGTGGTAACCGGTGATCACGACGATGGTGCCGAGCGCGATACCGCTCAGCTCGAAGTTGTCGGACACCTTCAGGCTGACCCCGCCGACCCCGACAGCTCGAAGCCACCTGGCAGGACGTCAAAAGTGGCGCCCGGGTGAGCCGAGCGCACCGGAACTCGCTTTTCTCGCGGGGGAATCGGCACGCTGAACCCGCGAACTGACGTCGTCCCGCTGCGGCCCGGCCCGCCCACGGTGATACTGACGAGGCGACATTCAGGCTTTCCGGATGGGTAGTTGAGCGAGGGCGAGGCATGGGCACCGAAACCGAACACCACCGCCCGCGCGTGACGGCCGTGCTCCGGGGCCTGCGAGCGCCCAGCCTCGCGCCGTGGACGCACCTGTGCGAGCCACCGGCGCCGCCCCGGCCGGGAGCGCTGCGCACCGTGTTCCTCGGCGTTTCCACGATCCTGCTCGACGACGGTGACACCGCGATCCTCACCGACGGGTTCTTCAGCCGCCCCGGCCTCCTGCGCATGCGGTTCGGGCGTCTGCGCCCGGACCGCACTCGCATCGCCGCCGGCCTGCATCGGGCCGGCATTGATCGCCTCGATGCCGTGTTCGTCGTCCACTCGCACTACGACCACGCTCTGGACGCCCCCGAAGTGGCCGCGGCCACGGGCGCCCGGCTCATCGGTTCACCATCCACCCGTAACATCGCCCGAGGGCAGGACTTTCCCGACGATCGCTTCCAACCGGCCGTCACCGGCGCACCGTTCACGATCGGGCGCTTCACGCTCACCGCCCTGCCCGCCCGGCACAGCCCGGGCGACCTTGCCCCCGGCCGGATCGACCGGCCACTGCGGCCGCCGGTCCGCGCCACGGACTACAGGACCGGCGATTGCTACACCCTCCACGTGCGGCACGGCGGACGCGCACTCCTGGTCCACGCCAGCGCGCACAGTCTGCCCGGCGCCCTCGACGGTCACTTCGCCGACACCGTGTACCTGGGGATCGGCGCGCTCGGCAAGCAGGACGAAGCGTTCCGGGAGGAATACTGGCACCGGCTGGTCACAGCCACGGGCGCCCGGCGCGTTGTCCCCATCCACTGGGACGATTTCTTCCGCCCCCTCGACCGCTCTCTGAGACCCTTCCGTGGTTTCCTGGACGACTTCACGGCCACCATGGGATTCCTGACCCGCAAGGCCGAACAGACGGGAGTCGCCCTGGCCCTGCCCGTGATGGGCCGGCGGGCCGATCCGTGGCCGCTCTGACCGGTATTGCTGCGGGCGCAGCCTGCCGGGCCGCTGCGGCGGCGCACGCTGCTTGGCAGGTCACGCGGATGACTGCGAATCCTCACCCACGAGGAGAAGAAAGCGTTCTGGGTCTTCGCCCGACCACGACGTGGTCCTGGCCAAGCTAGTGTGATGCGCCAGAAATCCTGATGGTTAGTTCTGCCCTGTCTGCTGGCTATCGGTTCCGACCTTGGCGAGGTAATCGGCGAGGGAGTTGAGGATCTCGTCGGCGGTCTTGGTCCAGGTGAAGGGCCTTGGGTTCTCGTTCCAGGTGTCGATCCATGCGGTGATGTCGTCCTCCAGGGCCTTCACGGACCTGTGGACGCCGCGGCGAATGAGCTTGTCGGTCAGTAGGCCGAACCACCGCTCGACCTGGTTCATCCAGGAGGAGCCGGTCGGAGTGAAGTGGATGTGGAAGCGGGGGTGTTTGCCCAGCCAGGTTTTGATCTCGACGACATCGACGACCTTGGAGACGAACTGCGGGTCGGTGGACAGTTTGAAGGAGTCCTGCAGGTGCGGCTTGAGGTCGAACTTCTTCCAGATCCGGCCGATGGTCGACGCACCAACTCGGCACGCTCTTCCCCTGACAACGTGATCTTCACAGCAGAAGGGCCGGGATGTGACATGACAACAGGGTGCTGACTAACCATCAGGATTTCTGGCGCATCACACTAGCGGAGACGCAGACCGACGCGCGGCGAGGAGAGTTCGTCGATGCGCGCGATGGCGCGATCAGCCTTCGCGAGTACGTCGAGAAGCACTGGTGGCTGTCCCAGGTGCACCCTGCTCAGACGCTGGAAAGCATGCGGCACCGGATTTGGGGGCATGTGCTGCCGCAGCTCGGAGAGCTGGCGCTCAAGGACATCGGCGTCGCGGAGCTGCGTAGGTGGTCGGCCGATGTGCAGCGGTCACTGGCATCAAGCACGGCGTATGTCGCATGGGTGTACCTCAAGGCGATCATGCAAGCTGCCGTCGAGGACAAGCGCCTGTTCCGTAACCCGTGCAAGGGCAGCAGTTCGATCAAGCCGTCGAAGAAGCCGGAACGCAAGGCTCGCGCCTGGCAGCAGGATCGCGTTGATGCCGTACGCGGGGCGCTGGCTGACCCGTACCGGATCGCGCTCGACCTCGGGGTCGGGCGCGGGCTCCGACAGGGTGAGGTGTTCGGGTTCAGCCCAGGCGACGTTCGCGGTGACTCCGTGCACATAGAGCGGCAGATCCTCATGTACAAGTCGCAGCTGTACTTCGGTCCGCCCAAGGGTGGCAAGGAGCGCGACGCGCCCCTGCCGAAGGTTCTCGCGAAGCGGCTCCTCATGCACCAGGAGCGCTTCGAGTCGATCGACGTGACACTGCCCTGGCTGGATCCCGAGGAGCCCGACCTCGCACGAGAGGACCGGCGCAAGGTGACCGTCCCGCTGCTCGTCTACACCGGGCGACGTGGTGCGATCAACCGCACCACCTGGAACACCAAGGCGTAGAAGCCCGCGCTCGCCGGCGCCGGAGTCATCCCGCCGCTGCCCGCACAGCAGCCCGGCGAGAAGCCGTCGCGAGTCCGGGAACCCAGCCGAGAGCACGGCGTCCACGCCCTGCGTCATACATGTGCCTCGGTGATGCTCGAAGCCGGAGAGCCGATCGTGTCGCTCGCGAAGTGGCTGGGTCACTCCGATCCGGCGTTCACACTCCGGACCTGCACGCACTTCATGCCGCAGGCCGGCTCTCGTGGGCTGTCCGCGATCGAGGCGTGGTTCACGGATCTTGGCTGAAAGTTCCTGAGAAGTCCCAGAGGGCGAAGAACGCCAGCCGGGTGCCGGTATACGTGCAGGTCAGAGCGTGATCGCTCCCTGAGTGCGACAGAACCCGGCGTTCAGTTAGACGGCGGCCGTTGCGAGAGCTCGGCCTGATGGTCTCGGGCATGCCCGCGATCAAGATCCGCCCGGTCGGCCGCGGTCGTACCCCGGGTTGCCAGATTCGGCGAGCGGGGGCTCGTCCTTCATGTGCGCAGGAGCCAGGGCCCGAAGGGCGTGGTAGCCGACAACCACGATCAACGTCCCCAGGGCGATGCCGCTGAGCTCGAAGTTGTCGGTAAGCGTCAGGCTGACGTTGCCGATTCCCACGATGAGTCCCGCGGCCACGGGCACGAGGTGGAGCGGGTTGGAGAGGTCGACGCGGGAGCGGACCCAGATCTGTGCGCCCAGCAGGCCGATCATGCCGTAGAGGATGACGGTGATTCCGCCGAGGACTCCGCCGGGGATGGCGGCCACGACGGCACCGAATTTCGGGCAGAGCCCGAACAGGATCGCGAAGCCGGCGGCGCACCAGTAGGCAGCGGTCGAGTAGACGCGGGTGGCGGCCATGACGCCGATGTTCTCGGCGTACGTGGTCGTGGCGGGGCCACCGACCGACGTCGCCATCACAGTGGCCGCACCATCGGCCATGATTGCCGTGCCGAGCTTGTCGTCCAGCGGGTCGCCGGTCATCTCGCCTACAGCCTTCACGTGCCCGGCGTTCTCGGCGATGAGCGCGATGACGACAGGCAGAGCCACGAGAACCGCGGAGAGGGAGAAGCTCGGGGCGTGGAAGGTGGGAAAACCGATCCAGTCGGCCTTGGCCACCCCCGAGAGGTCAAGGCGCCAGTGGTCGACCGCTTCGGTCCCTCCGGCGGGGGAGTGGATCTTGCCGAAGACGCGGTCGAAGACCCAGGAGATCAGGTAGCCGAAGGCCAGGCCGAGGAAGATCGCGATACGGGACCAGAAGCCACGCAGGACGACAAGGGCGAAGCCTGTGAAGAGCATGGTGAGCAGCGCGGTCCACTGATCCTGGGGCCAGTAGGTGCCGGCGGTGACGGGGGCCAGGTTGAACCCGATGAGCATGACCACCGCGCCGGTGACCACCGGCGGCAGGACGGCGTGGATGATGCGGGCGCCCAGGGCGCGAACGATCGCCCCGCACAGGAAGAGGACCGCTCCCACGACCAGCAGTGCCCCGGTGAGGGTTGCCGCGTCGCCGCCCTGCGTCTTGATGACGGCGGCCACGCCGATGAACGACAGGCTGCTGCCGAGGTAGCTGGGGATACGGCCACGGGTGATGAGCAGGAAGAGGATGGTGGCCGCACCGGATGCCATGACGGCGAGGTTGGCGTCCAGGCCCATCAAGATCGGGGCGACGAAGCAGGCCCCGATCATGGAGACCACGTGTTGCGCGCCGAGGCCGGCGGTGCGCCCCCAGGTGAGCCGCTCATCCGGTCGTACGACCTCGCCCGGTGCGAGGCTCTTGCCGTCGCCGTGCAGCTTCCAGCCGAAGCCCGCCATGGTCTTGCTCCTTGTGTGTTGCTGGGGTGGTGCTGAGATTCGCCGGCTGGACCGGGGGTTCGACGATCAGCGGACCACGCGGTTCAGGCGCATGCCGACAGGCCTGGCCGTGAGGGTGGGGATTCGACCTGCGCCGTCGTATTCTGCGGGGGAGCGCTGGTCTCCGCACTCATCATGGGGTTTACGGCGCGACGAAGGACGCCCCGAACATCGCGACCACGTGCTGGGCGCCGAGCCCGAACGTACGGGGCCAGGTGAGCCGTTCGTCCGGCCGGACCACGGCTCCCGGTGCCGGGGTCTTTCCGTCGCCGCGCAAGGTCCAGCGCACGCCGAGGCCGCCCATGGTTGCTCCCTGTGTGGAGGTGCGGCCGGCCGGTGCCTCGCGGGGCACGGCGCGGACCGCGGAAATGATCAGCGCCATGTTAGTGCCGGCTGGTCACCTGCCTCCGGCCGGGATCCGGGCACGAAGGCACCGGGCCGCGGACCGCCGCGCCCGGTGCCCGGACGGCTCGGGGCGCGGGCGGCTCAGGGGCGCGGCTCGGCCGCGGCGGTGCCCGGAACGCCGTCCGAGGAGGACACCGTCTTGCGGTCGCCCGCCCGCAGCACACCGGCTCCGAGCACCAGCCCGAAGGCCAGCACCGACACCAGACCGAAGGAGACGATCAGCGAGGTCGCCTCGGCGAGCGAGCCGATCGCCGACGGGGCGATCAGGCCCGAGGTGTAGGTGATCGTCGCGACACCCGCGATCGCCTGGCTCGGGTTGGGGCCGCTGCGCCCCGCCGCCGCGAAGGTGAGCGGTACGACCACGGCGATGCCGAGGCCCATCAGACCGAACCCGCACATCGCCAGGGCCGCGTTGGGCGCGGTGACCACCAGCACCCCGCCGACCGTGGCGAGGGCGCCGCCGGTCCGTACGGTCCGCACCGCGCCGAAGCGGTCGACGACCCGGTCGCCGGCGATCCGGGCCACCGCCATGGTCAGCGCGAACGCGGTCGTCGACGCGGCCGCCAGACCCGCGGAACTGCCCAGGACGTCCCGGAGGTAGATCGCCGACCAGTCCAGGCTGGCGCCCTCCGCGAACACCGCGCAGAAGCCCACCGCACCGATGATCAGGGCCGACTTGGGCGGCAGGGCGAAGCGAGGCGGCGCCTCGGTGTCCGGCTCGCTGCGCAGGTCCAGCACCCGCCGGCAGGCGAGCAGGCCGAGTACGGTGAGGACGAGCGCGGCGATGACGTGGTGCAGCCGCGCGTCGGCCCCCAGATGGGCGGCCACCGTGCCCGCAGCCGAACCGATCAGGGCGCCCACGCTCCACATCCCGTGCAGCCCGGACATGATCGACTTGTTGAGGCGGTTCTCCACCTCGACCCCGAGCGCGTTCATCGCCACGTCCGACATGCCCGCCGACGCCCCATACACCAGGAGCGCCCCGCACAGCGTCAGCAGGTTGGGGGCCAGGGCGGGCAGGATCAGCGCCAGGGTCCACAGCATCAGCAGCCCGCGCAGCGCGGTCCGGGCGCCGAAGCGATGGCTGATCGCACCGGCCAGCGGCATCGCGAGCGAGGCGCCGATCGCCGGGAAGGCCAGGGCTATACCGAGCTGCCCCGCGCTGACCCCGGCGTGGTCCTGGATCCACGGCACCCGCGTGGCGAAGCTGCCGGTCACCGCGCCGTGCACGGCGAAGACCGTGGCGACGGCATACCTGGCGCGCCTCACCTGCTCCATGCTGAAGACCGTTGCCGTGGAATCCGTCGTCATACCGCCGTGCCCTCCCCTGGGAAATGTCCGATGCCGCGGTTCCGACGCCCCCGGCGCCCTTCTCCACGATGCGGGCAGTAAACTATCAGGAACCCTGCCTGATAAATAGACTGTGCCGGCACCGACCGCGGCGGCGGTCTGGAAGGATCCCGGCATGCCCGCATCACCGAGCACCGCCAGGGCCATCAACGACCGGCTCGCCCTGCGGCTCCTCCAGCAGGACGGCCCGCTGACGGCCACACAGCTGAAGACCTTGACGGGGCTCTCCCGGCCCACCGTCGCCGACCTGGTCGAACGGCTTCAGGGAGCGGGGCTGGTCCGGGTGGTCGGCGAGTCCGGGGCCGAGCGCCGCGGACCCAACGCCCGGCTCTACGGGATCGTCGCCGACCGCGCCCACCTGGCCGCCCTCGACGTGCGTACCGACAGTGTCGCCGTGGTCGTCGCCGACCTCCTGGGCGCGACCCTCGCCGAGGCCACCCTGCCGATCGGCAGCGAGACCGCCACCGACGACGCCGTCGAGCAGGCCGTCGGCCTCGTGGAACGCACCGCGCGCCGGGCGGGCACCGCGCCGCTCCACAGCGTCGGGATCGGTGCCCCCGGTCTGATCGACCCGGTCACCGGGGACCTCCGCGACACCACAGGCCTGCCGGCCTGGCACCGCACCCTGGTCAGGGCGCTCCAGCAGCGGCTGCCCGCGACCGTCCTCGTCGAGAACGAGACCAATCTCGCCGCCGTCGCCGAACACCGCGTCGGAGCGGCCCGCGACCGCGACACGTTCGTCCTGCTGTGGCTCGGACACGGCGTCGGCGCGGCCGTCATGCTGGACGGGAAGCTGCGCCGCGGAGCCTCCGGCGGCGCGGGCGAGATCGGCTTCCTGCCGGTCCCCGGCACCATCGGCACGCCCTCTGCCGTCAACTGCGACGGCGGGTTTCACTCCCTGGTGGGCTCGGTGCCGCTCTGTGAACTGGCCGCCGTCCACGGCATCGCCACCCCGGCCGACGGCCGGGAACCGGGCGCGGCGGTCGCCGTGCGCTCGGCCCTCGCGGGCGCGGGCGACAGCGAGGCGTTCCTCGGCGCCCTCGCCGACCGGCTGGCCCTGGGCGCGGCAGCCGTCGCCTCGGTCCTCGACCCGGGGTGTGTGCTGCTGTCGGGCGAGGTCGGCCGTGCGGGCGGCGACGCGCTGGCCGCACGGGTCGAGGAACGCCTGGCCATGATGTCTCCGCTGCGCACCGAGGTCAGGGCCGGTCTGCTCGGCGGAACGGCGGTCCTGCGCGGCGCGCTGCTCGCGGCGCGGGAGGCGGCGCAGGACGCGCTGTTCGGCGCGGCGCTGTGACGGTGCGGGGTCCTTGGGGTGCGGGTTTTTGTCCTCAATCGCCGGACGGGCTGGTTGGTGCGGGTGCCCCCGCGGGGTGCGCCTGGCGTGCGGGTGGGGGTTCGGTGCCCCTCCGGGGCGTCTC